>NZ_SZWP01000061.1:0-745 GCF_005280825.1 Citrobacter sp. wls829
TGCTGAAATTACAACAGCATTATCACTATCTTGTTGAGCAGATTAAAGATCTGGAATCTCAGTTGAAACGAAAGTTGGACGAAGATGAGGTTGGACAGCGCTTGCTGAGTATTCCCTGCGTTGGGACGCTGACTGCCAGTACTATTTCAACTGAGATTGGCGACGGGAAGCAGTACGCCAGCAGCCGTGACTTTGCGGCGGCAACAGGGCTGGTACCCCGACAGTACAGCACGGGAGGTCGGACGACATTGTTAGGGATTAGCAAGCGGGGCAACAAAAAGATCCGAACTTTGTTGGTTCAGTGTGCCAGGGTATTCATACAAAAACTGGAACACCAGTCTGGCAAGTTGGCCGACTGGGTCAGGGAGTTGTTGTGTCGGAAAAGCAACTTTGTCGTCACCTGTGCTCTGGCAAACAAGCTGGCCAGAATAGCCTGGGCACTGACGGCGCGACAGCAAACTTACGAAGCATAAAGGCAGAAATACACCAGTTTAAACAATCATTCATCTGGTTTTGCGAATACTGATATTGATGATACTAACGGCCCACCGGCCTGTTGAGGAACCTGTAAAACGGAAAGGCTCATTGAAGCCGTATATTTTCTGGAGGTTCATCAGGCGCGGAACTCATCGAGGCGCGGGAATAAAATCCCATTCAGACGCCGGATAGATTCAAGCAAGCCAACTTGTCGTCAAAATCGGTGTTGCAAAAACGGGAGTGACCATAGATTCCGTTTTCTGAGACG
>NZ_SZWP01000110.1:0-877 GCF_005280825.1 Citrobacter sp. wls829
GCCTCCGTTAAAAATGGGGGGATTACCCTGTCACATTCCTTTTTAATAGCGCAGATCGTCTTGTACAAACGAATGTAGCCAGTAATGAGAAAAAAAATGAAGGTATCGCTGCGAGTCAATTTGGCACATTGAGTCAATTGTTAACTCAGAAGTATGGGAAACCTGAGTTTTCAGATTCAGATAAAGCAACCTGGAAACTTCCTGAAACTACGGTTGAGTTAAGTAAGATGGTCATTTCTGGGATCATGGCCCAAACAGTTGTTCGTTACATTCCAAACAGTAGGGTGGCAAGCGATACTTCTAATCTTTAAGCCCTTACGCAACGAACGCACCTAACACCATAAATACAAAGGGGGCATCACGCCCCCTCGTATCATTCCTGTAAAGCCCGTAGCCACATCATAAGCAAATGAAGCTGGCTTCCAGTCATTGCTGGTACTTTAACCGCTTGACCTCGTTCTGCGTTGCACAGCGCGAGCGCTAACGCCATAATGCTGCTGTTCTGCATTTCCTTCTCTCCGTTGGGAATGTTGAATACGGCGGGGGCTGGCTTCTTGGTGGTTGGCGGCCCCTGCCACTTGCTGATCAACTGCTCTTCTAAGGTTTGTTGGTAACAGGTGACGCTGTATCGTCGTCCCTGCAAACTTCACTACCTGCGTATAAACGCACACCGTAGCACCACACCAGATAAAGCTGGTGATTAGCTCTTCTTCCTTTTTCAATACTCATCTCCGAGAATTGCACCTAAGAAAAATTCTGTTTGCTCTTCACTGCCTTTGATGCTGTAACACTCGATAGCCTTTCTCACCTCGCTTTCGTCCGTATAACCAGCCAGCCATTCTATCAGGTGTTACCAACGGTGCAAAACTGATCCACC
>NZ_SZWP01000113.1:0-1013 GCF_005280825.1 Citrobacter sp. wls829
TCGTCCATCGCGATCGGGTGGATCAGGGTAACAACCATTTTGATGTTGTCGCCCGGCATTACCATCTCTACGCCTTCCGGCAGTTCGATGGTACCCGTCACGTCAGTAGTACGGAAGTAGAACTGCGGACGGTAGCCTTTGAAGAACGGAGTATGACGGCCGCCTTCGTCTTTGGACAGGATATAAACTTCAGATTCGAACTTGGTGTGCGGCTTGATAGAGCCCGGCTTAGCCAGTACCTGACCACGTTCGATTTCTTCACGTTTGATACCACGCAGCAGAACACCAACGTTCTCACCAGCACGGCCTTCGTCCAGCAGTTTGCGGAACATTTCAACGCCAGTACAGGTAGACTTAGCAGTCTCTTTGATACCAACGATTTCAACTTCTTCGCCAACTTTAACGATACCGCGCTCTACACGACCGGTAACAACAGTACCACGGCCGGAGATGGAGAATACGTCTTCGATAGGCAGCAGGAACGGCTTGTCAATCGCACGCTCTGGTTCCGGGATGTAAGAATCCAGGTAGCCAGCCAGTTCAACGATTTTAGCTTCCCACTCAGCTTCGCCTTCCAGCGCTTTCAGAGCAGAACCACGAACGATCGGAGTATCGTCGCCCGGGAAATCGTACTGAGACAGAAGTTCACGAACTTCCATTTCTACCAGTTCCAGCAGCTCTTCGTCATCAACCATGTCGCATTTGTTCAGGAACACGATGATGTACGGAACGCCAACCTGACGACCCAGCAGGATGTGCTCACGAGTCTGCGGCATCGGGCCGTCAGTCGCAGCAACAACCAGGATCGCGCCGTCCATCTGCGCAGCACCGGTGATCATGTTTTTAACATAGTCGGCGTGGCCCGGGCAGTCTACGTGTGCGTAGTGGCGAGACGGGGTGTCATATTCAACGTGAGAAGTGTTGATGGTGATACCACGTGCTTTTTCTTCCGGTGCGTTATCGATCTGATCGAATGCACGAGCAGAACCGCCGTAGGTTTTAGCCAGTACGGT
>NZ_SZWP01000062.1:0-1023 GCF_005280825.1 Citrobacter sp. wls829
AAAGGGGATCGCAATACCCGCAGTCACTCATTTCGATGCACCGTCGGGTAAAGGTGTCTCAGGCGATGTCGAAGGTCAACGGGTTGTTATTGGTAATGAACTGGCTATGCAGGAAAACAGTATCGTTATTGATAATCAAAAGGCCGTTGCGGATACGTTGCGGATGGAAGGCGCTACCGTTATCTATGTGGCCACAGACGGGGACCTTGCAGGCCTGATAGCTATCTCGGATCCCGTGAAAACAACCACGCCGGATGCGCTTAAAGCTTTGCGTCAGGCGGGGATCCGCATTGTTATGCTCACCGGGGATAACCAGCTTACTGCTGAAGCAGTCGCACGGAAACTGGGAATAGATGAGGTTGAAGCCGGAATTCTGCCGGATGGCAAAAAAGCAGTGATAACCCGACTGAAAGAGTCTGGCCATGTGGTTGCGATGGCCGGAGACGGTGTGAATGATGCCCCGGCGCTGGCAGCGGCTGACGTGGGTATAGCCATGGGAACGGGTACAGATGTGGCAATTGAAAGTGCCGGAGTCACCCTTCTCAAAGGCGACTTGATGATACTGAACAGGGCCCGTCATCTGTCAGAGATCACCATGAAAAATATCCGTCAGAATCTGTTTTTTGCATTTATCTACAACGCACTTGGCGTGCCTGTGGCTGCAGGTCTGCTTTATCCTGTGTATGGAATACTGCTGTCGCCAGTTATTGCGGCGGCGGCCATGGCTCTTTCCTCCGTCAGCGTCATTGTGAATGCGTTGCGTCTGAAAAGTGTCAGGCTCGGGAAATAACACTGAGTGAAGGGTCAGTTACGAACAGAAGGAGTCCAGTATGAAAAGTACCACCTATGCGCTTATTGCTGTCGCCGCGATCGCGGCATTTGCCCTCCTGCGCGAACACTGGTCACATGTGGCAGGTTACTGGCCATATCTGTTATTGCTGGTCTGCCCGCTAATGCATCTTTTCCACGGCCACGGAGGGCATGGAGATCATCAACATCACGGAAGTGAAAACGATAAAAAAA
>NZ_SZWP01000115.1:0-1056 GCF_005280825.1 Citrobacter sp. wls829
GGCTTTGTTGAATAAATAAGATTTCGTGCGAACGACCCTGTAGCTGGCTGGATTTTCAGGCAATACGCACGCTTTCTGGCATCCCAGCCTTTGTCATCCTGTTCAACGCACGCACCATGGCCATAGCTTCCGCTACCTGACCATCGTAGTCACGCAGCGTCAGTGAATCTCCCAACAACTGCTTCATTCTGTACATTGCCGTTTCCGCTATCGAGCGACGGTTATATTCCGTTGTCCATTTCCACCGTGCATTGCTTCCGCTCAGCCGCTGATTAGCAACGGCATGGTTGCGGTCTGCGTACTCACCGGGCCAGTAACCTGCTCCTTTTCGGGGAGGAATAAGCGCGCTGATTTTTTTGCGGCGCAGTTCATCGTGACAGAGCCGGGTATCGTAAGCCCCGTCTGCCGCGGCTGCCCTGATTTTTCTGTGAGTCTGCCGGATAAGGCCCGGGAAGGCTTCTGAGTCCGTGACGTTATTCAGCGACAGGTCTGCACAGACAACTTCATGTGTGTTGCTGTCAACAGCAAGATGCAACTTTCGCCAGATACGACGGCGCTCTTTGCCGTGCTTTCTGACTTTCCATTCGCCTTCACCAAAGACCTTCAGCCCGGTGGAATCAATCACCAGGTGTGCGATTTCACCCCGGGTGGACGTTTTGAAACTGACATTAACCGACTTTGCCCGCTTACTGACACTGGTGTAATCCGGGCAGCGCAACGGAACGTTCATCAGGGCAAAAATGGAATCAATAAAACCCTGCGCAGCCCGCAGGGTCAGCCGGAATACGCGTTTAATCACCAGAACGGTGGTGATGGCGAGATCAGAATAGCGCTGGGGCCTTCCTCGTGATGAAGGCGTTGCCGACTCATACCAGGCCTGAATCGCCTCATCATCCAGCCAGAAAGTGAGGGAGCCACGGTTGATGAGAGCTTTGTTGTAGGTGGACCAGTTGGTGATTCTGAACTTTTGCTTTGCCACGGAATGGTCTGTGTTGTCGGGAGGATGCGTGATCTGATCCTTCAACTCAGCAAAAGTTCGATTTATTCAACAAAGCC
>NZ_SZWP01000073.1:0-1309 GCF_005280825.1 Citrobacter sp. wls829
GAAGCGAACCGGGGGAACTGAAACATCTAAGTACCCCGAGGAAAAGAAATCAACCGAGATTCCCCCAGTAGCGGCGAGCGAACGGGGAGCAGCCCAGAGTCTGAATCAGCATGTGTGGTAGTGGAACGGTCTGGAAAGTCCGACGGTACAGGGTGATAGTCCCGTACACAAAATCGCATGTGTTGTGAACTCGAAGAGTAGGGCGGGACACGTGGTATCCTGTCTGAATATGGGGGGACCATCCTCCAAGGCTAAATACTCCTGACTGACCGATAGTGAACCAGTACCGTGAGGGAAAGGCGAAAAGAACCCCGGCGAGGGGAGTGAAAAAGAACCTGAAACCGTGTACGTACAAGCAGTGGGAGCCTTGATTTATCAGGGTGACTGCGTACCTTTTGTATAATGGGTCAGCGACTTATATTCTGTAGCAAGGTTAACCGTATAGGGGAGCCGAAGGGAAACCGAGTCTTAACTGGGCGTTAAGTTGCAGGGTATAGACCCGAAACCCGGTGATCTAGCCATGGGCAGGTTGAAGGTTGGGTAACACTAACTGGAGGACCGAACCGACTAATGTTGAAAAATTAGCGGATGACTTGTGGCTGGGGGTGAAAGGCCAATCAAACCGGGAGATAGCTGGTTCTCCCCGAAAGCTATTTAGGTAGCGCCTCGTGAACTCATCTTCGGGGGTAGAGCACTGTTTCGGCTAGGGGGTCATCCCGACTTACCAACCCGATGCAAACTACGAATACCGAAGAATGTTATCACGGGAGACACACGGCGGGTGCTAACGTCCGTCGTGAAGAGGGAAACAACCCAGACCGCCAGCTAAGGTCCCAAAGTCACAGTTAAGTGGGAAACGATGTGGGAAGGCACAGACAGCCAGGATGTTGGCTTAGAAGCAGCCATCATTTAAAGAAAGCGTAATAGCTCACTGGTCGAGTCGGCCTGCGCGGAAGATGTAACGGGGCTAAACTGTGCACCGAAGCTGCGGCAGCGACACTATGTGTTGTTGGGTAGGGGAGCGTTCTGTAAGCCGTTGAAGGTGTCCTGTGAGGGGTGCTGGAGGTATCAGAAGTGCGAATGCTGACATAAGTAACGATAATGCGGGTGAAAAACCCGCACGCCGGAAGACCAAGGGTTCCTGTCCAACGTTAATCGGGGCAGGGTGAGTCGACCCCTAAGGCGAGGCCGAAAGGCGTAGTCGATGGGAAACAGGTTAATATTCCTGTACTTGGTGTTACTGCGAAGGGGGGACGGAGAAGGCTATGTTAGCCGGGCGACGGTTGTCCCGGTTTAAGCATGTAGGCGG
>NZ_SZWP01000116.1:0-1319 GCF_005280825.1 Citrobacter sp. wls829
CATGAAAGGGCCATTGTTGCTCATTCATTTATGAACAACAGCGCGTCCTATGCGCATCAGAAAATGATTGAGGAACATAAAAAAATGCTGTCCGGCAGTGATGCAAATTCAAAGACCTCGTCTTCTTCTTTTAACGAACTGAATGCCGGAGAAAAAGCCGCTCTCGTGCATGAGCAGGTCAATAATGCCGGTGCGGAAGCACATCAGACGCAGGCAAGAAAGCTTCGCGGGCTGTATTCGACCAGGTAACTGCAGGCGGGTTAGTGCTTAGCGTCAGGTGCGCAGCAGGGCTTTACTGACGGGTTACGTAGCAGGACATGAGCCCCATATTGCTCTGCCGTAACCTGTTTCAGTCCCGTTAATCATCACCGTCGGGCTGGTCATACAGTTCCCAGAGCTTCAGGAGCAAACGGGAAACAAGATATGTTACAAAAATGACGACCATCAACGGTGCTCCCGATTAACTGACAGATGACACGCCTCCTGAAAACCCCTAGCATACGCCGCAGTGTTCATGCTAACGGCGAATTCCAGTAAATGTATTCTACCGATGTCGTAAAAGAAAATGCCTACCTTTCAGCCACCCGCTCGGGGCTGGAATCGAACGAGATCGCTACTCTTCAGCGCTCCTTGCCTTCCCGGTTTAATCTGCGGCATTTGAAAAAAAATGAATCATTAAAACTCGTACTGCAAAAGAAAGCGGGAAAATCACGTGTCGTGGCCTATAAATTTACGTCCGGTTCATTTAATTACACGGCGTATCGTATATCAGATAAAAAGTTCTATAACCTTTCCGATACTTCCGGGAAAGGCAGTCTCGATTATCCGTTACCGGCCACAGCAAGACTCAGTTCGCCTTTCAATCCTGCAAGACTTAACCCGGTATCGGGAAAAGTGAGTCCCCATAATGGCATTGATTATTCCATGCCCATGAACACGAAAATAGTCAGCGTCATCGACGGAAAAATCACCCGGGCCGAATACAACAGTACCATGGGATATTTTGTTGAAGTAACGGGAAAAGCCGGTGTTAAAACTCGCTATCTCCACCTCAATAAAATACTCGTTACTAAAGGGGCCAGGGTTACACGGGGAGGTGCTATTGCGTTATCCGGTAACAGCGGACGTTCATCCGGTCCTCATCTGCATTACGAGCTGGTCATCAATAACAACCCTGTTAACTCTCTGGCGTTCCGGGCAGCGGCACCCGCTGATAACAAACTCGAACAGCATGCCTTTGCGCATGCCAGAGACTACGAACGATACCTGGACTGATAACGGGACCGCGACGCGGCCCCGTCTGCCGGATTAATTTTTTT
>NZ_SZWP01000119.1:0-1362 GCF_005280825.1 Citrobacter sp. wls829
GCTGACGGGATCCTGAATTACCTGGAAGTGTAAAAAGCCTCTCTGCTGGCCCCCTGCCAAAATTCACATTGCTGGATGGGGGCCTGTTTTCTTCTGCCTCACACATTCACGTCATTCCTGGAAAGCGACTCGCAAATGCTGATGCAGGTCCATGTAATGCAATCGTCATGGATTGACGGCATTAGACCTCGAGCGTATTGATAACGATATATTTTCATTTCGCAACTATCACGCTAGGGAAGACATGAATACACTCACCTCGACACACCATGCTGAGGATTATCAGCAAATCCATGACGGAATAATCCATTTATTGGATAACGCCAGGACAGAAACGGTCCGCAGCATCAACGCAATTATGACGGCAACCTATTGGGAGATTGGCCATCGAATTGTCGAATTTGAACAAGGCGGTGAAGCGCGAGCGGCTTACGGTACTCAACTGATTGAACGTTTGTCCGTCGATTTAAACCAGCGGTACAAACGTGGGTTTTCCACGGGAAACTTGCGACAAATACGAGCGTTTTATCTTTATTTTCAAAATATTGAAATTCAGCAGACAGTGTCTGGTGAATCTTCCCGTCTGGCACAACTCGCCAAAATTTTCCCGCTTCCCTGGTCAGCCTATGTCCGCCTGCTATCGGTTAAAAATCCTGATGCCCGCATCTTTTACGAGAAAGAGACGCTACGTAACGGCTGGTCAGTACGGCAACTCGACAGGCAAATCACCACCCAATTTTACGAAAGAACATTATTGTCCCACGACAAAACCGCCATGTTACAGCAGGTCGCCCCCACCGTCGCTGACGTTACGCCAGAACAAGCAATACGTGACCCGTTCATTCTTGAATTCCTAGATTTAAAGGACGAATATTCTGAATCTGACCTTGAAGAAGCGCTGATAACCCACCTGATGGATTTTATGCTGGAACTCGGTGATGATTTTTCCTTTGTGGGTCGCCAGCGTCGCTTACGCATTGACGATAGTTGGTTTCGCATCGATCTGCTGTTCTTCCACCGACGCTTACGCTGCCTGCTCATCGTTGACCTCAAGGTAGGAAAATTCAGCTACGCCGATGCAGGGCAAATGAATATGTACCTGAATTACGCCCAAGAGCACTGGACAATGCCTGGAGAGAATCCGCCCGTAGGCTTAATCCTGTGCGCGGAAAAAGGTGCTGGCGAAGCTCACTATGCCCTAACCGGTTTACCTCATAAAGTGCTTACCAGCGAATACAAAATGCAGTTGCCTGACGAGAAATTACTGGCGGATGAACTTGCCCGTTCACAAACTCGATTAGCGTCTCAATGAGAGCATTCACGGAGCGACTGAGCCGGTGGCGACATCGTGCGCGGTTCGGA
>NZ_SZWP01000118.1:0-1533 GCF_005280825.1 Citrobacter sp. wls829
AGCCGAACTGCCGCTTGATCACGCGAAACGGGGGCTCTACCTTCGCTCGCACTTGCGCCTTGGCTTTCTCGATCTTGCGCTTGGCTTTGTACAGGGCGCTGCGTTTATCGAGCATCTTGTAGGTGCTGCGGCGTGCTGCGACCTGCCAGATCACTTCTCGGTCGGCATGCTCGGAGCGCTTTTCGACGCCGGTGTAGCCGGCATCGGCGCAGACGACGTTCTCGTCGCCGTGCAGCAGCTTGTCGACCTGGGTGACATCCGCCACGGTGGCTGCCGTGCCCACCACGCTGTGTACCAGCCCCGATTCATCATCAACGCCGATGTGCGCCTTCATGCCAAAGTAATACTGGTTCCCCTTCTTGGTCTGGTGCATTTCCGGGTCGCGCTTGCCGTCCTGGTTCTTGGATGAACTGGGCGCGTGGATCAGCGTAGCATCGACGATAGTCCATCTTGATAATATCGGGCCGCTCAACGCTCGGGTACGGCACGAAATCCAGCTCGACGATGCGCGTCCACTGGATGTCGTTATCCTGTCGTTCGTTGGCTTGTGGCTCCTCGTCGAGCAATGTTGGTGCTTCGATGCGGGTGACGACGAAATCCCGAAACTCTCTACTCTTGCGATCAAAGGGACGTGCCAGCGCATGCCGGTATCAACCAAAGCAAAGGGCACAATTACCCGCTCGGACTCGCCGCTGCTCATCGAGTAGTAGCGGATGGCGACGGGTCGCTTAGCGTGGATGCCTCGGCAAATCGTGGCTAACACATCCATCTTGGGAATGCTTAGGGCTGCGGGGGATTCGCATGGTAGCAGCGCCTGCATTGAGCCGTTCACGCCATCGCCAAAACCGAGAGACAGCGCCGACAGAACGCGCAGCGATGCGTGCTCGAACAACGGTGAGAACTCCTGCCCGATGCGATAAATCTTGTTGCTACCATCGAAGGTGATGTTATGCGGCGCAATTTCCCGGTACAAAGCCAAATCGCGTGTCGCCCCTGCCGGAGCCACACCGAAGCGCTCAATCAGATCAGGGCGTCCGATCTCACCGAAGAAATAGAGCCGAAAATCGATGTAGGCCAACCTCTCGCGCTGGACCAAACTCAAGTCCTCAAGCCGCTTAGAAAGGGAACCAAGCATGAATCATCACTATAGGGAAAAAATGAATATTTAATACGGTAATCCATAAAGTGCCATGATTATAATCAAATTGATGATAATCAGCATTAATACTTATGTAACAGCAAGAATTTATGTCTTAAACGTAGACAGTCATCGTATGGGCTGATGTTTCTATACCGTTAAATTGATGCCATCCAACTATAAAACCTTGCTGCCCAATGCCCTATAGCTCCCTCAGGCAATTTGCCCTTATCCACTGTTCTGGTCTGGGGATGAGGGATATCAGAATAACCTAACGACTCAGGGACTGGGATCACAGGCAACCGTGGCTCGTCGCTTACCTTAATTCAAATTATTTTCAGATAGATATCATTCTTCTGAACATACCCGATTAACGGCAGAATCTCACGATTCTG
>NZ_SZWP01000028.1:0-2714 GCF_005280825.1 Citrobacter sp. wls829
ACACACCGGTTTTTCGGGGGGATTACCCAGTGAGGAGTTCAGCATGTATAATGCTTTTACTATTCCATATGGAACCCTAACATGAATCGTTTGACTGAGATTGGTTTTATCAAGGTGGGATTCTGGCAGATTATAGACGGTAGCCTGAAGTACCATCTCGATGACAGATTCACAGATGTTAAGAACAACCTCTATGCATTTGTTTGTGATGGTGAGGTAAAATACGTTGGTAAAACCACTCGTCTACTACGTAACAGGATGTACCATTATTCACGTCCAGGCCCTTCCCAGACTACGAATATAAAAAATAACGCTAACATCATTGAGATGCTATCTAATAATGTTGCCGTTGATATCTTAGTGCTTCCAGATTCGGGACTGATGCACTACGGGCAATTTCACTTAAATCTTGCTGCTGGTCTTGAGGATTCCATCATTAGTGCCATTAACCCTGAATGGAATGGAATTCAGAGGCCAGAACTGAAGTGTGAGGAAGTAATATCAACTGAAGCTGAAATCATCACACATAGCAGTATTAAACAATTCACTTTCAACATGACAGATACGTACTGGCGAAGAGGATTCTTTAATGTGCCGGTAGTAAGTTCTCAAAAGTTTGGTAAAGACGGTGAGAACATCAAGATTGTTCTTCATGATGGCATGTCTTCCATCACGGCAATGATTAACCGAACTGCCAATCAGTCTGGTTCACCCCGCATTATGGGGGGCGTTGAGCTTAGGCAGTATTTTCAACTCAATTACACAATTGGTGATGTTGTACCTTTCGAGGTGCTCACACAAAATATGATGAAGCTAAAATGAAAGATTATTTTTTCCTTCTTACAGTCGTATCAGCCTGAACGTTCCGCAGGTTGGCCTGCTCGCTGTCAATTAAATACGCAGATTTTATCAAAGTGGATCCGGTAGTAATAAACAACGAACGTCCTCTTCGCTCAGGACGGATGGTCAGATTCGAGTACGTTCTGTCTGCGCATTAATCCGGTCAGAATCGAATATAATTAGCTTACTAACTCTTTCTTGATTCGGTAAAAGGTGGCGCGACTGATATCTGCTGCTTTCATGATGTGGGCTGGTTTAACGTTCTGTGCCAGCATTTCCCGAACCACTTCACGGGCTTGCATATCTTTTTCTTTCCCCGTATACAAACCTGCCTGTTTTGCTTTTGCGATCCCTTGTGCCTGGCGTTTACGCCGGGTTTCATAATCTTGTCGTGCCATTGTCGCGAGGATATCGATCAGCATGGCATTAACTGCTCTCAAAATGCCGCTGGTTAGGTCACTACCAGACATTTCAACCATCTGCCAGCTTGTTGGCAAATCCATTGATACAATAACCAGCCCTTTACTGTTCAGCGTAGCTTTGAGTTCAGCCCATTCTTCATGTTGAAGACGACTGAGACGGTCAATCGCTTCAATAAGAAGCAGATCGCCAGGTTGTGCTTCTTCAAGAAGATGCATTAGTTCCACACGCTCCAGCTTCGCACCGCTGGCATTCTCAATGTATTCTCCGGCAATCGACCAGTTTTTGCTTTGCGCAAATTCGCGCAAGCTAACTAATGCACGGTCAGCATGTTGGCCTTCAGTAGATGCACGGCAGTAGATACGGACATTCATTATGTATTCTCTTTTAAGTATCAAATAAATACCCATATGATACATTACATTGTTTTGTAGTCAATAGGGTTGAATTTGATTGTATTGAGACTTCTTATCATGGTCTTTATCAGGTATACCCCAAAGAGACAGTATCATTATGTTTTTTGTTGGAAATGGTTCTTATCTAATTGTCGTCTGACAAATTGAGATGAATGATTTAGCCAGCAGAAATAGCTGTTTGAGATTTTAGCATTTGATCAATGCCTGACATGGACGTCTCAACCGATTTACCCGGATGTAGCCATCGCGGAGTATGTCCTGGGAACGTATTGCCAGTAAAAACCGCCGAAGGCGGTTAACGATAAAGATATTCAGGACCGCGAGCGTAGCGAGTTCCGTCAAGCGAAGCGAAGACGGACAGTTAACGTGTGTATAAAAAACATACCAAAAACTACATTTTTCTCTATATATAAAATATTAAAATATAATTATGTAGTTCTGTTACCTGACACTCACTTCGTTCGTGTGTTCGCTTCGCTCACGATCCAGGTTTCAACGTTGTAAGGTAATACAAGTGATATCACGTAAACGCTCCTGTATCGCGTTGTCACGGGTTTTGATTGTATATCTGTAGTTGTATCATTTTTTCGCTTAAGCGTCTCAGGATGCGATTTAGGCGGCCTGGTGTCATTAAATATGTGTACAGGTGAACCAGGTGTTACTAATGGTGCAATACTTACTGGAAGCGTGCGTTCCTGATTTCATCAAAGGTTGACCCAAAAATTAAGGTGTCATGGCTATATGTAACTGAATAGTATGAAATACTACTTCTGGCAAATGTCCCGATCATAGATTCCACCATTCACAGCAAGCATTTGCTTTTTTTTCTTTGAAACCATATTGGTCATGATTTGCGAATCATCTAGGGAAGGTGCGAACAAGTCCCTGATATGAGATCATGTTTGTCATCTGGAGCCATGGAACAGGGTTCATCATGAGTCATCAACTTACCTTCGCCGACAGTGAATTCAGCAGTAAGCGCCGTCAGACCAGAAAAGAGATTTTCTTGTCCCGCATGGAGCAGATTCTGCCATGGCA
>NZ_SZWP01000089.1:0-1874 GCF_005280825.1 Citrobacter sp. wls829
TTGCCTCCGTTAAAAATGGGGGGATTACCGTTGCTGCTCAGCTAAACAACAGACCGAGAAAGACACTGAAGTTCAAAACACCGAAAGAGATAATTGAAAGGGGTGTTGCATTGACAGATTGAATCTACAGCAGCTTTTTTTAATATGTCCCGTTCGTCGGTAACCCGTTTCAGCTCTTTCTGGAGACGGCGGATCTCGGCCTGAGCATCTGACTGTTCTTTATGAGTGGAAGAATCCGGACCGTACTTCTTTATCCAGACATAAAGGCTGTGGGTGGTGATATCGAGACGTGTTGCAACGCTGGCAACAGAATAACCGCGATCAACAACCTGTTTGACTGCTTCAGTTTTAAACTCTTCGGGATAACGCTTACCGCTCATGGGCACCTCTCTTTAAGCCATCTTAAATGACTCTGAGGTGTCTGTTAAACCCGTGGCGATTCAACAACGACATCAAATACCAATATTTGGCTGGAAACATGAATCAATACTCGACGAAATAAATCAAATCGATAATGATGACTTGTTGTATGTGAACCTGTGCATTTATAGCAGTTTAAACATAAAAACTATGGATGAGGTATCGCTTGAAGTTCGTGGATTTTGAAAAATTCTGATTGTGTGATGGTTACAGTGCTTACGACAATATTGACGGGATATTCCCTGTTGGTTGCTGGGCACATGCTAGACGTAAATATGAAAATGCGTTAAATCAGAAAAGCGCGTTAAAGGCCGAGCGAATATAGCAAAAAGTTATATCGGCAAACTCTACGCATTGGCACAATAGGCGAAAAGTAAAAACCTAACCCCAGATGAACGCTACCAACTTCGACAAGAAAAAGTATTGCCTATCTTAGCAAAGTTCAAAGCTTGGCTCGATTCTGTATTCCAACTTATTGATTACAATTAAAAACTGAATGACAATCTAAAAATTAAAGAACCATATTCATAGCCAAGAATCCGACACCTCCAGCCAACACCAAGATACCTAAAACAACTATGGTTCGTAGCCCGCTTATCGATCTTTGCTGAGACTCCACCGCTGCCTCTAACTTGCTTTTCAATTCCGCTAATTGTTTAGCAATGCGGCTATCAATTGCTGTGCAGCCTTGTTCAAACTGATCAGGTGTTACAAACTTCAAGGCTGCAACCTCACGCCTTAGTTTCAACTGTTCATCTTTGATCTGGCCTAGAAGATCATTCAGTGACGTAAGGCGACCGTCAAACTCTTCAAATTTATTCGAGTTCTTCGTAACCAATTCAGCCTGTTCATAAGCTAGACTTGCGAGCGTTGATTTCGCTGCCTCTATCTCAGTTCTTGCATCGTTGACGGCGCTCAACAGGCCATTAAACTCTGCCACTTGCGTCGATTGCTCTTCGAGTGAATCGATTACCCGGTGTAGTTTCTGTATGTCATTCACCAATTAATCCCCTTGTATAGGCTGGTAAGTTTTTCAAGTCTAATTGCTAGTGGAGCTAACAAAGTGTGATAGGAGAACGGATCTCCTAGCTCTTCATTTACCTCCTCAAGAAAATCCAAATCTTCAAATTTCTCATGGACCAAACGAGCAAAGCGGCTTCGCGCATTTTCAGAGAACATTGGCTTTAGCTGCATAGTTTTTCGGACCAGCTCTAGTGCTTCATCCCTATTATCACTGATCAACCGATCAAATGACGATGCCATTCTTCGCTCTCCATCTGCATCATCAAACTCATCGGAAGCTAGTCGCAGCACACCACTCAAGTAGTTCAAGAATGCATTATCTTTGTATGACTCTAGGAATCGAGAAATCTGACCTCGTAGGATCGTCATCTTCTCGCTGCCTACTAGATGTTCCGTGCCCTCTGGTAATCCCCCCATTTTTAACGGAGGCA
>NZ_SZWP01000108.1:0-1956 GCF_005280825.1 Citrobacter sp. wls829
TGTCAACAACGGGTAAAAAGTGATCCACTTACCGCCACCACCAACGGTTTAATATTGATCCACCTTGTTTACTCAGGATTAGCTTCAGCTATAACCCCGGCCTTTCGTTTCTGCTTCAGTCGATAGCTTTCCCCTTTTATTTGCACGACGTGTGAGTGATGTAAGATCCGGTCCAGCATCGCCGATGTCAGCGCTGCATCACCGGCGAACGTCTGATCCCACTGCCCGAACGGCAGGTTGGAGGTCAGGATCATCGCGCTCTTCTCGTAACGTTTGGCGATGACCTGGAAGAACAGCTTGGCTTCCTCCTGACTGAACGGCAGATAACCTATTTCATCGATGATAAGCAGCTTCGGGGCCATGACACCACGATTGAGAGTCGTTTTGTAACGGCCCTGACGCTGTGAAGTGGACAGCTGTAGCAGCAGGTCCGCTGCTGTTGTGAAGCGAACCTTGATGCCCGCCCGTACTGCTTCGTAGCCCATGGCTATCGCCAGATGCGTTTTTCCCACGCCCGATGGCCCCAGCAACACGATGTTTTCGTTACGCTCTATGAAGCTCAGGGATCGCAGCGACTGGATTTGCTTCTGAGGAGCGCCGGTGGCGAAGGTGAAGTCGTACTCCTCGAACGTCTTTACCGCCGGGAAGGCTGCCATCCGCGTGTACATCGCCTGTTTACGCTGATGCCGGGCCAGTTTCTCCTCATGTAACAGGTGCTCCAGGAAGTCCATGTAGCTCCATTCCTGATCCACCGCCTGTTGCGACAGCGCCGGCGCTGCGCCGATAAGACTGTCCAGCTGGAGCTGTTCGGCAAGCACCATCAGCCGTTGATGTTGCAGTTCGACCATCATGCGGCTCCTCTGCAGAACGTGTCATAGATGGAGAGCGGATGATGCAACGGCTGCCTGTCGAAGGTCATCAGGCTTTCATCAACCTGCACGTCATACTGTTTTTTCTCCGGTGGCAGTGCCAGCATGGATTGCTGTTCCTCCACCCAGCGATCGCAGGGGCGGGTCTGGATAGTTTCATGCTTACGTTGATTGGCCACATCGTACAGCCAGCGCAGGCCGTAACGGTTTGCGGTTTCAACATCGACGGTGATCCCCATCGGACGCAGGCGTGTCATTAACGGGATATAGAAGCTGTTGCGGGCGTACTGCACCATCCTCTCCACCTTGCCTTTAGTCTGCGCCCTGAAGGGACGGCACAGGCGGGGAGAGAAGCCCATCTCTTTGCCGAACTGCCACAGGGAAGGATGGAACCGGTGCTGCCCGGTCTGGTAAGCATCACGCTGCAGCACCACCGTTTTCATATTGTCGTACAGGACTTCCTGCGGTACACCGCCGAAGAAGCTGAACGCATTGCGGTGACAGGCTTCCAGCGTGTCGTAGCGCATGTTGTCGGTGAACTCGATGTAAAGCATTCTGCTGTATCCCAGAACAGCGACGAACACATGCAGGGGTGACTTGCCGTTTCGCATGGTCCCCCAGTCAACCTGCATCTGCCGTCCGGGCTCGGTTTCGAAGCGAACGACCGGTTCTGCCTGTGCTGGCAGGGTCTGTTTACGGATGAACTCTCTCAGGATAGTAAGCCCTCCACGATAGCCCAGCTCCATGATTTCCCTGGCAATAACGGTCGCCGGGATTTTGTAGGGATGCGCATCGCTGATCCGCTTAGAGATGTAATCACGGTATTCATCGAGCAGTGATGATGGTGCCGGGCGTGGTGAATACTGCGGCTTTTCAGATTTGGCTTTCAGGTGGCTGCGGACAGTATTGCGCGAAATACCCAGCTCCCTGGCAATGGCCCGGATACTCATTCCCCGCTTGTGCAGGACTTTAATTTCCATACGAATCTCAAAAGTGATCATAAGCTCCCCTGTATTCAGAGGAGCAGATTAACCCCTGGATCAATTTTCAACCGCTGGGGTGGATCAGTTTTGCACCGTTGGTAACA
>NZ_SZWP01000087.1:0-2335 GCF_005280825.1 Citrobacter sp. wls829
GAGGAATCGTGTGAACGAGGCGCATATTAGCGAGGGGCGCGGGTGTTGTCAAAGGGGTAAATGCAATTGCGAGTTTGTTTGCTGACAAAATCAACAAAGCGGCGATCTTTCCCGCTTTTTAGATTGTTGCCCTATTCTGGTGCGCCACTGCATGTGGTGGGGCAGAGGAAAAGACGGCTGCCAGGGTAAAGAATATTTATCATTGACCTCCAGGCCTTGTTTTACGGGCACTGAGCGCTGTGGCCCGTACTCACTCGAAACTGGCAAGCATTTTGCAAACCTGATGAACATGACTGCCAGCACGGGTTCTGGTATTCCGACAGGAGGCAAAATGAACTTCAGACGGCTGAAATATTTCGTAAAAATCGTCGATATTGGTAGCCTGACCCAGGCAGCGGAAGTGTTGCATATTGCGCAACCCGCGTTGAGCCAACAGGTTGCTACGCTGGAAGGCGAACTGGATCAACAGTTGCTGATTCGTACTAAGCGCGGCGTGACACCGACTGACGCTGGAAAGGTGCTTTATACCCACGCCCGCACGATTTTGCGGCAGTGCGAGCAGGCGCAGCTTGCCGTCAGTAATATCGGACAGACCTTGAGCGGCCAGGTGTCTATTGGCCTTGCCCCCGGGACGGCAGCGTCATCTATCACCATGCCGTTATTACAGACCGTGCGCGCCGAACTGCCAGAGGTGTTGATCTACCTGCATGAGAACAGTGGAGCGGCGCTAAACGAAAAGTTGCTCAGTGGTCAGCTCGACATGGCCGTACTCTACGAACGTTCTCCGATCGCAGGTATTACTAGCCAGCCATTGCTAAAAGAGGATCTTTTCCTTGTCGGCACACGAGATTGTCCAGGGCAAAGTGTTGATTTAGCCGCTGTAGCCCAGATGAGTCTGTTTCTTCCCCGGGATTACAGCGCGGTGCGTTTACGTGTAGATGAAGCATTTTCATTACGCCGTTTAACGGCCAAAGTGATTGGGGAAATTGAGTCTATTTCCACCTTAACCGCAGCGATTGCCAGTGGCATGGGGGTGACTGTTTTACCGGAGTCCGCTGCTCGTTCACTCTGCAATGCGGCAAATGGCTGGATGGCGCGTATTACCACCCCATCGATGAGTTTGCCGTTATCGTTGAACGTGTCGGCCAGGGGGAGTTTATCGCCTCAGGCTCAGGCGGTGAAAGAGATCCTGTTGTCGCTGGTCGGTAGCCCGGCAGTTGAAAACCGTGAACTGCAGTTAGTGAGTTAAACCTTATTCCGTGCAGGAATAAGATGCAGGTTTTTATTATTTGTTATGCCGGTCATCAGACTTTAACAATAGCGTAATGTCTGATGTATCCGGAGTGTAGAGTGAATTTCCAGCAACTTAAAATCATCCGTGAAGCGGCACGTCAGGATTACAACCTGACGGAGGTCGCGAATATCCTTTATACCTCGCAATCGGGGGTAAGCCGCCATATTCGCGAGCTTGAAGATGAACTGGGTATCGAAATATTTATCCGCCGTGGTAAACGCCTGCTTGGTATGACCGAACCGGGTAAAGCCCTGCTGGTTATCGCTGAACGTATTCTCAATGAAGCCAGCAATGTTCGCCGACTTGCCGATCTGTTTACCAATGATACTTCCGGAGTGCTGACGATTGCCACTACCCATACGCAGGCACGTTATAGCCTGCCTGCGGTGATTAAAGCGTTTCGCGAACTCTTCCCAGAGGTTCGCCTGGAGTTAATTCAGGGCACGCCGCAGGAAATCGACGCACTATTGCAAAATGGTGGGGCAGATATCGGTATTGCCAGCGAGCGGTTAAGCAGCGATCCACTATTGGTGGCTTTTCCATGGTTTCGTTGGCATCACAGCCTGCTCGTACCTCACGATCATCCGTTAGTCCTGACGTCCCCGCTGACGCTGGAGGCCATTGCTCGCTGGCCGCTTATTACTTACCGCCAGGGCATCACCGGGCGTTCACGTATTGATGAGGCATTTGCCCGCAAAGGATTACTGCCAGATATTATCCTCAGCGCGCAGGACTCTGATGTGATCAAGACCTATGTGGCGCTGGGACTGGGCATTGGGTTGGTGGCGGAGCAATCCAGCGGTGAACAGGAAGAGGGGACGCTCACCCGTCTTGATACCCGGCATTTATTCGATGCCAACACTGTCTGGCTTGGCTTGAAACGCGGTCAATTACAACGTAATTACGTTTGGCGATTCATCGAGTTATGCAATGCAGGGTTATCCGTGGAGGAGATCAAGCGACAAGCGATGGAGCCAGATGATGAAGTAATGATTGATTATCAGATATAAAACAAAAAGCCCGCTTAGTTTCCTAAGCAGG
>NZ_SZWP01000088.1:0-2415 GCF_005280825.1 Citrobacter sp. wls829
ATGAACAAACTATACCTATTGAACGAAGCAACACATCATCAAATCGAATGCAACACCGTTTGCCAACGTCTTTATTATCACCTTGCATCTCTCAAACGTGAAAGCGGAGCAATAAAAGCCACCGTGAAACACATTGCTGATGGTGTCGGTATAAGTGAAAGTGGGGCGCGGTATTGGATGTTATTAATGCACGATGCAGCCGTTATAACTATGGAACGTCACGGCAAGTATTACGACATTACCGTTAATGATGCGGTGAGTTTTATTACTACACCCCACTGATAAGCAACACTAACACACAATCGGGAAACTTTTTATGATCGTCGCTATCTATTGGCTATTTGCATTTTACGCAGTATGGACATTAACGAGAAAACACGGAAGTTTCCCTTTAAGAGGAATTAATGGGAAAAAGAAAACGTAACGTAGTTACAAAGCTTGAACGAAACGCACAATCATTATTACGAACATCTGATTTTCAAAATCTCTCTCGCCTTTCGAAGGAACAGAATTGTCTTCCTGGTGAATGGCAAACTGAAACAATCGAAGAGAATAGCCCTGCAATGTCTCCAGATGAGATGGGCGCATTACAGGACATTCTCAATAGCTGCCCTTCTGCATTCTGGAAACCCAGGAAGATGAAATTCTTCAACGTAGATTCTTCGAATCTCCACAAATGGCAAATTCTTAATTTCTCCTCCTACGAACATTATTGCGGCTGGCTTTCGGTAAATCACCTTAACAATTTAACCCGCGATTTTGACACCCTATTTGATACTAAGGAACATTATGACTAATAAGACTATGGACACCATAAACACCCTACTTAATTCTTTCCACGAGAATTGGCACCAACCTATTCTTGAACTGGTTAATGCAGCGTGGCGTGACAGAACGCCAGAAGCGCTGTTATGCGCGTCTAAACAGACAGAGCAGGGGATAGACGCGCTGGAGCAGTTAGAACGCGCCATAGCGCTTCTGATGCGCTCTCAAAATAGTACGGTTACAGAACATGAGGTTTGGAAAGTGATCGATGAGTGGACGGAACTTGCATGTTCTCTAAAGTATGTCTCACAGGAACTTTCCGAGCTTTCCATAGAGATCGCCGAAGAATACGCCATAACATAAAAGTTACGAAATGTCTTGACATGTTGTGCTATTTGTGTCATAATAAGTTACAGGAATAGTATTCGAATCACTTCCCCCCTCCTGAATGCCGTTTCCCATAGGCGGCGCTCTCTTCAATGTCTTTCCGTAAAGAATAGGGTTATGTTCTTTAGCTACGGTTATTTCTTCTTTGTCGTTCCGAAGGTAATGCACGGTCACATTATTATTGTGTTGTAATGGTGTGAGCAATCACCGTGCATCTCCTTTCTTTACGGAAAAGCATTGTGCTTTTTACATCTCAAGCCCCGTTAGGGTTTGCGGTGGTCAGACTTAACTACCATGAATTGTGAGAGGTTCAGGAATTACGTTAAGGCTGGCAAATCTTCTATTAATTACACTCCCGAAAGTGTCAGCTAATAGATAATGAAATCAAGATCTGTTATTGCCAGCGTGAAGGGCTTCACGTTTAACAGATGCAAAGTACCCCCGATCTTTTTAAATCTCCTAAGGTAATAAAACGGGGGTCTTTTTATTAGATTGTATTCTTAACTTCATTTCTCCTGAAAAATGACGTTAATAATGCTTTCTTTAGCAAGGGGCATTCTCTCCAGGGGCTTAACCGCCCCTTCTTACTGTTACACCTTACGTGTAACAAATAAGTTAATACAACGCGAAGGAACAACAACAATGTTCTTATTAAATAATCGCGACCGAATCCTAAAATACAAAGATGAAGTGATTTTGTGTAACCATGAATTAATAGCTAAAGTGGCTGAAATGGCAGGATGCACTGTAGAAGAAATTGAAAAAGCTGTTGAACAGTATTTCCCTTCTGAAAACACCAATCCAAATAAATTAAGTATTCAGGAACGGATCGCCAATAAAGTAAAAAAGGAATCAACCAAACAATGATTATCACCCTATCAGACGTTTTTCCGGTTCGTAAAAGCTACACAGACATTGTGAGTGCTGCGACCGACAATTTTGCAGCAGTAGACAGTAAAGTGTTCGCTTCTCTTCCTGCTGATGTGCAGTGCGGCGATGTTTTAGACGCCTCCGGCGCTCTCTATACATCTGGGAACGTGGCTTATGTCTGCGTGTCCGACTTCGTTACAGCAGGTAGTAATAAGCCTGTGAACGTCCTACGCGCTCCCAACGTTGGATCATACGTTGCCCTCAAGAGCGACAATCTCAACGCAGCTAACCACGCAGCAGCGATCAGCGCATTACAGGCGCAAGGCTTCGCCACTCGTGAATTTTTCACCTCTTAAGCAAGGAAGGGCTTTGTTGAATAAATCGAACTTTTGC
>NZ_SZWP01000093.1:0-2454 GCF_005280825.1 Citrobacter sp. wls829
GTAAGCGTCGTCTCAGCACCGTCTGGCAGATCCTGAAATTCCTGAGAGGATAATGGACACCAAATATGGTGGACGCTATCCATGAAATCATTAACCGCAGTGCGTAAAAAAAGCCCTAATTATCCCGTTGAGTTCAAAATCAAAATGGTTGAACTCTCGCATCGACCAGAGATCTCCGTAGCGCAACTCGCTCGTGAGCATGGGATCAACGATAATTTGCTGTTCAAGTGGCGCCAGTACTGGCGCGAAGGAAAACTACGTCCTCCTTCAACAACAGAAAACAACGTGCCTGAGCTGCTCCCGATAACACTTGATGCCGAAGATGTTGTCCCTGCAACCTCCCCCCGGTCACAACCTGTAGCTGCTGCGGCACCTGAATCACTCAATATCAGCTGTGAAGTGACGTTCCGGCACGGATCACTCCGTCTGAATGGTGCCATCAGCGAAAATATCCTGAACCTGCTGATACGGGAGCTCAAACGTTGATCCCATTACCATCAGGGACAAAGATCTGGCTGGTCGCTGGCATCACCGATATGAGAAACGGCTTCAACGGCCTGGCGGCAAAGGTGCAGACGACGCTGAAAGACGATCCGATGTCAGGTCATGTTTTTATCTTCCGTGGGCGTAATGGCAGTCAGGTAAAGCTCCTCTGGTCTACCGGCGATGGACTGTGTCTGCTGACCAAACGGCTGGAGCGCGGCCGCTTCGCCTGGCCGTCAGCCCGGGATGGCAAAGTGTTCCTCACACCGGCACAGCTGGCGATGCTCCTTGAAGGTATCGACTGGCGGCAGCCTAAAAGACTGCTTACGTCACTGACTATGTTGTAGGCCTCTTTATCCTGGTCGACGCTGAATGAGCCTGGTAATATACCCGGTATGAACAGCTTACTTCCTGACGATATCGATGAACTGAAACGTCTCCTTGCCGAACAGGAGGCGCTGAACCGTGCCCTTCTGGAAAAGCTGAACGAGCGTGAACGCGAAATAGATCACCTGCAGGCGCAACTGGATAAGCTGCGCCGGATGAACTTCGGCAGCCGCTCCGAAAAAGTCTCCCGCCGTATCGCGAAGATGGAAGCCGACCTTAAGCAGTTGCAGAAAGAAAGCGATACCCTTACCGGCCGGGTGGATGACCCGGCCGTGCAGCGCCCGCTGCGGCAGACCCGTACCCGCAAACCGTTCCCTGAATCACTTCCCCGTGACGAAAAACGGCTGCTGCCGGCAGCGTCATGCTGCCCGGAATGTGGTGGTGCGCTGAGTTACCTGGGTGAAGATGCCGCCGAACAGCTGGAGCTGATGCGCAGCGCCTTCCGGGTTATCCGGACAGTACGTGAAAAGCATGCCTGTACTCAGTGCGATGCCATCGTGCAGGCCCCCGCGCCTTCACGGCCCATCGAGCGGGGTATCGCAGGACCGGGGCTGCTGGCCCGCGTGCTGAGTTCAAAGTATGCAGAGCACACCCCGCTGTACCGCCAGTCTGAAATATACGGCCGCCAGGGTGTGGAGCTGAGCCGCTCACTGCTGTCGGGCTGGGTGGATGCGTGTTGCCGGCTACTGTCACCGCTGGAAGGGGCGCTTCAGGACTATGTGCTGACTGACGGTAAGCTCCATGCTGATGACACGCCTGTCCCGGTGCTGTTGCCAGGTAATAAGAAAACGAAGACCGGGCGGTTGTGGACGTACGTTCGTGACGACCGTAACGCCGGGTCAGAGCTGGCGCCGGCAGTGTGGTTCGCTTACAGCCCGGACAGAAAAGGTATCCACCCGCAGAGCCATCTCGCTGGCTTCAGCGGTGTTCTGCAGGCGGATGCGTACGCCGGGTTCAACGAACTGTACCGCAATGGACAGATAACGGAAGCTGCCTGCTGGGCTCATGCCCGCCGCAAGATCCACGATGTGCACGTTCGCACCCCGTCAGCGCTGACGGAGGAAGCCCTGAAACGGATCGGTGAGTTATATGCCATCGAGGCGGAAATAAGGGGGATGCCGGCGAAGCGACGCCTTGCAGAACGTCAGCAAAAAGCTAAACCGCGGCTGAAATCCCTGGAAAGCTGGCTGCGTGAAAAGGTGAAAACGCTGTCGCGACACTCAGAACTGGCGAAAGCGTTCACGTACGTACTGAACCAGTGGCCGGCGCTGGCTTACTATACTGACGACGGCTGGGCCGAGGCAGATAACAACATAGCTGAGAATGCGCTACGGATGGTCAGCCTGGGCCGCAAAAACTACCTGTTCTTCGGTTCGGATCATGGAGGAGAGCGGGGAGCGCTGCTGTACAGCCTGATCGGGACATGCAAACTGAACGGAGTGGAGCCAGAAAGCTACCTTCGCCATGTGCTTGATGTTATAGCTGACTGGCCGATAAACCGGGTCAGCGAACTACTCCCCTGGCGCGTAGCACTGCCAACTGAATAACACATCCCCGTCAATACGGTTCTCGCTGCACGCTTAC
>NZ_SZWP01000094.1:0-2628 GCF_005280825.1 Citrobacter sp. wls829
AGTGGATCACTTTTTACCCGTTGTTGACAGTGATTGGTTCTTGCAAACCACATGCAAGTTCTATCAGCGTTTCAGTCACGCTCCGAAAGGTACACGGTTATCCTGATAAGGTGTGATCCCTCTGACAATCTGATGACGTCACTACGCTCCGCTTGTTGCTGTATCACCAACGGGGCTTTATGGCTGCAATTGTCTAAATCAGAGGGTGTCAACGCAAAGCAGAAGTGTCACCCTCGGTGCGAAACAGAGATGTCATGCTTTGGTTCAGAGAATGCGTTTGACCGCCTCGCTATATACTTCCGAGCGTTCTCTTTTCCCAACAGAAATCACGAAAACGACAACTTTCTCGTCTATAACCTGGTATACAAGGCGATAGCCTGAAGACCGGAGCTTAATCTTGTAACAATCAGGCATACCACGGAGCTTGTTTGCTTCAATCCGGGGTGACTCAAGTACTTCAACCAGCTTCTTTTTCAACTGTTCACGTACCGTCGAGCCCAGCTTTCGCCATTCCTTTAGTGCCCGCTCGTCAAAATCCAGAAAATACGCCATCAGAGTTCATCCAGCGTCACACGTACTGGCTTAGGCTTACGAAGCCGTTCTTTCACTATCTCCACAAGTTCAGCATCTTCATCACTCAGGAGTGTCTGTTTGAACGGCAAGCGTTCATTGTCAGCGATATACTCGAGCATGAGACGAAGCGCTTCAGAAGGAGTTACGCCCATTTTTTCAAGCGCGGCGTAAGAACGCGCTTTAAGTTCATCGTCAATACGCAGGTTAATGCTACCCATGTCTTACACCTCTTGTAATTACAAATGTCATTACAAGTATCGCACTACAACATGCTTAGGGCAAGTCACGAAGGAAGTCAGAAAGTAGTCGTAAGAACGGTGATCACTGTCCGCTTTGTGCCAGGAGCGGACGTTAAGGGTTTCCAAGGGAGCTATCTAATATGGCATCCACGGTGAACGCATTGCCAGCCGGGAAATGATGCGAATAACTGTGTTTAATTTTATCGAGTGAGATTACAATCGGTGGCGAAATCACTGTGCTGTGGCGGACTCAGCTCGGAATTTATTGAAACTATAACCTCGCTAGGGTCTTGCTCACATTGGGTAGGATCAGTCTTGTAATGCACCTGTTGTATGGCCTTGTTCATCCGAAGATCCTGCAATGGCTGATGGTGCATGAGAAGTTTGAGTGCAATGAGGTCAACACCAAAGTCTTTGCCCTCGATGTGGTGGCCAGCCAGCAACTAAGATTTATCCTCTATACCCACTAATCTCTGCAGCAGCTGCCGGCCCCCCGTGATAACGGAGATCAGGATGCATACACGAACAAAATTACCTGCCCCTCTCGCAGCTGATGTGGCGGCTCTCATTAAGAATGGCATGGATTTTCTGGATAAGGCACGTGAAGAGTTCGAGGCCAAACAGTACAAACACTCGGTAGTTAGTTTCTGGATAGCTGTAGAAATTTTGCTCAAGGTACCCCTTGCCAGCGAACACTGGACGCTGGTCTGCAGCGGTAAAAAAGTATCGCGTAAAAGCTACCTTGCCGGTGATTTTCAGTCGGTGTCCTTTGATGATGTCTGTACCCGGTTGAGGGATATCCTTGAAAAGCCCCTGCCTAAAGAAACCGAAGCTGTGTTTAATACCATTCGCAATCACCGAAACCGTGTAGTTCATTTCTTTCATACAGCTTTTAGTGATTCTGAGGTGGAGACCATTCTGGCTGAACAGGCTCGGGCATGGTTTGCACTGAACCGACTAATGCGTGAAGACTGGCAACAGCATTTTGCTTCACCACACAACTGGGCACTGGCATTAGGTGAAACACAACTCCTGCGAGGCAACGAGTTTTATGCCGAAGCCCGTCTGAAACATATCCAGCCCGAGCTGGAACAACTTGCGACTGAGGGCGCTGAATTTCATCCCTGCACCATTTGCCACAAGCCAGCAGCCATCATGGAAATTCTTGCCGTCGGGAAGAACGGTCCTACCGTTTATGAGCAAACTTGTCGCGTCTGTTTTCACTCAGAGCGCCATGTAAAGTTTACCTGTCCTGAGTGTGATACAGACCAGGTTCTGCCGGTGGAAGAAGAAGATGACGATACCTTCATCTGCCGCACCTGTAACGCAGAACTCTCAAGGTATAACTTGCTTGATGAGGAGAATTTTCGTCATGTGGACGAAATGATGTATCCCGATGGCCTAGCAAATTGCGCTCACTGTGAGGGCCATGAAACGGTCTGTGTGTTTGGCGAGAACTTCCTGTGCACACGATGTCTTGAGATCCATACAGGCTATGATACTTGTGAAATTTGTGGGACTCCCTGTGAAGCAATGGGCGAGACAATGAGGTATACGGGCTGCCCACATTGTGCGGATGAAGACTGAATCGCCACAAATTCAGTAGCCTTCTTTTAGCCTTCAACGTCTGCTCCTCGCTCTTAGCGGACATTAGCATAGGCTATTTACCATAACGCCTCATTACGCGTACCGCTCAGACGGCCTGAGCGCGTTTCTGACGTATCCCCGTTAAAAACAGTAACAAACCACCCGAAAATGCACGCCAGAAACGCTACGTAAGAATCTATGGCACTGTTGCAAATAGTCGGTGGTGATA
>NZ_SZWP01000091.1:0-2845 GCF_005280825.1 Citrobacter sp. wls829
ATCAGGAACTTGTTCGCACCTTCCTTAGAGAACAGTAATGCCAGAGCCGTTAACATCAGTGGTGCACCAGAGACATTCGCTAACATGGCAAAGACGGGCATCATCGCCACAATATAAGCGCTACCGGAAGCGAAGAAATAGCGGACAATAATACTCAGGAACAAAATAACGAAGAAGGCTACATTGCTATGATTGTCAAAAGAGAGGTTATTTTTGAACAGTTCAGCTAACCAGTCAAAAAACTTCACTTTCGATAATAAAGAACTCAGGCCAATAATTCCGCCGTACCAAATTAAGGTATTCCAGCCCCCTTTATTTTTTACCACATCATCCCAGGTCACTACACCCAAGAGGAGCATCGCGCCCATCACTACAATGGCCACCGTTGATTCATCAACGCCGAGGCTTTTACTGAAGATCCACCCTAATAGTGCAAGAACAAAAATGCCCAACAGCATTTTTTCTCGCCCTTTCATCGGCCCCAGTTCCTGGAGTCCAGCTTTGGCGATGGTTTTGTTATCCACTTTGGTAATTTCAGGCGGATACATAAAGTAGATAACTAACGGAGTCAGGAGCAACATCACAATACCAGGTAAACTCGCCGCCAGCGCCCATCCGCCCCAACTTAACTGCAGGTGACAGATATCGTTAATCATTTTCAATGCCAGGATGTTGCCTGCCATGGCGGTAAAAAACATATAGCTGGTGGTTTTGGTGACCATATAGACCGTCATCATCAGGTAGTGGCCAACACGGCGTGGGCTTCTGTCTGGTTCAGACCCCAATGCCACCGCCACGCTATTGATGATTGGCAGCACAATCCCTCCCGCTCGCGCGGTGTTAGATGGCGTTGCTGGCGCCAAAACCAGGTCCAGAAAAACAGTGACGTAGCCTAGCCCCAGTGTGGTATTCCCGATTTTGCCGATCAAAATATAGGCAATGCGCTTGCCCAGACCGGTAGTCACAAACGCGGCACTTAGCGTAAATGCAGAGAAAACCAGCCACGTGGTGCCTGACGCATAACCGCTGAGAACGCTGCTGGTTTTCAGTACGCCGTGACCTAAATTACCGACCACGACCATTGATGCCGCGACGGCAATCAACAACACTACCGGCTCAGGAAAAGGTTTGATCACCAACCCGACAATAGCGGCAAGATAAATACCGAAAAGAACCCAAGCCAGTTCCGTTAATCCTGCTGGCGCAGGATTAATGCCAATAATACAGGGGATCGCCAATATAACGATTAGCTTCCATAATGATTTCACATTCATGTGGTATTCCTGATTTATACGTACAGGCAATCTCGCGAAATAAATCCAGTATCCGCGATGCATAACCGTTTTAATTAACGTTATGCGGGAAGGTAAACCTCACCAGAAAATATTTTCCGGGCGGTGCGAATCACCGAGGCGCGAATAGCCGTAGCATCATCACTTTCATTACTCAAATAAATATCCAGTGAGCCACCGGGGTGTTCAATGCTGATATTTCCATACCCTACCCCCGGTGCTACCTGCTGAGTTACCGTCCCAGTAATCACGCAACTGCTGGCAATGGCAATAGCGCCAGTGATCGCCAGCGCTTTATGGCAAGCGTGAGGCATAAAATAGCGCACAGTAATTGCACCACTCTGCTGCGGCGCTGAAATAAGGATAGGTTTAGGAATAACCATATTGGAAACATCCCCTAACCCCATAGCCAGCCCTGCCTGACAGCGAATAGATTCCATGCGTGCTAATAATTCTGAGTCAGCATCCAGTTCCTCCGGTGATTCATAACCGGTTTTGCCCAGATATTCAGCGGGAATAATCACCACCGGTGTCGCCATATCCATACAGGTCACCGGAACGGTATCAAAACAATCACGATGGTTTCCCGTTGGGAAAATACGTCCTGTTTTAGACCCCGCGGCATTCAGGAACGTGAGTGCTACAGGCGCTGACGTACCCGGTACGCCGTCTATTTTTACCGGGCCTTCATACTCAACAACACCTTGCGGCGTCTGCACATCGGCTTCAATAAA
The DNA here is from genome assembly GCF_005280825.1 of Citrobacter sp. wls829. NCBI lineage: Bacteria > Pseudomonadati > Pseudomonadota > Gammaproteobacteria > Enterobacterales > Enterobacteriaceae > Citrobacter > Citrobacter sp. wls829. The sequence continues at coordinate 2,027 of NZ_SZWP01000091.1, forward strand.
TGTATTGGTGTTTATATTGCGAATCCGTACGCGCGTCGTCGGCGCTGTGGCGGCAATCAGCCCATTTTCGATGGCGAATCCCCCGACGGCGGAAAGCATATTGCCGCAGTTTGGCGTGGTATCGACACGTTGTTCATGCACCAAAACCTGAGCAAATAAATAATCAATATCTGCCCGTGGGTCGGTTGAACGACTGATAATCGCCACTTTACTGGTTAGCGGATTGCCCCCACCAATACCGTCGATTTCCAGCGCATTCCCGGAACCCATAATTTTAATCAATACATCATCACGCTGCGTTTTCTCTTGTGGTAGATGTTCTGCTAATAAAAATGCGCCTCTGGAGGTTCCTCCACGCATCATAACGCAAGGTATTTTTTTCACGCCAATGCCCTCAACTATATTATTCATATTAAAGACAGGATTACATGCGTGAAATACGCTGGCTAATGACTTTGTTGTCGTGATTAGTGACTTTTTTTTATTAATTCAAGATTAACAATGGCAGGTAAACTGGTCGCTCTATCAGGACAGAACGTCCCTTAACCTTGTCTGGAGTCGGAATGAAACATGAATTATCGAGCATGAAAGCATTTGTCACGCTGGCAGAGTCCAATTCTTTTAACAATGCGGCTAAGTTACTTAATATTACGCAACCTGCATTAACACGTAGAATAAAGAAAATGGAAGAGTATTTACACACTCAACTATTTGAGAGAACAACCCGCAAAGTCACATTAACAAAAGCAGGCCAGTTGTTATTACCAGAAGCCCGTGAATTAATTAGAACCCTAGGGAAGGTGCGAATAAGCAGGTCAT
>NZ_SZWP01000092.1:0-3644 GCF_005280825.1 Citrobacter sp. wls829
CCGGCTGAGGGCGAAATGACACCCTAAGCGTTAGCTCTGTGTCGTTGCACGATGTCAGCGACGGTATTCTTGCTGATACCGAGCTCGCGTGCGATCCAGCGATAGCTGCGTCCCTCGGCCCTCATCGCAACCACCTTAGGCAAAAGTCGGTCTGATTTTGGTCGCACTCCGGCCTGACGACCAAGCCTCTTACCACGTGCCTTCGCAACAGCAAGGCCTGACTTGACCCGCTCGCTGATGAGATCCCGCTCAAACTCCGCAATGCCGGAAAGAAACGTCGCCAGCATTCGTCCATACGGCGACGAAAGATCGAACGCCATTCCATTCATGGCTATCACGGAAACCTTCCAGTTCTCCAGTTCACGTAGCGTATTGAGCAGATCGAGCGTCGAGCGCCCCCACCGGGAAAGCTCAGTGACCAGGATTGCATCAATTTGTCTGGACTGGGCAAGCGCCAGGACTTTCTTTCGCTCGGCCCGGTCGAGTTTAGTTCCTGAACCTGTTTCCTTAAATATTCCCACCACGTCGTAGCCGGCACGGCCGGCGAAGGCTCGCAGATCAAATTCCTGGCGTTCACAAGACTGATCCGCTGTTGAAACCCGGCAGTAAATGGCGGCACGATGTCCCAATTGAACCCTCCTGGATTTTTGTATCGGAACGCCCTGATTTATATGGGCTGGCTGTTGTCCAAAACAGACTATACTTCAAAAGGGACGAATTTGTATGTCACGACGCCATATTTTCACCGAACGGCAGCGAGCAGCGCTGTTCGATCTGCCCACGGACGAACTGTCGCTACTGAAGTTCTACACGCTGGGCGATGATGACCTGGAAAACATTAGGCAGCGCCGCAGACCGGAAAACAGGATTGGCTTTGCCCTGCAACTTTGTGCCTTACGATATCCGGGCCGTGCACTGGCTCCTGGTGAGATGATCCCGCGTGAAGTCCTTTCCTTCGTCGGTGCTCAGCTTGGAGTTCCGGCTGATGCGCTTCTCACTTATGCCACACGGCGCCAAACCCGTCAGCAGCACATGGACACGCTGCGCGAAATTTACGGCTACAAGACCTTCACGGGCCGTGGTGCCCGTGATCTGCGGGAGTGGACTTTCGGCCAGGCCGAAGATGCCAGATCAAACGAGGATCTTGCTCATCGTTTTATTGTGCGGTGTCGGGAAACTTCCACCATTCTGCCCGCAGTATCGACAATCGAGCGCTTGTGCGCGGATGCTCTGGTCGCCGCTGAGCGGCGGATTGAAACGCGGATTGCGGAAAATTTAACAGCGGATGTTCGCGATCACCTGGACAAACTTCTGAGTGAAATGCTCGCCGGCAATATCAGTCGTTTCATCTGGCTTCGCAACTTCGAGGTTGGTAACAACTCGGCTGCTGCTAACCGTTTGCTCGACAGGCTCGAATTTCTGCGTACCCTGAATATCAATCATAGTGCTTTGGCCAGCATACCTGCCCATCGCATTGCCCGGCTGCGTCGGCAGGGTGAACGCTACTTCACCGACGGTTTGCGTGACATCACTTCGGACCGCCGCTGGGCGATCCTTGCCGTCTGTGTTGTGGAGTGGGAAGCGGCGATTGCTGATGCCATAGTCGAAACCCATGACAGGATCGTAGGAAAAACCTGGCGGGAAGCGAAGCGCCAGCATGACGAAACAATTTCCGGCTCTAAAGCCACACTCACGGATACGATCCGTACCTTCACCGCGCTGGGAGCTTCGTTGCTTGAGGCCCGCAGTGACGGAACCCCGCTGGAGATGGCTGTCGCCAGTTCGGTTGCATGGGACCGGCTCGCTCAACTGGTAGCGACAGGGACTCAACTCAGCAACACGCTAGCCGATGAGCCTCTTGCATATGTCGGGCAGGGATACCATCGCTTTCGTCGTTATGCGCCCCGCATGTTGCGCTGTCTGAAGCTCGAAGCCGCGCCGGTCGCCGGACCATTGGTAGCAGCAGCTTTGTCGATCGGAGAGATGAAAGGTGTTGCATCGCCAGAAAGGCGTTTCCTGCGGCCCAGCTCCAAATGGAACCGTCATTTACGAGCTCAGGAAAAAGGAGATACCCGTCTTTGGGAAGTGGCGGTACTCTTTCACCTCCGGGATGCTTTTCGTTCCGGAGATGTCTGGCTCGCTCATTCGCGCCGCTATGGTGACCTCAAGCAGGTACTGGTGCCGATGATCGCGGCGCAGGAAAATGCAAAACTGGCCGTGCCTTCCAACCCACAGGATTGGCTGGCAGACAGAAAGGCGCGACTCACGATCGCTCTTAAGCGGCTGGCCCGGGCTGCCCGTAACGGCACTATTCCGCACGGTAGCATAGAAGATGGAACGTTGCGGATCGACAGGTTGACAGCAGACGTGCCGGATGGTGCCGAGGCACTCATACTGGATCTGTATCGCCGAATGCCGTCCGTTCGGATTACCGACATGCTGCTTGAAGTTGATGCAGCCCTTGGTTTCACAGATGCGTTTACCCATCTGAGAACCGGGGCTCCATGTCGCGACCGGATCGGTCTGCTCAACGTCCTGCTCGCTGAAGGGCTCAATCTGGGCCTGCGTAAGATGGCGGAAGCTACAAACACGCATGATTACTGGCAGCTCTCACGCCTTGCCCGCTGGCATGTTGAAAGCGAAGCCATGAACCAGGCATTGGCAATTGTGGTGGCCGCGCAGGGTAAACTGCCGATGTCACGCGTCTGGGGGATGGGCACGTCAGCATCGAGCGATGGTCAGTTTTTCCCGACAGCGCGGCATGGCGAAGCCATGAACATGGTCAATGCCAAATATGGTTCTGTTCCCGGCCTCAAAGCGTATACTCACGTAAGCGACCAGTTCGCGCCATTCGCTTGTCAGTCGATCCCGGCGACCGTGAGCGAGGCACCGTATATTCTCGATGGACTACTGATGAACGAGGTCGGTCGCCATGTTCGCGAACAGTATGCCGATACAGCAGGATTCACCGACCATTTGTTCGGAGCCAGTAGCCTGCTCGGCTACAATCTCGTTCTGCGAATCAGGGATCTGCCATCGAAGCGGTTGTACGTATTTAATCCCGATACGACCCCCAGGGAGTTACGCAAGTTGGTAGGTGGAAAAGCCCGGGAGGATCTTATCGTTGCGAACTGGCCTGATATTTTCCGTTGTGCCGCGACGATGACCGCTGGCAAAATCAGGCCCAGCCAACTCCTGCGCAAGCTCGCTTCTTACCCACGACAAAACAACCTTGCAGTTGCGCTTCGTGAAGTTGGTCGTATTGAACGGACCCTTTTCATTATTGAGTGGATCCTGGATACGGACATGCAGCGGCGTGCTCAGATCGGTCTTAACAAGGGAGAGGCCCACCATGCGCTCAAAAATGCGCTCCGTATCGGGAGGCAGGGGGAAATTCGCGATCGCACGACAGAAGGGCAGCACTACCGAATCGCTGGGCTCAATTTATTGACTGCGGTGATCATTTACTGGAATACCGTCCATCTTGGTCATGCCGTCACGGAGCGGCGGAACGAAGGGTTGGATGTTCCCCCTGAATTTCTTCCCCACATATCCCCATTGGGCTGGGCGCACATTCTACTGACTGGCGAATATCTTTGGCCCAAGGAACCGAAAGCTTAGGGTGTCATTTCGCCCTCAGCCGG
>NZ_SZWP01000095.1:0-3679 GCF_005280825.1 Citrobacter sp. wls829
CAGGAACTTGTTCGCACCTTCCCTAACGAGGGAATGGATAAAAAATAATTAATCCGGCATTACCTGCCATGATGTAACATCAGAAATTAGATACATTAAAACCACGCCATTGCGTGGTTTTTTGTATCTCGTTTTACCGTCAGACTTCCTTACGCACGCACTCAATATGAAACGCAAACTAGAAGCTGTATTTCATCCCCACCATCGCAGATGAGTCGCTGTAGCCTTTGTCACCGACCTGGACGCCCACGTTACCCCACAGATTCAGGTGGTCGTTCAGCTTGCCTTCCACGCCGGTTTTGATTTCTCCGAGATTGCGCGCCCCGTCCTGATACACGCTCACCCCGTCCATCTTCGTACCAAAATCATGCGTGTTGTGCAGCCAGTTCACTTCCACAAACGGCTGGAAGGTCCGCGCTTTACCGTCATCTATTTTACTGTGTCCTTTCAGGTAGGTGCGTATGCCCAGACGCGTCTGAAGATTACCTTCACCTTCCGCACTGACCCGCGTGCCGTTGCTTTCACGGTGGTCGTCCGCCCTGACGCCCATCCAGACAGCCTGCGCCTGCGGCTGGATATACCACTCGTTCAGCGAGCCCTTACTGCCGGTAAACTCGCCGAGCTTGTGCGTGTACCCGGCTTCCAGTGAGGCGGTGATACCACTTGAGTCATAGGATTCACCCTGAATATTCTGACCCTTCACGTCATTGTTAAACCAGCCATACTGCGCCCAGCTGTCCAGATACAGTCCCTGTCGGGTCTCGTCATTCTGGTACCAGGTCGCGTAAAGTCCCGCACTGTAACCGCTCACCGAGCCATCTGCACGGTAACCGGTCACATGTGAGCGGCTGTTGCTGTCATCATTGCCGTAACCGGCCATCACTCCCAGGTGCAGGCGCTGCAGGCCATCCGTACTCCACTGTGCAATATCGCCGCCCAGCTGGATAACATAACGGTTGCTCTGCGTGCTCATCTGCCCGCTGCTGTCCTTCCAGCGATTATGCCCGCCCACCTGGCGCAGCCACATACTGGTAACCTTCTTCTCACCGGTCAGTGCATCGGTGTACTGCGGTTCACCCAGACGGTCATGCAGCCGGGTGATGAACATCGTGTTGGCCGCCGCCAGGTTGGCGGTATAGCTGGCCGACTCCGGGCGCACCACCCGGATACCCGGTTCATCAGGTGTGCGTGGTGTAACAGGAACTGCCGGTGTAACAGGAACTGCGGGCGTTTCCGGCCCCACCGGCGGCGGAACATACAGGCTGGTCAGGAACCAGCCAGTGCCTTTTTTCACCAGGCTGTAGTCATAAGCCCCGGCCACAATACGCCCGGATTTGGTAAAGGTGCCATCAGATGCCCCATGAACCTCCACCACACGGATACCTTCCACCGTCTGTGCGCCACCACCGCCGGCATTGTTCACCTTCATAAAGGTGTTGCCGCTGGTATCGCCATTGACCACAATCTTGTCGGTCGTCGAGGCGTCGTCACCCAGCACGGTATTCAGCACCACCGTACCATCCTGTCCGTGCCAGCTGGTCGCGGTCAGGGTCCGTCCGGCGTTCATGGGCAGCGAGGACGGGGCCGCAAAATTAATGGTCCCGGCAAGGTTAACTTCATCGACCAGCGAGTCCGCAGTCATATTCCAGCGGCTGGTGGTGTCAATGCTGACGTCCGTCGGGTCAATCCAGCCGGTCAGGGTGGCACCGTTACGCAGGGATATCGCGGTGTTATCCTGGCCGATGACGTTGCTGACCAGCTGCGCGCCGCCGTTGCTGCCATCCAGCACCAGTTCACCGCCGTCGATATGGGTGTCCCCGGTCCAGAGGGTGTTGCCGGACAGCGTCAGGGTGCCATCGCCGGCTTTGGTCAGACTTCCAGGCCCCGAGATCATCCCCGCGAGTGCAAGTGTTGTGGACGGTGATACATCAAACTTTCCTCCACCTTGCCCCAACATCACATTACGCACCGTCGAAATATCGGCGCCGGTGGCAAGCGTGGCGTTATTCAACAGGGTAAGATTTCCGCTCACATCACCCAGCGATTCATCAGTGATAATCGACAGAGTGCCATTACTTACCGTCCACGGCGTCAGCTGCGCGGTAGTCTCTGTTAACTGCCACGTGCTGGTACCGGTTTTATGAAATGTACTGAACCCCTGAAACTGACCATTACCTCCGGTGGCAGAAAGTTGAGCAACATCAAAGACCGTTGGCCCGGTCCCCTGCGATTGTGTCGTATCCCCACCCAACACCAGCGTATTTGTTGACCCGGTCATACCGACGACCTTGCCAAGAAACGACCATCCGGCCTGCAGTTCCAACCGATTGACACCACCGGTAAACTCAATGGCGTTCGCCTGTCGTGATGTCTGTCCACCAAACAACGGATCGCCACTCTTTCCGCCATTAATAGCACCAGCGTTGATAATCGATAGGAATGCGCCTTTTACCCCAGCCCCACCATCGCCGAGCCGACCATTTGACGCGCTTCCGCCTTGTGCGCCCCCTTCACCCGCACCGCCTTCCCCATTGCCGCCTGCCGCAAATGATGGGCCACCGTTACCACCTGAAATCACGCCCTGGTTGATAATAGAAACCGTATTCTGACCATTATTCGCTACCAAAATACCCGCACCACCCCCACCGCTTGCAGTGATACTGGCGGAAGGACGAATGCCGCCATCACCGCCAGTGATCGTACCTCCGACGAGGTTGGTCACATTTGCATTGGTCACAACGGCGGCGCCACCACCGCCGCCCGAGCGTCCTCGACCACCGACGCCACCGGTTATCGTGCCGCTTTCATTGGTCAGGTGAGTCGCCGTTCCACCGGTCAACACAACCGCCGTACCGCCGCCGCCCGAACTGCTCCCGGTTCCCCCGGCGCCACCTGTGATGGACGTACCACTCCCGGTCAAGATCAGATTCCCATCTGTCAGCATGCCGGCGCCGCCGCCGCCGCTGCCAGTGTCCAGGTTGTTTGGCGTCCCCGTACCACCGTTCCCTCCGGTAACCGTTGCACCGTCGAGCGTCAGCGATGCACCACTGCGCACAATTATCCCGGTGCCACCACCGGCAGCGCCGGTATCGTCAGCACCCGTTCCTCCGGTGACACGGGTAGTGATCGTCTGTGACGCCGTTATCTGCATTCCAGGATCGCCCCCTAACCCGGCAAAATTCCCGTTTTGTCCATCTGCGCCTTTTCCATCAGTTACGCTGCCATCACCGCCATCATTCGTACCGCTACCGCTGCCACCACCACCGCCACCCGTGACCTGACTCCCTGCAGACCCTGGGGTACCCGATGTTGCACCATTTCCTCCAGCATAAGCATCTGATAGCGTCAGCGTACTGATGACCATGAAGGTAAACACCCCTCCCAGCCACGTAAATTTCCTGGATCGCGTAATATTCCCGTGTTGTCGATAGGCCCGGCCTGCGGGAATCATATATAAAGTCTTATTCATTATTTTACCTGTGAGGTGTTGTTATCGTCGCTCTTAGCAATAGATGTGCACATCCACAGAGCACATAAATGTGCACATCGATTATTTCAAGCAACCGAAGCGTTTGTTGGTGAATAGCGTTGCGCGGCTGAATGCGCGGTAAATAATGCTGTTCCGACTGTTACAGTTGGCGCGCTAATCTTTTAGGGAAGGTGCGAACAAGTTCCTGAT
>NZ_SZWP01000096.1:0-4115 GCF_005280825.1 Citrobacter sp. wls829
ATCAGGAACTTGTTCGCACCTTCCTTAGTGGTAAACAGATAGACTTCAAGGCCAATGTTTTTATACAGACCAACCGTCTGCCTTGCTGATATGGTTATTTTATTCCCGGTAATGGAATATTCAAAGAATGCCGGACCGCCCGTTGTGACACAAAAGGGAAGAATAATGTCTTCAGTCTTTACTGTCGCGTTAACCGTTATAAACTGACCGGAACCACTGGCAGTCAGTTTCTGGTCTAAAGCAATCGATGTTGTCTCAGTCGTAAAAAACTCAACACCATCATCAGTGGAAAGATATGCCCCATAAGCCATTATGCCTTCTCCTGATAGAACACGAGGACTGCCGCAATGGCTGGCTCCGTATTAATCTCATATTGCCCGGTACCCGCCGGGGAGCACGTAATTGTTCCTCCGCTTACAGTGAATTTCCGTCTTAACCCTGTATTAACGTTTTCAAGCGGAGCCTGAACGTATTTAAGAACATACCCGCTTCTGATGGCGAAAGACCAGGTGCCTGACTGAGAAAAACTTGTGACGGTCGCTCTTCCCAGAACCATCGTTGGCTTAATCCCGTAGTTATTTTTGACACCGTTTGCATCCCACGTCTGAATACCCCATGCCATCAGAACACCCCTGTTATTTTCCCAAGCTGAACACGAAGCACCCCATTCCCGTCCTTGACGCTATAGTTGAGATTACTCATTCTCGACGCGCCCTCACCCGCCACAGCCCCGTTAACCTCAAACGATCCGTCCGATTTCATAATAGTCCCTGTTTTTCCCTGAACGTAATTAGCGGACCGCAGCTCACCAATTTTTGCCAGCGTTATCTGCCCGTACTGAATAAAGGCATCGCTGATAAATACCTGCCCATTAACCACCGCGAATGGAGAATATTGCGTATCACCGCTGCCACTCATCAGGACAAACTGGTTAGCGTTAAACCCGACGCGGGTGACTACCGGCTTACCCGCTTCCGCCAGCACAGCAATCGACATACCGGCGCTGTAAAAAATATCGTTGATACGCACTCCGGCTTTCAGGGTATGAATGGCCGTTGCACCTGAAGCGTCAACGGTGGCGGTGAGCTTATCCTCAAGCGAGGCGGTTACGTCCTCAATCTGCGCCTGCACCTGCGTGGACATTTCCGCCATCGCCTGATTCACATCGGCGATCGTGGTTTTCACCACCAGAATGTCTGCGCGGACCTCGCCGAACTGTGCAAACTGATGTTCAACAGTTCCGTGGTTGGCCAGCGCGTTCTGCAGAATGCCTTCAAGGTTGGTATCAATGTCGCCCGTCAGACGATCGCCATCGGCAGATGTCAGGAAGTCATCCGCAATATCCCCCAGGTAGTCATCCGCATTCGCATTGGATTCGCCACGAACCCAGTCAGTCCAGCCTGATTCATTCCCCGTTCTGTCTACCAGCTGCGCGCGGTACCAGAACTCCTGCCCCGCCTTTAGCCCCAGCTGGATATATTCAGCTGACGGATACGGAACATCCGACAGCAACAGAGGATTCGAGAAATCACTGTTCGCGGTGTACTGAATTTCCGTTTTCAGTGTGTCAGAGGTATTCGCCGGGAATCCCCAGTTCAGGCGAATCCCCCAGTTGATCGGCGTTGTCGCAAATCCGACAGGTTTCGGAGGGTTACCCACTTTCCCGGTCAGCGTCGCCTCTTCTGAATATCCCCAGCCGGAGGAAATCTCTGAAGCATTAATGGCGCGCACACGCACGAGGTAGCGCCCGGCATAAATGCCCGGAACATCAAATGACGTGGTGGAGCTGCGCGGCACGTTCACCCAGTTTCCGTCATTGCGGCGCCACTGCGCCTCGTAGGCAATAGCGTTCTGTGCCTGGTCCCAGCTCGCACGCATGGTCTCAACACTGATGTTCTGCTGAACAACAGAGAACGAGCTAATCACGATATTAGCCGGTGGCGACTGGTTACCCGGAGGGATAACACTCACCGGGCGCTGATCAATAATTGCCCCCGTATCGATACGGGAGTATTTATCAGGATCGTTCCAGGCCCCGGCTATTGAGAAGGTACCGTCATTGTTATCGATGACGCTGTTGATTGCATCGCTACCACCGATATAGCTTTCTGCATCCATCAGCTTCTGTACGGTTTCCATATCCAGCCCAGAACGAACAGCGTAGATATCTGCCATTGCGCTATCAAAGGGCCCAAGGGAATTAGCCAGTTCAGCAAAGTCATGCCTGTTGCCCATGGCGTATACCCAGCAATTGTGAATCATCAAGAAGGCCCCGCGACCGATTTGGATATCATCACCAGCCATCGCAATGATTGAGGCCGCACTGGCAGCAATTCCCAGCACTTTCACCGTTACCTTGCCCTCGTAATCACGGAGGAGGTTATAAATCGCCAGGCCTTCAAACATATCGCCACCGGGTGAGTTAATATTCACCGTGACGTCTGCACCATTCATTGATCGTAAAGCACCAGCAACACGCTTTGCTGTGACGCCTTCACCCCAGTAGTCCTGCCCGATAACATCAAATACAGAAATGCTATTTTCGTCGGTGGCCGCAGCTTTAATCCCGCCATCCCAGCGGTCCAGCGCAGAAGGTAGTGTTTCACAGGTGACCCGCGCGCAGGGGCGACCCGCCGGCGCTGCCGGAAGTTGTTTTTTGCTCATCAGGAAAGTGCTCCTAAGCGGCCTTTTTCAGCGGAGAATGTTCGAAAGAAATATCGGGGAATAACTGGTTATGAAGCTCTAGCAGCGCATTAGCTCTGGCTGCCTGATTGTTTTCGCGTAAATCTTCAAGCGCAGTGAGATTCAATTGCACAGTATAAATTTCGCCACCAGGTATTGGAGGCAGGTTTTCCAGGCGACGGACATCGTTGCGGCTCATCCAGCCATTCTGCAAAGCAGTAGTGTAATAAGCAGCACGCCCGGCACTGTCAGCACGTAGCAAACCTTCAACGGAGAATTCAGCAAAATAATCCTCATCATTCGCCAGTAAACAACGCGCTATCTCCTGCTCAATGTTGACCAATAACGGGCGAAGAGTATTGGTAAGAAAGAGGAGGTTCATCCCTTCTACACTGGAGGCCCAACTACTTTGTTTGGTCATGTGACCAACCATAAACGGCGGAATACGGAACCATCGGCAAATCTCTTCAATGCTAAAAGATCGACTCTCCAGCATCTGTGCTGCTTCAGGATTCATGGTGACGCCCTGGTAAGTCATGTCGCCCTCAAGCACCATGACCTTTCCTGCATTTTTCGAACCTACAAACGAATTCAGATTTTGCTTCAGCCGCTCTCGCTGTTCTTTATTAATGTCTGTTTTCGCACTAATAAAGCCCGAGTTTTGTATACCGTTCTCAAAGATTTTGGCTGCTGATTCTTCAACCGCCATTGCCGAGCCAATAACATCCCGACCAGTCATCATCGGCATCATCCCACAGACACCATCTAGCCCGAAGCCACGAATGTGCATCATGTTTTTGACAGGGATAATTCTCTTGCCGTTTATATCGGTATAGGTGTACTGCAGTTGCCCGTTTTCAAGGCGCTTAACAACCATGTTTTGGGGTAAAAGGGGATTAAGTCCAACCAGTTTTTGACCAATCATCAGTTTTTCTATATATGCATTCCCCCTCATGCAAATACTGGCGACCAGCATAAGCATGAATCTTGACGGGGTCATTTCTCCATTGGGCTGCTTACAAAGAACCTTATATGCCGGGTGATCGGTGGCTAGCGCTCGTGAACCATCTTTTTCCCGCTTATAGACCTTCAGTGGCAGGGTTGAGACTGATTCACTAAGAAGTCGTGCGCATGACCATACAGCTGACAACATGATCGCCTTATCGACGGTTACCGTTTTGCCGCTGCTGCTGGTTCCCATCCACTCTTGCCAAAACGTACCCGTGGTCAAGCTGATAGGTACACCGAGCCAATTTAAAAGAGCGCTTTTTACACGCCCGGGGTGTTTTTTAGATTTCATCAGACACCTATCATGATCGGATCTTCGTAGAAGTCGGTTAAGTCTTGCTTATCATCGCCACCGTTGACCAGTAAGCGGCTCTTCGCCGTAAACAGTGCAACAGGTGTAAGCGTCGTCTCAGCACCGTCTGGCA
>NZ_SZWP01000029.1:0-284536 GCF_005280825.1 Citrobacter sp. wls829
CGTGTCGATGGAGGCGCATTATAGGGAGTCGACTCAGGAAGACAAGCGGAAAAATGCATTTTTGTTTCAACCGCTCACCTTTTATCCATAACGCTTACTTTTGCTGCTTTTTTATCGCCAATGGCAGGTCAGCCAGGCTATTTATCACTAAATCAGCCGCATTTTCTGCTTCTGGCGTGACAGGCTTACCCGTGCGCACCAATACTTTGGTCCCAACGTTAGCGGCTGCTGCTGCCTGCATATCTTCTATTTTGTCGCCCACCATATAGGAAGCCGCCATATCGATGTGCAGGAACTCTTGCGCAGAGAGAAGCATTCCTGGATGCGGTTTACGACAGTCGCAAACCTGGCGGTACTCTTCTACTGTTCCCTGCGGGTGGTGAGGACAATAGTAGATGCCATCCAGATCAACATCACGATCGGCCAGCGACCAGTCCATCCACTCCGTCAGCGTTTCGAACTGCGCTTCAGTAAATTTACCGCGGGCAATACCCGACTGGTTAGTCACGACGATAAGTGCATAGCCCATCTGTTTAAGTTCACGCATGGCATCAATAACGCCGTCGATAAACTCGAACTCGTCGATCTCATGTACGTAACCGTGGTCCACATTAATGGTGCCGTCACGGTCGAGAAAAATTGCAGGTACAGACTTTGCCACCTTTTATAGCTCCTGAATAAGGCATGTTGCTCTAGTATCGCATGTTTCGGCAGGCAAGAAAGTGCTCATCGTGCAAAGCTAGATTGATTTAGACGTCTGGATGCCTTAACATCCATTTTATTAACGACGTCGACCGTACCAGACAGACGAAAATGCCACGGCTAACTTAATTACGATAATAAATAATCCATGATTAAACTTTCGAATATCACCAAAGTGTTCCAGCAGGGGACGCGCACCATTCAGGCACTGAACAATGTCAGCCTGCATGTTCCTGCCGGAAAGATTTATGGCGTTATTGGCGCCTCAGGTGCCGGTAAAAGTACGCTCATCCGCTGCGTTAACTTACTTGAACGCCCAACGGAGGGCAGTGTACAGGTCGGCGGTCAGGAGCTCACTACGCTTTCTGAATCCGAGCTGACCAAAGCTCGCCGTCAAATCGGCATGATTTTCCAGCACTTTAACCTGCTGTCTTCCCGCACGGTATTTGGTAACGTCGCGCTTCCACTGGAGCTGGACAACACCCCAAAAGAAGAGATCAAACGTCGCGTTACCGAGCTGCTGGATTTAGTGGGCCTTGGCGATAAGCACGACAGCTATGCCGCCAACCTTTCAGGCGGCCAGAAACAGCGTGTCGCCATTGCCCGTGCTCTGGCAAGCCAACCGAAGGTATTGCTGTGCGATGAGGCCACCAGCGCACTCGATCCGGCAACGACCCGTTCGATTCTGGAATTACTGAAAGACATTAACCGCCGTCTTGGGTTAACCATCCTGCTGATTACCCATGAGATGGACGTCGTAAAACGTATTTGTGACTGCGTGGCGGTTATCAGTAACGGTGAACTGATCGAGCAGGACACGGTGAGTGAAGTGTTTTCACATCCGAAAACGCCGCTGGCGCAGAAATTCATTCAATCCACGCTGCATCTGGATATTCCAGAAGATTATCAGGAACGCTTAAAAGCAGAACCAGAAGCCGATAGCGTCCCGATGCTGCGTATGGAGTTTACCGGCCACTCTGTCGATGCCCCACTGCTTTCCGAAATTGCTCGCCGCTTTAATGTGAACAACAACATTATCAGTGCGCAGATGGATTACGCCGGTGGCGTCAAGTTCGGCATCATGCTGACTGAAATGCACGGCGCACAAGAAGATACACAAGCGGCCATCAACTGGCTGCAGGAACACCATGTAAAAGTAGAGGTACTGGGTTATGTCTGAGCCAATGATGTGGCTGCTAGTTCGCGGCGTATGGGAAACGCTGGCAATGACCTTTGTGTCCGGTTTTTTTGGCTTTGTGATTGGCCTGCCCGTCGGCGTACTGCTGTACGTCACGCGTCCGGGGCAAATCATCGAGAACGCGAAGCTCTATCGTACGCTGTCGGCGCTGGTCAATATTTTCCGCTCCATCCCATTCATTATACTGCTGGTATGGATGATTCCATTTACCCGCATGATTGTCGGCACCTCGATCGGTTTACAGGCTGCTATCGTCCCGCTGACCGTGGGTGCCGCACCGTTTATTGCCCGAATGGTAGAAAATGCGCTGCTGGAAATCCCGACCGGGCTGATTGAAGCCTCAAGAGCGATGGGCGCTACGCCGTTACAGATCGTGCGTAAAGTGTTACTACCAGAAGCGTTGCCAGGCCTGGTGAATGCGGCAACGATCACGCTGATTACCCTGGTCGGTTACTCAGCAATGGGCGGAGCCGTCGGTGCGGGCGGTCTTGGGCAGATTGGCTATCAATACGGTTACATTGGATACAACGCTACCGTGATGAATACAGTACTGGTATTACTTGTCGTTCTGGTTTATTTAATTCAGTTATCCGGCGATCGCATCGTCCGGGCGGTCACGCACAAGTAACGTTACACACAACACAGAAAAACTCATTAAGAAAAGGAAATAAGCATGGCGTTCAAATTCAAAACCTTTGCGGCAGTTGGAGCCCTGATCGGTTCTCTGGCACTTGTGGGTTGCGGTCAGGATGAAAAAGATCCAAACCACATCAAAGTGGGCGTTATTGTTGGCGCAGAGCAGCAGGTTGCCGAAGTCGCGCAGAAAGTGGCGAAAGAAAAATACGGTCTGGACGTTGAACTGGTCACGTTCAACGATTACGTCCTGCCTAACGAAGCGCTGAGCAAAGGCGATATCGATGCCAATGCCTTCCAGCACAAACCATACCTGGATCAGCAGATCAAAGATCGCGGTTACAAACTGGTTGCTGCAGGCAATACGTTCGTCTACCCAATTGCTGGCTATTCCAAAAAAATCAAATCACTGGATGAACTGCAGGACGGTTCTCAGGTAGCGATTCCAAACGACCCGACTAACCTCGGCCGTTCCCTGCTGCTGCTGCAGAAAGTGGGCCTGATCAAACTGAAAGACGGCGTTGGCCTGCTGCCAACCGCGCTGGATGTGGTTGAAAACCCGAAAAACCTGAAGCTGGTAGAGCTGGAAGCACCACAGCTGCCGCGTTCACTGGACGACGCACAGATCGCGCTGGCGGTTATCAATACCACCTACGCCAGCCAGATCGGCCTGACCCCGGCAAAAGACGGTATCTTTGTTGAAGATAAAGACTCCCCGTACGTAAACCTGATCGTAACTCGCGAAGACAATAAAGATGCTGAGAACGTGAAGAAATTCGTTGAAGCATATCAGTCCGACGAAGTTTACGAAGCGGCAAACAAAGTCTTCAATGGCGGCGCTGTTAAGGGCTGGTAATTTTAGGCTGTTTCCAGAATCTGTAATATCATCAGGACGGGCGCTTGCCCGTCTTGTCATTTATGCAAGCACCTGATTCAATATCTGACGTTTAGATCATTCATTGAGGAAATATTATGCGTGCTTTACCGATCTGTTTAGTAGCACTCATGTTGAGCGGCTGTTCTATGTTAAGCAGATCCCCTGTTGAACCCGTTCAAAGCACTACGACCCCGCCGAAAGTGGAGCCAGAAAAACCAAAAGCACCGCGTGCCACACCGGTAAGAATTATCACCAACGCTGAAGATCTGGTCGGTAAACCATTCCGCGATCTGGGTGAAGTCAGCGGTGAATCCTGCCAGGCATCAAACCAGGATTCTCCTCCAAGCATTCCAACCGCACGCAAACGCATGCAGATTAATGCCTCTAAAATGAAAGCGAATGCGGTATTGCTGCACAGTTGCGAAGTGACCAGCGGAACACCGGGTTGCTATCGTCAGGCGGTTTGCATTGGTTCTGCACTGAATATTTCGACGAAATGAGCCACTTTCAGTTCGAGCAAATAGGCGTTATCCGCTCTCCCTATAAAGAAAAATTCGCCGTTCCACGCCAGCCAGGTCTGGTGAAAAGTGCCAACGGCGAACTGCATTTGCTCGCACCGTATAACCAGGCCGATGCCGTTCGCGGCCTGGAAGCGTTCAGCCATTTGTGGGTGATTTTTGTTTTTCACCAGACAATGGAAGGTGGATGGCGGCCAACCGTACGCCCGCCCCGACTTGGCGGCAACGCCAGAATGGGCGTCTTTGCTACACGTTCGACCTTTCGCCCTAACCCTGTCGGCATGTCGCTGGTCGAACTAAAAGGTATTGTCTGCCAGAAAGATAACGTCGTCCTACAACTGGGCAGTCTGGATCTGGTCGACGGAACTCCGGTGGTCGATATCAAGCCCTACCTGCCGTTTGCTGAAGCACTACCCGATGCCACCGCCAGCTATGCACAGCATGCGCCAGTCGCGGAAATGGCGGTCGGTTTCACCCCTGAGGTTGAGCAACAACTTCTGATGATGGAAAAACGTTATCCGCTGCTAAAAACATTTATTGGTGAAGTGCTGGCACAGGACCCGCGTCCTGCGTATCGTAAGGGTGAAGAGACAGGCAAAACGTACGCCGTCTGGCTACACGATTTCAACGTGCGCTGGCGCGTGACGGCAGAGGGTTTCGAAGTCTTTGCGCTCGAACCCCGGTAATTTCGCACCCTTCTCTTTTGACATCCCTTTCTCGCTGGTAAACTAAACCACTTTTTTTGTGTCAGGCTCGCGTTGAGCCTGTTCGATCGTTCAACTGGAACCGTAACAACATGCGTACTAGCCAATATCTGCTCTCCACTCTGAAGGAGACACCTGCCGACGCCGAGGTTATCAGCCACCAGCTGATGCTGCGCGCCGGGATGATTCGCAAGCTGGCCTCCGGGTTATATACCTGGCTGCCGACCGGCGTGCGCGTCCTGAAAAAAGTCGAAAACATCGTGCGTGAAGAGATGAACAACGCCGGTGCTATCGAGGTGTTAATGCCGGTAGTTCAGCCTTCTGAACTGTGGGAAGAGAGCGGCCGTTGGGAACAGTACGGCCCGGAACTGCTGCGTATTGCTGACCGCGGCGATCGTCCATTCGTACTCGGCCCAACGCATGAAGAAGTGATCACCGACCTGATCCGTAACGAGCTCAGCTCCTACAAACAGCTGCCGCTGAACTTCTACCAGATCCAGACTAAATTCCGTGACGAAGTGCGTCCGCGTTTCGGCGTCATGCGCTCCCGTGAATTCCTGATGAAAGATGCGTACTCTTTCCATACGACTCAGGAATCTTTGCAAGAAACCTACGACGCAATGTATGCCGCGTACAGCAAGATCTTCAACCGTATGGGTCTGGATTTCCGTGCGGTACAGGCTGACACCGGTTCTATCGGCGGTAGCGCTTCTCACGAATTCCAGGTTCTGGCGCAGAGCGGCGAAGATGACGTGGTGTTCTCTGACAGCTCCGACTTTGCTGCCAACATCGAATTTGCAGAAGCCGTAGCACCAAAAGAACCGCGCGGCGCCGCCACGCAGGAAATGACGCTGGTCGATACGCCAAACGCGAAAACCATCGCTGAGCTGGTTGAGCAGTTCAATCTGCCGATCGAAAAAACCGTTAAAACGCTGCTGGTGAAAGCGGTCGAAGGCAGCAGCTACCCGCTGGTTGCGCTGCTGGTTCGTGGCGATCACGAACTGAACGAAATCAAAGCAGAAAAACTGCCGCAGGTTGCCAGCCCGCTGACCTTCGCCACCGAAGAAGAAATTCGTGCCGTAGTCAAAGCAGGTCCTGGCTCGCTCGGTCCAGTGAACATGCCAATCCCGGTAGTTATCGATCGTACCGTTGCGGTCATGAGCGACTTCGCAGCAGGTGCTAACATCGACGGTAAACACTATTTCGGTATTAACTGGGATCGTGATGTCGCCACGCCAGAAGTGGCTGACATCCGTAACGTCGTTGCCGGCGACCCGAGCCCGGACGGCAAAGGCACACTACTGATTAAACGCGGTATCGAAGTCGGTCACATCTTCCAGCTGGGTACCAAGTACTCTGAAGCAATGAAAGCTTCCGTTCAGGGCGAAGATGGTCGTAACCAGATTCTGACCATGGGCTGCTACGGTATCGGGGTGACTCGCGTTGTTGCTGCCGCTATTGAACAGAACTTTGACGATCGCGGCATTGTCTGGCCGGACGCCATCGCGCCGTTCCAGGTGGCGATTCTGCCGATGAACATGCACAAATCCTACCGCGTACAGGAACTGGCTGAGAAGCTTTACGCTGAGCTACGCGCGCAGGGTATCGAAGTGCTGATGGACGATCGTAAAGAACGTCCAGGCGTGATGTTTGCCGATATGGAACTGATCGGTATTCCGCATACCATCGTGCTGGGTGACCGTAACCTCGACAACGATGATATCGAGTACAAATACCGTCGTCACGGCGAGAAACAGCTGATTAAAACCGGCGACATCGTCGATTATCTGATTAAAGCCATTAAAGGCTGATACAGCAAAAGGCCCTGATCATCAGGGCCTTTTTTCAGAGATTAATTACACCCTTTACCGGGTATAAACTTCGCGTCTTTATCCGCCATCAGCGTTTTCACCTTCTCGCCCGTATCCGGGTTCGCCTCCTGCGTGAAATGCCCTTCAAGGGTCAACAAGACCGATTGGCCAGTTTCCGTGCGAGCAGCTAAATAGCCGCGTTCAAGCTGGGCATTATTTGCTACCGGCATACGCTTGCCCGTCGCACAGTCGGTAAAGACAGCCGCATCCGCCATGTAGAAATACATCCCACGCATCGGCATTGGCGTGACGGGCAAACTGGCTGACACCGGCTCAAGGGTATAGTTGAACTGCGATTCGATCGGATTACCTTCACGATCGAGCATTTCCAGCGCCTCGCCTTTTGCCCGGTAGTAAGACTTCTCACCTTTGCTGTCGGTCAACACCAGCTTATCCGCCGTGCGTGCCCAGGTGCCATAGGAGGCAAAGGAAGACGGTTCATCCCGTACGCCCTGATACCGTTCGTTCATCACCCAGGTCCCGTCTTTTTCCAGGAACAGCGAGGTTTCAATCCCTTCGCAGTCGGCGCAGGGCAAGATGCCACGCCAACTTTGCTGCATCGGTTTTAATTCTGCCGCCCGCGTCGACTGCAATGCTTCGACGTCAGTACGATTATTACAGCCGATCAAGGAAAAGAGCGTGCATACAGCGACCACTGACAATATTGCTGTTTTCACTATAAAATCCTTATGATTTTTTTATTCCTGTTCGTCAGTCCTGCGAACGACGAACTTTCCCGCGCAGCGCCTTCACGGTGGATTTTTGCGCCTTCGATGACAACCGGCGCTCTTTCGAGGCGCGCGTAGGACGCGTTGCCTGGCGGCTTTTTTGCACTGCGGTTAATTCTTTAATCAACGCCACCAGCCTGGCCTGAGCCGCGTCTCGGTTGAGTTCCTGACTGCGATATTCCTGCGCCTTAATGATGATGACACCGTCGGCAGTGATCAGATGATGACTGGCCGCCTGCAAGCGTTCCTTGTAATACTCTGGCAGGCCAGAGGCCCGAATGTCAAAGCGCAAATGGATGGCCGTCGAGGTCTTATTAACGTGCTGCCCACCCGCACCCTGTGCCCGGATAGCCGTGATTTCCAGCTCATTATCAGGGATAGAGACGTTTCGGGAGAGAACGATCATCAACGCTGCTGCCACGCGGTCAGATGAATTTCCAGATTGTTCTGAGAGTCTGACAACCAGATAGCCCCATCCTGGATGGTCGCCTGCAACGTCATAGTACGCCCGGCAAAGTCGCTCAGCTGCGCCAGCTGTTCGTCATCCAGATACCAGACAGTCAAATTTTTAAACTGTGCGCACTTATTCTGGTTTTGCTGCCACCAGATTTGCGCCGCCCGACTGTTATAGGTAAACAGAGCAACTTCCCCAGACTGAGTACAGGCCTTCTTAATCCGACGCTCATCCGGCAGGCCGAGTTCAATCCATAAATCAATGCCCAGATGATCGTTACGCAGCCATGCTTCTGGCTCATCTTCTGCGCTCAAGCCCCGCGTAAACTGTAACCGCTCATTGGCATATTTAATCCATGCCAACAGGCGCAGCATCATGCGTTCCTGGGTTTCAGAAGGGTGACGCGCCAGCGTCAATGCCGCGTCAAGAAACTGGTTGCGGTCAAGATCCGCCACGTTGACAACGGCTTTATAAATTGTCGCTTTAAGCGCCATGAGAGAACTCCTTTCGAATCAGGCGCACATTGTAGCGAAAACTACGCCAAAAGGCTGCTAACAGCTCTTCAATCAAGGCGCTGATATTGCTTGAATGAGTATGGTATAGTCACCTTGCTAAACAGAGTTTATCTTCGTAGGCTTAGACTTGCATCCACGGTTAAGTCAGAGTACTGACAGGAGGGCATGTGGAAAAATATTGTGAGTTAATACGCAAGCGGTACGCGGAAATCGCCAGCGGAGACTTAGGGTATGTCCCGGATGCGCTGGGTTGCGTATTGAAAGTGCTGAATGAAGTGGCGGAAGACAGCGCCCTTTCAGAGTCGGTCAGAGAAAAAGCGGCCTATGCTGCCGCGAACTTACTGGTGAGCGATTATGTCAATGAATGAAACGTATCAACCCATTAACTGTGATGATTACGACAATCTTGAGCTCGCCTGCCAGCACCATTTATTACTGACGCTGGCGCTGAAAGATGGCGAAGTGCTGCAGGCGAAAGCCAATGACCTGGTTTCACGCAAAAATGTGGAATATCTGGTTGCAGACGTCTCTGGAGAATCACGTGAGCTTCGTCTCGACAAGATTGCCAGCTTCAGCCACCCGGAAATCGGTACCGTGGTGGTTAGCGAATCCTGATTATTTTGTTGCCGGATGGCGGTGTAAGCACCTTATCCGGCCTACTTTCCATGCGATACGTAGGCCTGATAAGCGCAGCGCCATCAGGCATGCCATACCAGATTCACGCCTTCTTCCCCTTCCGCCTGTCCTTCCCGCGTAACAAAGACACCGGCTGCCGCAATCAGCGTTTCGCCGTAAAACAGTAACGGCGTGGTATCGCGTCGCCAGGGCGGAATTCCCTGCTCCTGCCATATTTTTTTGAGCTTACGCCCACCGTTACGCCCGACAATGTGTAATAACCCGGGCGCTTTAAAGCGAATACTGACCGGTTCACCCACGTGCGGCATACGTAATTTTCCCGTTGGGAGTAACTGTACTTCTCCCAGCCCGGCAGGCAGCGTCAGCGGTGTTTGCCAGCATGACCACGGGATGACAGTTTCACTTTGCCCGGTAACGGATTTCACCCACCACAGCTGTGACTGATAGCGGCGGATTGCATATTCGCCTACGCACAAGCACGGCGCAGCATCTTCCCGCGCCAGCACCACTTCCTGCCAGATTCGCGCCAGCGCATCCCGGGATGGCATCGGTGCATTCAGCCCTGCCAGCCAGCGACGAAGCAGCGCTGCACGTCGTACATCGCTCATCGTCATTAATGGCTCAACTAAAAGGGTGTCCTGCTCGGTGACACACTCCGCTAAATCATTGGCAAGTAACTCATCCAACAAACGTTCCTGCTCGGCACACAGCACCGCACTGCGGGCCGCCGCTTCAGCAAAGTGCGGCCAGCGCTGTTGCAGTTGCGGGATTATACGTAGCCGCAGAAAATTGCGATCGTAGGCATCATCCTGATTACTTTCATCTTCAATCCAGCGTAGTCCATGCTCCAACGCCCAGCGTTCAAGCGCGTCACGCGTTTGCGCCAATAGCGGGCGAATAAGCTGGGTCCCAGCAAACGGTGAACTTTCCCCCATTGCAGAAAGTCCGGCCGGGCCGCTGCCGCGTTTGAGCGCCAGCAAAAAGGTTTCACACTGGTCATCAAGATGCTGGGCGGTCATCAGCACTTCACCGGGCAGCAGCGTCCGGGCAAAAGCCTGATAGCGCGCCCGCCGGGCCTGCGCCTCTATCCCCAGCCCGTCATCCTGAAGATGCACCCGTTCAACCACCAGCGGCACCTGCCATTGCGCACAAACCGATTCGCAGTGCGTCACCCATTCGTCTGCGTGCGGACTCAATCCATGGTGGATGTGGATAGCGCGTAGTAAGACGTCGGGGTGTTGTTTTCGCCACAGCACCAGTTGGTGCAACAGCACGGTCGAGTCGAGGCCACCGCTAAAGGCCACCAAGATATGGGGAGATGTCAGAAGTGAAGTGTTTAGTGTGAGTGTCGTCATGATGAGTACTTACTAGGGTATTGCCCGGCACGTTACCGGGCTACCGTTACAATGACAAGCCTTACTGCTCGTATAATTCAAGCGGTAATCCATCCGGATCGTTGAAAAAAGTAAAGCGTTTGCCGGTAAAGGGGTCGACACGTACTGCCTCACATTTCACATTATGATTTTCCAGATGGGCTATCGCCTTTTCCACATCATCCACGCTGAACGCCAGATGGCGTAACCCGCAGGCTTCCGGTCGGCTGGGACGGCAAGGTGGAAATGGAAAAGAAAAAAGCTCAATCACGTACTGCCCGTTCAGCGCCAGATCGCCTTTCCAGGAGTCGCGCTCTTCCCGGTAGACCTCGCTCATCAGCGTAAAGCCCAGCACGTCGCAGTAAAATGCCTTACTCACCGCGTAGTCCGTCGCAATAATGGCAATATGGTGAACCTGTTTTAATCCCAGCATAGCTTCTTAGCCTCTTTAGTTTTCTTTTCGCACGTTACTCGTCCGCGGTCGGTTCAGGCAAGCTGCGATGCCATTTTTAGGACTCTCACACGGTACACGCCGTCCTCACCCAGTTTAGCGCCATGAATATCCGTGTCGAATCCAGGATAATGATGGCCGACAGAACACAGCATCAACAGGAAATCGAGCACCGCCCGGCTGTCTTCGGTGATCATTTCCCCCGGCATCAGCAACGGTACGCCGGGAGGATAAGGCAGGATCATATTTGCAGAAATGCGCCCCACCAGTTGGTCAAGCGTCACCGTCTCCACCTCGCCTTTGATCTGCCGCTGCCAGGCCTGATGTGGCGTCATTTTCATTTCCGGTAGGGTGTCAAATGCCCGTAGCATTAGCCCGGAGAGATCGTGTTGGCGGATCAGATTATGGATCCCCTGTGCCAGATCCTGAATACGCATATTGCGATAGAAATCCGGATCTTCAGCATACAAATCTGGCAGCATATTCTTCACACGCAAATTCAGATCGTACGAACGTTTGAACTCTGTCAGCCCACGTAGCAACCCCATCGCCCGGGTTTTATCAATGCCAATGCTGAACAAAAATAACAGATTATACGGACCCGTTTTCTCCACCACGACACCGCGTTCGTCGAGGAATTTCGCCACCAGCGCCGCCGGGATCCCTTCGTCACTCATGTTTCCCTGTTCATCCATCCCCGGTGTCAGAATAGTCACTTTCACCGGGTCGAGGAACATGTGGTCGGCGTCGGCATCGGTAAACCCATGCCAGTCTTCACCCGGCGCAACGGGCCAGCATTCCGCTTCATCCACCTTTTCCGGCTGCCAGATATCAAAGAACCAGCCGTCCGATTCTTCCCGCAGTCGCTGTACTTCTTTGCGAAAATGCAGCGCACGCTCAACGGAGCGATTGATTAAGCGCTTGCCTGAGTTGCCGCGCAGCATTGCCGCCGCCGTTTCTATTGACGCGACAATCGGGTAGCTCGGCGACGTCGAGGTATGCATCATAAAGGCTTCATTAAAGGTCTCTTCATCGTAGTCACCTTTAATGTGGATCAGAGAGGCCTGCGACAGCGCCGCCAGCATCTTGTGGGTCGACTGGGTTTCAAAGATAACCTTACCAGGTACTCGTTCGCCGCTCATGCCGCTTTTCCCCTGATAGATCGGGTGAAAATGGGTGTAGGGCACCCAGGCCGAGTCAAAGTGAATAGACGGCACGTCCAACGTCTGTTTGATCCAGTTGGTGTTATACAGCAGACCGTCGTAGGTAGAGTTGGTGATCACCGCATGTACTGGCCACTGGGCCTGGGCGGTCTCTCCGACTTTGCGCTCAATACTCTCACGGGTAAATTCACGTTTAGGTATGCCGCCAAGAATACCCAGCGCATTACGCGTGGGCTTCAGCCAGATGGGTACCACGTCGCTCATCATCAGCAAATGCGCCAGTGATTTATGACAGTTACGATCGATCAGTAGCGTACTTCCAGTCGGGGCAGCATACATACCGACAATTTTATTCGACGTCGAGGTGCCATTCGTCACCATATAGCTCTGCTCTGCCCCAAAGGTGCGGGCGATATACTCTTCGGCCTCCAGGTGCGGGCCAGTATGGTCCAGCAGCGAACCCAATTCGGTCACGGAAATGGAGACGTCGGCCTTGAGCGTATTGCCGCCAAAAAAGTCATAGAACAGGCAGCCCACTGGACTCTTTTGGTATGCCGTCCCCGCCATGTGCCCCGGCGTACAGAAGGTATACTTCCCTTCTTTCACGTAGGTGAACAACGCCTTGGTAAACGGCGGAGTGATGTTATCGAGGTATTCATTGGTGTACTGGCGAATACGGGTGGCAATATCGTCAGACTGGCCTAGAGCATACTCGAAAAACCACAGCGCCATGCGCAGGTCGTGTGCGCTGACATCCATCGTCGAATGGGTATTGATAAAGGCGTAAAGCGGCAGGTATTCGTTAAGCTGGTTGATATCGCTACACAGCTCCAGGCTGTACTCATCCCAGTCAAAAATGACGCCGCAAATTCGCGGGTTATGCTCAATAAATTTCAGCAGGTCGACGCTATTCTGCGGCCAGATAATCTGAAATCCCTGCTGCAGTAGTGCACGTTCAAGTTCCTTGATGGGCTCATCTTTATAAAAGACGCCATGCGGTCCCATGATGGCAATGATATTCATGCGTTCCTCCTGGAAAAACCTTAGTTAATCATAGCCTGGTCAAACCGCAGGTAAAAAAAAGGGCCACAGCGTTGTGGCCCTTTTCAGAATATATGCAGTTTACGCGTAACCGTAGCTCATCAGTCGCTGGTAACGGCGATTTTTCAGCTCTTCCGTACTTAACACATCGAGATCGGCCAGATCGGCCAGCAGCTGTGCTTTCAGCGACGCAGCCATGACTTCTGGATTACGATGCGCCCCGCCCAGCGGTTCCGGTACGATAGAATCGATCAGCTTCAGCTCTTTCAGACGCGGGGCAATAATGCCCATCGCTTCTGCCGCCAACGGCGCTTTGTCTGCGCTTTTCCACAGAATGGATGCACAGCCTTCCGGGGAGATAACAGAATAGGTGCTGTATTGCAGCATATTCACTTTATCGCCCACGCCGATCGCCAGCGCGCCACCGGAGCCACCTTCGCCGATAACGGTGCAGATAACCGGTACGCTCAGACGTGACATTTCACGCAGGTTACGCGCAATCGCTTCAGACTGACCGCGTTCTTCCGCGCCCACGCCCGGATAAGCCCCAGGGGTGTCAATGAAGGTAATGATCGGCATCTTGAAACGTTCGGCCATTTCCATCAGGCGCAGCGCTTTGCGATAGCCTTCCGGTGCTGGCATGCCGAAGTTACGACGAATTTTTTCTTTAGTCTCGCGGCCTTTCTGATGACCAATGATCATCACGGGACGACCATCAAGACGCGCGATGCCGCCGACGATAGCTTTATCATCCGCATAGGCACGATCGCCCGCCAGCTCATCAAATTCATCAAACGCCAGGCGGACGTAATCCAGGGTGTACGGACGCTGTGGATGGCGAGCCAGCTGGGCTACCTGCCATGCGCCAAGATCGGCAAAGATTTTGCGCGTCAGTTCTACGCTTTTTTCACGCAGGCGATGCACTTCTTCATCGATGTTAATATCCAGTTTCTCATCCTGACGGCTCACCGCAGTCAGAGAATCGATTTTTGCTTCCAGCTCTGCAATCGGCTGTTCAAAATCAAGGAAATTCAGACTCATAGTATTCCTGTATTAGTCAAACTCCAGTTCCACCTGCTCCGAACCAATAAGGCCACGGAGATCGTTCAGTAAACGATCGCTCGGAGAGACACGCCACGTTGCGCCAAAACGCAACCGCGCACGTGCATCCGCCCTCTGATAGTAGAGATGTACTGGAATTGTCCCCGAGCGGTGGGGTTCCAGAGACTGACGGAGTCGGTTTAAAAGCTGGTCATCAATTTGCCTGTCCGTCAGCGAGATAGCAAGCCCGCGAGCGTATTTTTCCCGGGCTTCGTCAATATCCATGACTTCACGGGCCATCATTTTAAGCCCACCGCTGAAGTCATCAAAGCTGACCTGTCCGCTGACGATAAGTATGCGGTCTTTTTCCAGCAAATGCTGGTATTTATCCAGGGCATCGGTAAATAACATCACTTCCAGACGCCCGGAACGGTCATCCAGCGTGCAGATGCCGATACGATTGCCGCGCTTGGTGACCATTACCCGCGCAGCAATGACGAGCCCCGCAGCCGTGGTAACTTTACCACGTTCTGTCGGATGCATGTCTTTCAGCCTGTGGCCTCCGACATAGCGCTCAATTTCTTTTAAATACTGGTTGATGGGGTGTCCCGTCAGGTAAAGCCCTAACGTTTCACGCTCACCATCTAATACCACCTGCTCCGGCCACGGCGTACAGTTGGCATAGGATTGTTCAATTTGTTCCGGCTCTTCGGCCAGAACGCCAAACATATCGGCCTGACCGATGGCTTCGGCTTTTGCGTGCTGATCGGCGGCTTTAAGCGCGTCGTTCAGCGAATTCATCAGTGCGGCGCGATGCGGGCCAAGGCGGTCAAACGCCCCGGACATGATCAGTTTTTCCAGCACCCGGCGGTTTAGCTTTTTGATATCCGTACGGGCACAGAGATCGAACAGCTCGCGGAAATAGCCACCTTTGTTACGCGCTTCAATAATAGCTTCAATGGGGCCTTCACCCACGCCTTTTATCGCGCCGATGCCATACACAATCTCGCCATCATCATTTACGTGGAAATGATACAGCCCGGAGTTGATATCCGGCGGCAGGATTTTCAGCCCCATACGCCAGCATTCATCCACCAGCCCGACCACTTTCTCAGTGTTATCCATATCGGCGGTCATTACCGCGGCCATAAACTCGGCGGGGTAATGCGTTTTCAACCATAGCGTCTGGTAAGACACCAGCGCGTAGGCTGCGGAGTGCGATTTGTTAAACCCGTACCCGGCGAATTTCTCCACCAGGTCAAAGATTTTGATCGCCAGCTCACCGTCTACGCCGCGCTTTCTCGCCCCTTCTTCAAAGGTGCCGCGCTGCTTGGCCATTTCTTCCGGCTTTTTCTTACCCATAGCACGGCGCAGCATATCCGCGCCGCCAAGAGTATAACCAGACAGCTCCTGGGCAATCTGCATGACCTGTTCCTGATACAGGATAATGCCGTACGTCGGCTCCAGAACAGGTTTCAGGCACTCATGCTGCCATTGTACATCCGGGTAGGATATCTCTTCTCGCCCGTGCTTACGGTCGATAAAGTTATCTACCATTCCCGACTGCAGTGGGCCTGGGCGGAACAACGCCACCAGGGCTATCATATCTTCGAAGCAGTCAGGCTGCAGGCGTTTGATCAGATCCTTCATGCCGCGAGATTCAAGCTGGAAGACGGCGGTTGTCTCCGAGCGCTGCAGCATATCAAAACATTTTTTATCGTCGAGCGGGATGGCGGCGATGTCAATCGGCTCCAGTCCCTGCTTTGCCCGACGCGGGTTGATCATTTTCAGCGCCCAGTCAATGATCGTCAGCGTACGCAGACCCAGGAAGTCAAACTTAACCAACCCGGCGTATTCCACGTCGTTTTTATCAAACTGAGTGACCGGATGAAGACCTTCTTCATCACAATAGAGCGGAGCAAAGTCGGTAATTTTAGTGGGCGCAATAACCACGCCGCCCGCATGCTTACCGGCATTACGCGTGACGCCTTCCAGCTTACGCGCCATGTCGATCAGCGCCCTGACCTCTTCGTCCGCTTCGTAGATCTCTGGCAGCTGCGGCTCTGCCTCAAAGGCTTTTGCCAGCGTCATCCCCGGATCGGGTGGCACCAGTTTAGAAATCCTGTCGACAAACCCGTACGGATGCCCCAGTACGCGGCCCACGTCGCGGATAACCGCTTTTGCGGCCATCGTACCAAAGGTAATAATCTGTGATACCGCGTCTCGACCATACATTTCCGCCACATGTTCAATCACCTGGTCGCGTTTCTCCATACAGAAGTCAACGTCGAAGTCAGGCATCGAGACACGTTCCGGGTTAAGGAAACGTTCGAACAGCAGGTCAAATTCCAGCGGATCAAGATCGGTAATTTTTAGCGCATAGGCCACCAGTGAGCCGGCACCGGAACCACGGCCAGGTCCGACCGGCACGCCGTTGTCTTTCGACCACTGGATAAACTCCATGACGATCAGGAAGTAGCCCGGGAACCCCATCTGGTTGATAACCTGAAGTTCAATGTCCAGGCGTTCGTCGTAAGGTGGGCGCTTCTCTTTGCGTTCGGCTTCATCCGGGAACAAAAACGCCAGACGCTCTTCCAGACCTTCTTTCGATTTTTTAACCAGATAGTCTTCGGTGGTCATATCTCCGGTCGGGAACTGCGGCAGGAAGTATTCACCCAGACGCACCGTCACGTTACAGCGCTTGGCTATCTCGACGGTATTTTGCAGCGCTTCCGGAATGTCGGAAAACAGCTCGCACATCTCTTCTTCGCTGCGCATATACTGCTGCGGCGAATAGTTGCGCGGACGTTTCGGATCATCGAGTGTGAAACCATCATGGATCGCCACGCGGATCTCATGCGCGTCAAAATCTCCGGTTTCAAGGAAGCGAACATCGTTGGTCGCCACCACCGGCAGACCCCGCGTTTCGGCCAGCGCCACTGCGGCATGCAAATAATTCTCTTCGTCCTGCCTGCCGGTACGGATCAGTTCCAGAAAATAACAATCGGGGAAATGTTCTTCATAAAACGTGACGCACTCATCAACCAGCGCGCTGTTACCGCGTAGCAAGCTCCGTCCGACGTCGCCCATGCGACCACCGGAAAGTAAAATTAAGCCTTCTTTTAAATCAAGCAACCAGTCTCTGTCGATGACCGGTCCTTCGGATCCATAGCCACGTTGATAGGCTTTTGATATCAACAACGTCAGATTCTGATAGCCCGTATTATTGGCCGCCAGCACCGTTAGTTGCGTCAACTCGTCGCCAAACTGCTCGCTACGGACATGAAAATCAGCACCAACAATCGGTTTAATGCCCGCACCGTGACCCGCTCCGTAAAACTTCACCAAACCACACAGGTTAGTAAAATCGGTGATCGCTAGTGCAGGCATGCCCAACGCGGCCGCCTTTTTCACCAGCGGCCCCGTTTTTGCCAACCCATCAATCATGGAGTAGTCGCTGTGTACCCGCAGGTGGACGAAACGTGGTTCAGACATCTTCAGATTCCGGTTTACTTATTCTTGCCACAAGAATCAGGACGTGAGTCCCAGTGCGCGTTTAACAGGGCCAAAGCTGCGACGGTGGTGTTCTGTCGCGCCATGCTCTATAAGCGCCGCCAGATGAAAAGCTGTTGGGTAGCCTTTGTGCTGCGCAAAGCCGTACTGCGGGAAAACCGTATCCAGCGTCGCCATCTCCGCATCGCGGGTGACTTTCGCCAAAATAGACGCTGCGCTGATTTCCGCCACGCGACTGTCCCCTTTCACCACCGCCATCGACGGCATCGGCAATACCGGGCAACGATTACCGTCAATCAGCACGTATTCAGGCGTAATGTGCAAACCGGCCACCGCGCGCTGCATGGCCAGCATGGTGGCATGCAGAATATTCAGCTCGTCGATTTCATGCGGTTCCGCCCGTCCCAGGCTCCAGCTTAACGCTTTTTCTTTGATTTCATCGTAAAGCGCCAGACGACGCTTTTCAGAGAGTTTTTTGGAGTCGTTCAGACCGACTATCGGACGCGCTGGATCAAGAATAACAGCAGCTGTCACCACAGCCCCGACCAAAGGGCCTCGTCCTACTTCATCCACACCCGCCACTAAATGCGTATGTGGATAAACAAATTCAATCATTGTGCTAACTCCAGGACTGCATCCGCCGCCTGCTCATCAGCATTACAACGGATCTGCTGGTGCAGGTCGCGGAACGTATCGTGCATCGCATGGCTGATTTTGCCATTCGCCAGCAACGGCTGCAGCGCTTTCGCCAACGCCTGCGGTTCGCATTCATCCTGCAACAGCTCTTTGACTAATTCTCTTCCCGCCAGCAGGTTCGGCAACGAAACATAATCGGTTTTCACCAGACGTTTCGCCAGCCAGAACGTGAAGGGTTTCATACGGTAGCCGACAACCATCGGGCACTTCGCCAGCATACACTCCAGCGCTGCCGTGCCTGAAGCCAGCAGCGCTGCATCGCTGGCAACCATCGCTTCGCGTCCCATCCCATCAAGCAGATGTACGGAAAGTTCCGGTGCTACCTCAGCTTTAATGCGCTCAAACTGTTCTCGTCGTTTGGCATTCACCAGCGGCACGACCACTTCGAGATCGGGATACTGCTGGCGTAGCAACTGTGCTGTTTTCAGAAAATCAGCGCTAAGCATCTCCACTTCAGCGCCCCGGCTTCCTGGCAATAGTGCCAGGCAGTGCGCATCATGGGGAATACCCAGCACGTCGCGAGCCGCGTTTTTATCCGGATCCAACGGCATGGCGTCCGCCATGGTGTGGCCGATAAAGCGGCACGGGACATTAAATTTGTCATAAAACGCTTTTTCGAAAGGCAGAAAGGCCAGCACCATATTGGTGGATCTGCCTATTTTGAAAACGCGTTTCTGTCGCCATGCCCACACGGAAGGGCTGACGTAATGAATGGTTTTAATGCCCTGTTTTTTCAAGTTCCCTTCAAGGGTAATATTAAAATCAGGTGCATCAATGCCAACGAAAACGTCCGGCTTGAGATCGGTAAAACGACGAGTCAGATCGGCGCGAATATGCAGTAAACGGCGCAGGCGTCCGAGCACTTCAACAATGCCCATTACCGCCAACTCTTCCATTTCGTACCATGCTTCACAGCCTTCGGCCTGCATCAGCGGACCTGCCACGCCAACAAAACGGGCATTGGGTACACGCGCCTTGAGTGCGCGAATTAATCCTGCACCAAGAATATCGCCGGAGGTTTCTCCGGCGACGAGGGCAATCGTTAATGGACGCTGCTCAGTCATTAACGAATCAGGCCACGCGTTGAGCGTTCAAAGAAATCACTGAAAGCCTGAACATCCGGGTACTGCTTCGCCAGCTCGGCGATTTCCGGCTTCACTTCTTCCAGAGTTTTACCACTGCGATACAACGCTTTATAGGCGTTACGGATCGCGGTAATCGCTTCACGGGTGAACCCGCGACGCTTCAGACCTTCGATGTTGACGCCAAATGGCGTGGCATGATTACCTTGGGCGATAACGTACGGCGGAACGTCCTGAGCAACACCAGAACAACCACCAACCATCACATGTGCGCCGATGATGCAGAACTGATGCACCGCCGTCATCCCGCCGATGATAACGAAATCATCCAACGAAACGTGTCCGGCAAGCGTGGCGTTATTCGCCAGAATACAGCGATTACCAATCGTACAATCATGCGCAACGTGCGCGTTGATCATCAGTAAGTTATCGCTGCCCACCTTCGTCAACCCACCGCCTTGCACTGTGCCACGATGAATGGTGACGCTTTCGCGGATGCGGTTGCGATCGCCAATTTCCACGCGGGTCGGTTCGCCAGCATACTTCAGATCCTGGTTTACTTCGCCGATGGAGGCAAACTGATAGATCTCGTTATCGCGACCAATTTTAGTATGGCCATTCACGACAACGTGAGACTTCAGTACGGTACCCTCACCAATTTCAACATGGGGTCCAACAATACAAAAAGGTCCAATGTGGGCATTGGCACCAATACTGGCGCCCTCTTCCACAATGGCGGTCGGGTGAATAAAGGCGGATTTATCAATCACGTATTAGGCCTCCCGGCTACGGGCACACATCATCGTTGCTTCGCACACAACTTTACCGTCAACCAGTGCAACCCCTTTAAAACGGGTCAGGCCACGGCGCGTTTTCTCGAAAGTGACTTCCATGATCATCTGATCGCCAGGTACGACAGGACGCTTGAAGCGTGCTTCATCGATACCAGCGAAATAATACAGCTCGCCTGGCTCCAGTTTTCCTACGCTTTTAAACGCCAGAATACCCGTTGCCTGGGCCATTGCTTCCAGAATCAGCACGCCAGGGAAAATCGGTTTACCCGGGAAGTGGCCCTGGAAGAAAGGCTCGTTAACGGATACATTTTTCACTGCGCGCAGAAAACGACCTTCTTCAAAATCCAGCACACGATCAACCAGCAAAAACGGAAAACGGTGCGGCAGAAGTTCTAAAATCTCTTCAATTTGCAGAGTATGAGTGTTAGTAGTCAAAATACTCTTCCTGTCAAAATATACTAAAAGGCAATAATAACACGGCCTGTCGCAATCGTATGAATGGGACAGGCCGAAAAGTCAGACGTGCAAAAAAGGTGCTTTAGTCTTGTTGATTAACCTTGCGCTCAATTGCTTTGAGGCGCTTGCTCATATCATCAATATTCATCACCAGTGCAGCTGTTTTACGCCATACCTTGTTGGGCTGTAGCGGAATGCCTGAGGAATAGACGCCTGGTTCGGTGATAGGACGCATCACCATACCCATACCAGTGACCGTGACTTTGTCGCATATTTCCATATGCCCATTGATCACACTGGCGCCGCCAATCATGCAGTAACGGCCAATCTTCAGACTGCCCGCCATAATGACGCCACCGGCTACCGCCGTATTGTCGCCAATCACAACGTTATGCGCAATCTGACACTGGTTATCAATGATAACACCATTGCCGATCACGGTATCGTCCAGAGCGCCACGATCGATGGTCGTGCAAGCGCCGATCTCGACACGATCGCCAATAATTACGCGACCAAGCTGTGGGATCTTCACCCAATTACCACGATCGTTCGCATAGCCAAAGCCGTCAGATCCGACAACGGTGCTGGACTGGATCAGGCAATGTTCACCGATCTGGATATCGTGATAAATCGTCACATTCGCCCACAAGCGTGAACCTGCACCGATTTTTGTGTTTTTTCCGACGAAACAGCCTGCGCCGATAACCACGTTATCGCCCAGTTCTACGCCAGACTCGATGACCGCATTTGCGCCAACAGAGACATTGCTACCCAGCTTTGCCGTCGCATCAATCACTGCACTGGGTGCAATGTTCTGTGCCGGCTGAGGCGTGGTATCTAAAATTTGCGCCATTCGTGCATAGGTCAGGTAGGGGTTCTTCACTACCAGCGCAGCACTCTTAGCAAAAGGAAGATCGTCCTGCGTCATCACAACGGCAGAAGCCTGGCACAGGCTTAAATGCTCACGGTACTTAGGATTCACCATGAACGTAATATTGCCAGTTTGCGCAGATTGCATGGACGCTACGCCGGTGATGACGATATCGCCATCACCGTGTAATTCTGCATCCAACTGCTCTGCTAAATCAGCCAGTCGAATTGAAGGCATTACTTATTTAACCTGTTTCAGTACGTCAGCGGTGATGTCTTTAACATCGCTGCTGTTGTAAGCAACGGTGTTTGCGTCAACGACCAGATCGATGCTCTGGCTGCTAGCGACAGATTTCACGGCTGTCTGGATACGCGTAACCAGTTTGCCACGTTCTTCGTTGGAACGACGTGCACGATCCTGTTCAAAAGCTTGCGCTTTCTGAGAGAAAGTCTGGCGCTGAGCCATAACGTCTTTTTCCAGCTTAGTACGATCGCTACCTGCTTTCATGGATTGCAGACGCTGCATTTTAGATTGCAGATCGGATTCCATGCGCTGCAGTTCGCTGGCGCGGCCTTTGAACTCGTTTTCCAGCGTGCTGGATACACCAGTCTTCTGCGCAACCTGTTGGAACAGGCTACCCATATTGACGATTGCAATTTTGTCGGCAGCCTGTGCGGACGTTGCCATCGCTAAACCGAGACCTGCAGCTAATAACCACTTTTTCACAATAAACTCCTTACCATCCCATTTGCACCCGAAGGTACAGTTCTTTGCGTGGCCAGGCGACCCTATGCAGGATCGCCTAAAGTCATCGCTACACTACCACTACATTCCTTTGCGCAGAACAATTACCAGGTTTTACCAATGTTAAACTGGAACTGTTCTGATTTGTCTCCATCGTACTTTTTGAACGGCTGGGCGTAGGAGAAGACCAACGGCCCTAATGGGGACATCCATTGTAACGCGATACCCGCAGACATACGGATATTGTTCGGATCGCTGTAGTCTGGATAGCCAGAATACTTCGCAGAATCCCAGTTGGTATCCCAGACGGTACCCATATCCCAGAAGAAGGAGGTACGGACCGAGTTAGCATACTTGTCGCTAATAAACGGCGTTGGGGTAATAAACTCCAGGCTGGCGACAGCCATGGCGTTACCGCCCACTGCATCGTCTGATTTACACGGTGACGTATTGGTGGTGTCACATTCGTTGTCATAATCGTCATCATTATTATAACGATTTGCCGGTAAATAGACGGCTTTTGGACCAATGGTGTTGGACTGGAAGCCACGCACGGTGCTGGAACCACCGGCATAGAAGTTCTCATAGAACGGCATTTCTTTGCCGCTTAATCCATCACCATAACCCCACTTGGTACGACCCAGAACAACCCATTTATGGTCGTCATCGATCGGTACGTAGGTCGCGGTATCCAACGTCGCTTTGTAGTATTCGTTATCAGAACCCGGAACGGTGACTTTCCCGTTCAGGTTGACACGCGTACCTTCCGTTGGGAAATAGCCACGGTCCAGCTTGTTATACGTCCAACCGTAGTTGAAGGTGAAATCGTCTGATTTGAAGCTATCCGCATCAGGATTTTCACCCATGGAAACCAGATAACGTTGCATTGCAACCTGTGGATCCATGTTAGACAAGGAGTTATGCACGTAACCCAGGCCCGCACGCAACGTGTTATATTCGTTGATCGGGAAGCCCAGTGTGACGTCTGTACCATAACTTTTGTTGGTGTAGTCAGACAGGTCTGCGTCATCCGCTTCAAAGTCGTTATAGAAGACGCGGCCACCAAGGCTCACACCATCCACGGTGAAGTACGGGTTGGTCACAGACAATTCAGTATAGGTCTGGTAATCGTTTTTGGTGCCGTTAATGCCGACAGAATACCCGGTACCTAACCAGTTATCCTGCTGAACGCCCGCCTGGAAGCTCACGCCGCTTTCGGTACCGTACCCGACGCCGAAGTTAAAGCTACCGGTGTTACGTTCTTTCACCTTGTAGACCACATCAACCTGATCCGGACTGCCCGGAATACGCTGAGTATCGGTGTCGACTGTTTCGAAATAGCCCAGACGATTCAGACGCTCTTTACCCTGATCGACCAGATCGCTACCCAGCCAGGCACCTTCCATCTGGCGCATTTCACGACGCAGGACGGAGTCTTTAGAGGTATCGTTACCTTCAAAGCGGATCTTACGCACATAGAAACGGTTACCCGCATCCACGTTTACGCGCAATTTAACCGTCTTATCGGCATCGTTGATTTCAGGCTGCGACTGTACGCGCGGGTAGGCATAACCGTAGCGACCCAGAAGCTTCTTGATATCATCTTCCATTTTGGTCACTTTGGTGCCGTTATAGAGTTCACCCGGTTCGATTTTCGTCAGGCTCTCAATTTCGGCAGAGTGTCCAGCCAGGTTACCGCTCACCTGTACCCCAGAAAGCTTATACTGCTCGCCTTCTGTAATGTTGACGGTGATGTAGATACCTTTCTTATCCGGCGTCAGGCTGACCTGCGTGGAGTCGATATTGAAGCGAGCATAGCCGCGATCCAGATAGTAACTACGCAGGGTTTCAAGGTCGCCCGCCAGTTTCTGTTTCTGGTATTTACGATCGCCCACCACGTTCCACCACGGCACTTCATCGCGCAGTTGGAAGTGAGAGATCAATTCGTCGGTTGTAAAGGCATGGTTACCGACGATATTGATCTGTTGGATCTTCGCCGAGACACCTTCCTGGAACACCAGTTTGAGGTCAACGCGGTTACGTGGCAACGGCGTCACCACCGCTTTCACACTGGCGCTGTACTTACCGACGCTATAGTAAAAATCTTCCAGGCCTTTTTCGATATCGGCAAGCGTGGTGCGATCGAGAGACTCGCCAACACGCACGCCAGACGCCTCGAGGTTTTGCTTCAGCATGTCATCTTTAACCGATTTGTTACCGGAGAAAGTGATGCTGGCAATCGTCGGGCGTTCTTTTACCTGAACCAGAAGGGTATCACCATCGCGCAGGACGCGGACATCCTCAAAGTTACCGGTGGCGAACAGAGCACGAATGGTATTACTGATATCTTCATCATTAACCGTGTCGCCTGTGCGCACCGGCATACTGAGGAGAGCCGCACCAACGGCGACTCGCTGTAGGCCTTCGAAATGAATGTCCTTCACGACGAACCCTTCAGCACCGTATACGGTGGCGCTGCTAAACAGCAGCGACGCTATGAGCAACTTTTTCATCGCCATCGTTATTATGCGTTCTTCCTAACACTCTCTTACAACCGAGAGAAATCATTGAAAAGTGCAAGCCCCATTAACAACACCAGCAAAATCGAGCCAATGCGATAACTAAAGTCTTGAACCCGCTCGGATACCGGACCGCCCTTCAGCTTTTCAATCGCCAGGAACAGCAGATGCCCCCCGTCAAGAACGGGCAACGGAAACAGGTTAATTATCCCTAAGTTCACGCTGATAAGCGCAAGGAACATCAGGTAATAAATCCCCCCGAACTCCGCTGACATCCCAGCCCCCTGGGCGATAGAAATCGGCCCACTGAGGTTGTTCAGTTTCACATCACCGGTAATCAATTTTCCCAGCATACTGACCGTCAACTTCATCAACTGCCACGTTTTATCCGAGGCTTCGAGGATGGCGCCGAATGGTCCATACTGGCGTACAGTCTTATACTCATCAGGCAGAGGAATAATTTTAGGCACGACACCCGCAAATCCCTCTTCCTGACCGTTACCCGGTTTTGAGTCCGGAGTTAACGTCAAAGACAAGGAACTCCCCTGCCTTTCAATTTCTAGCGCTAACGGCTTATTCGGATTATCACGCACCAGCGTCACGAACGTCATCCATTGCGTGAGCGGCTGGCCATTGACTTTAACGATCCTGTCGCCAGCTTGCAAACCCGCCTTACTTGCTGCGGAGTTAACCTGTACTTCTGACAGCACCGGTTCAATCTGCGGACCACGTGGACGAATCCCTAAACTCGTAACGGGATCCTGTTTGTCTGGCTCAAATGCCCATTGGCGCAAATCCAGCGTTTTGTCCTGTCGCTGGTTGCTGCCAAACGGCGCCACGCTAAGAATGGTCTGCTCATCGCCAATTTTAGCGACCAGCTGCAATCTCACGGTATCCCAATCAGGGGTTTCGATACCATCAACCGCTTTTAGTTCCGTACCTGGCTGAATTTGCGCCTGTGCGGCAATCGAGTTGGGTGTTATTTCACCCACAACCGGACGAACACCAGGGACGCCGATGATAAACACTAGCCAGTAAGCAAAAATAGCGAAAAGGAAGTTTGCAATCGGACCTGCGGCAATAATGGCCGCACGCTGCCCAACCGTTTTGTTGTTGAACGCGTGGTGGCGCAGTTCCGGCACCACCGGTTCTGCACGCTCATCCAGCATTTTGACGTAGCCGCCGAGAGGGATCAGGGCGATGACGTATTCGGTGCCCAATCTATCAGTGCGCCGCCACAGCGCCTTTCCAAAACCAATGGAAAAACGCTCAACGCGAACACCACAGCGCCGGGCAACCCAGAAATGACCAAATTCATGCACGGTGATAAGCACACCGAGTGCGACGATGAATGCAGCCAGATTCCAGAGAATACTCAGCATAAGACCATCCGTTAAAGCGTCCTGAAAACCAGTAACAGCAAGCAAGCAAAGACCGGTACCGCAGCCGTCAGACTATCAATACGATCCAGAATGCCGCCGTGCCCTGGGATTAAGTGACCACTGTCCTTAATACCTGCTTCACGCTTAAACATACTCTCAGTCAAGTCACCCAGCACCGAGGCCAGGACCGCAACAATAGAGCAAATGAGCAAGGTGACAGGCGCGACATCAAGATTCGCCCACATACCATAACCCCATGAGATCACAGCCGCAGTGGCGAGTCCGCCAATAAAACCTTGCCAGGTTTTACCCGGAGAAACCTTCGGCGCCAGTTTATGTTTACCAAATAACTTGCCAAACATATACGCACCGGAATCCGCTCCCCAGACGAGGATCATGACATACAGCAGCCATACTGCGCCACTATAATGATTCTCATCATAATGCCAGGCACGTAGCGCCAGCATTCCCCAAAAGAAAGGGATAATGGTTAAGATGCCGAAAATGATGCGTAATATCTTTGAATTACGCCAGACAGTCGCCGAACCTGGGTAAAATAACACCAGCAATAGTGCAACGCTCCACCAGCCCAACGACGCCCAAAGCGACACTTCGACCAACGGCTGATGAATATTATGATGATATTCAGGCAGTAAAAACAGCATAAGTGCCAGCAAAAGCCCGCACAGAACCGCCAGCCAGACTCGCTGTGTGCGAGTGGTGAAACCGCTTAACTGTCCCCACTCCCACGCGGCCAACATACATACGACCAGCGTAACAATGGCGAACCCCACCGGCGGCAATAAAAACAGCGCCGCGATGACAACGGGTATTAAAACAAAAGCAGAAATCAGGCGATACTTCAGCAAAAGCGACCCCCATCAGGCTTTTTCATCACCGGGTTCGGTCCCGCCGAAACGACGCTCTCGATTAGCAAAGGCATGCAGCGCACCTTCAAAGTCTTGTTCATCGAAATCGGGCCAGAGAACATCCGTAAAGTAAAGTTCAGCATAGGCAATTTGCCACAGCAAAAAATTACTGATGCGATGCTCTCCCCCAGTCCTTATCACTAAATCCACAGGAGCCAGTTCATTCATACAAACTTGCTGACCAAGCATTTCTTCGTCAATTTGCTCAGGGCGCAGCAGACCGTCTTGCACCTGTTGCGCCAGTTGCCTGACTCCCTGGACAATGTCCCAACGTCCGCCGTAATTCGCAGCAATATTCAGCGTTAACCCCGTATTCTGGGCTGTAAGCGCTTCCGACTTGCGAATCCGTTCTTGCAAACGTGAGTTAAATCGACTGATATCCCCGATAATACGCAGACGAACGTTATGGCGATGCAGGTTTTTCACTTCACTATCAAGTGCCCACACGAATAATTCCATTAACGCGCTCACTTCCTGCGCAGGTCGGTTCCAGTTCTCACTGCTAAAGGCATACAGCGTTAACGCATCAATACCGTTATTGGCAGCAAAAGAGACAGCCCGGCGGACGGATTTTGCTCCGGCCTTATGCCCAAAGGCGCGAATCTTCCCTTGCTTTTTCGCCCAGCGGCCATTGCCATCCATAATAATGGCTACATGGCGACAGCCATGTGCTGGCAAATTTTCGCTTAATGGTTGAGTTGCAGACAACATAACGCGTTTTTAGTCCCTGAAAGGATTTAACGGTACTCAGGAATACTGAAGCCTCTACACAAAAAAGCCGTGTCAAACCACGGCTTACCCGACCGAAAAAATGCCAATACCTGCGATCGGGTGGCGCAGACTATATCACTGAAGCCCAACGCTAACAAATAGCACGAATCTCTGTAGAGGGATTATCATCAGCTTGAGAGTCGCATCACTTGTTTTCTGGCGACGTCCCGTGCAACGGCATCAACCCTCAACACGTCATCAACGTTCTGGGGTTCCTGCAAATCCATCTTATCCAGTACCGATAAATTGAGCTCGGCAATATCGGTAAATCGAATTCGTTGCGCCAGAAATGCGGCAACGGTAATTTCATTCGCAGCGTTCAGCGCGGTAGTCGCCGCTTGCCCTTGCTCAAACGCATCCATCGCCAGTTTCAGGCACGGATAGCGTTGGTAATCCGGCGCGGAAAACGTCAACGCGCTCAGTTTGCAAAAGTCGACAGGCTTCACACCAGATGTGACGCGTTCCGGCCATGCCATAGTATGGGCAATAGGCGTGCGCATATCAGGCTCACCCAGTTGTGCCAGAACGCTACCATCCTGATACCGAACCATCGAATGAATCACCGACTGTGGATGAATCAGCACTTCCATCTGGCTTGCACTGGCATTAAACAACCAGCGCGCTTCAATGTATTCCAGACCTTTATTCATCATAGTGGCAGAGTCGACGGAGATTTTTCGTCCCATCGACCAGTTCGGGTGACGGCATGCTTGATCGGGGGTCATTGACACCAGATCGTGCAATGGCGTTTCACGGAAAGGGCCACCAGACCCGGTAAGCAGAATGGACATGACGCCATTTTGCTCAAGGTCAGCGTATCCCAGATTGTGCTGAATAGGTTGGGGTAAACTCTGAAAAATCGCGTTATGTTCGCTATCTACCGGCAAAAGCTGCGCTTTGTGGCGCTTCACGTCATCCATAAACAAACGACCGCAGGTCACCAGCGACTCTTTATTCGCCAGTAAAATGCTTTTGCCTGCACGGATTGCCGCCAGCGTAGGCAGCAGCCCCGCCGCGCCGACAATCGCGGCCATCACCTGATCGACATCATCCAGCGCAGCCATATCACAGGCCGCCTGTTGTCCGCTCATCACCTCGGTACGACTTCCCTGCTCCAGCAGAGCCGCTTTCACCTGCGCAGCGCTTGTTTCATCATCCATTACTGCATAGCGGGGAGAGAACTCCAGGCACTGCTCGACCATACGGGCAACATTTTTACCCGCGACCAGCGCAGTAACACGAAACGTTTCCGGGTTATGGCGTACGACATCCAGCGTACTGCAACCAATAGAGCCGGTTGAGCCGAGAATGGTTAATTGCTTCATCAGACATCCTGAAGAATTTTACCCTTTAGGGGATAGACAGAAAAAAGCAAAACGCCGCCATCCAGCCTTTGCAGACCTTCTGAGCGGCGTTTTAAGCGTACAGGCGAATCAGAACTGCATCAGTTCCGCTTCTTTCTCTGCCAGCGCCGCATCCACTTTCTTGATAGCGGCGTCAGTCATTTTCTGCACGTCGTCCTGAGAACGGCGATCGTCATCTTCGCTGATCTCTTTATCTTTCAACAGCGCTTTCACTTTGTCGTTAGCATCACGACGAACGTTACGCACGGCAACACGCGCGCCTTCTGCTTCGCCACGCACGATCTTGGTCAGATCTTTACGACGTTCTTCGGTCAGCGGCGGCAGCGGAACGCGGATGTCAGAACCCGCAGAGCTTGGGTTCAAACCGAGGTCAGAAGCCATAATCGCTTTCTCAACGGCCGGGCCCATAGAACGGTCAAACACGTTGATTTTCAGAGTACGGGAATCTTCAACCGTTACGCTTGCCAGCTGACGCAGCGGAGTTGGCGTGCCGTAATATTCCACGATAATGCCATCCAGCAGGCTGGGAGAAGCACGACCCGTGCGAATTTTGCTGATTTGATTTTTGAATGCTTCGACGCATTTGTCCATGCGTACTTCAGCATCTTTTCTGATTTCGTTGATCACGTTACGAATCCTTGAAAGCTTGTTTCAGTCAGACCATATCCACCACGCAAGATGCGACAAGTATAGTCTTGATTAATTTTGAGGGACGTATCCCGCGACATTAAAGCAGAATATTACCTGCATTTAGCCGCAACGGGAATTATTCCGTGATTAACGTCCCTTCTTTTTCACCCATCACCACACGGCGCAGCGCGCCCGGTTTGTTC
The DNA here is from genome assembly GCF_005280825.1 of Citrobacter sp. wls829. NCBI lineage: Bacteria > Pseudomonadati > Pseudomonadota > Gammaproteobacteria > Enterobacterales > Enterobacteriaceae > Citrobacter > Citrobacter sp. wls829. The sequence continues at coordinate 29,860 of NZ_SZWP01000029.1, forward strand.
ATGTTGAAGACACGAATAGGCAATTTGTGGTCACGAGCCAGCGTGAACGCCGCCAGATCCATCACTTTCAGTTCTTTATCCAGAACTTCAGTATAGGTCAGTTGTTCGTACATGGTCGCGGTTGGATCTTGCGCCGGATCTGCGGTAAATACGCCGTCAACTTTGGTGGCTTTCAGCACTACATCAGCTTCAATTTCAATACCGCGCAGGCAGGCTGCAGAGTCTGTCGTGAAGAACGGGTTGCCGGTACCGGCCGCCAGGATAACAACACGGTTGTTGCGCAGCAGGCTGATAGCCTCCGCCCAGCTGTAGTTATCGCACACACCGTTCAAAGGAATTGCGGACATCAGGCGAGCGTTCACATAGGCGCGGTGAAGCGCATCGCGCATTGCCAGACCGTTCATTACGGTGGCCAACATGCCCATGTGGTCGCCCACAACGCGGTTCATTCCCGCTTTCGCCAGACCAGCACCACGGAACAGGTTACCGCCACCAATCACTACGCCAACCTGAATACCCAGCTCAACCAGTTCTTTGATTTCCTGAGCCATACGGTCAAGTATGCTTGCATCAATACCGAAGCCTTCTGAACCTTGCAGCGCTTCGCCACTTAACTTAAGCAGAATACGTTTGTAGACGGGTTTTGCATTGGTAGCCATGTTTCTTTCCTGAGACTGTCAACGAATGATATGAGTTAATACCAGCGACATTGTATGTCGCTTTTCAACGTAGCCACTATAGCGGTTCGCTGAATTTACAAGCCAGACACAAAAAGAAGCCGCCCTCAGGCGGCTCCTTTAAAAAATTAAGACTGCTTGGACATCGCAGCAACTTCTGCTGCAAAGTCAGTCTCAACTTTCTCGATGCCTTCACCCACTTCAAAGCGGATGAAGCCTGTTACGTCAGCGTTGTGCTCTTTCAGCAGCTGAGCAACAGATTTGCTCGGATCCATAACGAAAGGCTGACCCGTCAGAGAAACTTCGCCGGTGAATTTCTTCATGCGGCCTTCAACCATTTTCTCTGCGATTTCTTTCGGCTTACCAGACTGCATCGCGATATCCAGCTGAACCTGGTATTCTTTCTCTACCACTTCAGCAGATACGTCTTCTGGCTTAACGAATTCAGGCTTGCTTGCAGCAATGTGCATTGCCAGCTGTTTAACCAGCTCTTCGTCTGCGCCTTTAGCCGCAACCAGAACACCGATACGTGCACCGTGCTGGTATGAACCCAGTACGTCGCCTTCGATGGAAGCAACACGACGGATGTTGATGTTCTCACCGATTTTAGCAACCAGCGCAACACGTTCTTCTTCGAACTGTGCTTTCAGAACGTCAACGTCAGTGATTTTGCCCGCGATTGCAGCATCCAGAACTTTGTCTGCAAATGCCTGGAAACCACCATCTTTAGCAACGAAGTCAGTCTGGCAGTTAACTTCCAGAATGATGCCGTAGTTGCCGTCGATTTTGGTTTTGATCACGCCGTCAGCAGCAACGTTGCCTGCTTTTTTCGCCGCTTTGATCGCACCAGATTTACGCATGTTTTCGATTGCCAGCTCGATGTCGCCATTAGCTTCAGTCAGTGCTTTTTTGCAATCCATCATGCCTGCGCCGGTACGCTCACGCAGCTCTTTTACCAGGGATGCGGTAATTTCAGCCATTCTAAAATCCTCGGAAGATTTGATCTGCCCGGCGTCAAACCGCACAGATTTAAAAGTGAAAAAGGGGCCTAAAGGGCCCCTAACCAAACGTGATACAACCTGGTTTATAAGGGGGCTCTAACGAGCGTGCCTTATTATTCAGCTTCTACGAAGCTTTCTTCCGCCTGGGAAGCCAGATCCTGAGAACGGCCTTCACGAACGGTAGTAGCTACAGCGCCCAGGTACAGGGTCACAGCACGGATTGCGTCGTCGTTACCCGGGATAACGAAGTCAACACCGTCCGGATCAGAGTTGGTATCAACGATTGCAAATACCGGGATACCCAGGTTGTTTGCTTCTTTGATAGCAATGTGCTCGTGGTCAGCATCGATTACGAACAGAGCGTCCGGCAGACCGCCCATGTCTTTGATACCGCCCAGGCTGTTTTCCAGTTTCTCAAGCTCACGGGTGCGCATCAGCGCTTCTTTCTTGGTCAGCTTTTCGAAAGTACCGTCCTGAGACTGAGTTTCCAGATCTTTCAGACGTTTGATGGACTGACGAACGGTTTTCCAGTTAGTCAGCATGCCGCCCAACCAGCGATGGTTCACGAAGAACTGGTCGCAGTTGTTAGCAGCTTCTTTCACCGCTTCGCTTGCAGCGCGTTTAGTACCAACGAAAAGGATTTTACCTTTACGAGCAGAGATCTTGTTCAGTTCAGCCAGAGCTTCGTTGAACATCGGTACAGTTTTCTCAAGGTTGATGATGTGAACTTTGTTACGCGCACCGAAGATGAAAGGCTTCATTTTCGGGTTCCAGTAACGGGTCTGGTGACCGAAGTGAACACCAGCCTTGAGCATGTCGCGCATGGAAACAGTTGCCATGATTAAAACCTCTATATATAAAAGTTGGGGTTAAGCCTCCACGCATCCCATATTACCGACCCAAAAGGGCACCCCGGAATATGTGTCGATACGTGTGTGTTGTTACACAAAGTGAGATTTGTCGCTCCCGTCCATCGTGTGTAGTCTTCGAATGGATCGGAAGTCCGGCGCGCTTTATACCACAAATACGCCATAGACACCAATAATAGTTGGCGGTCTGTGCTGTTAATGATTCTCAATTTGGCAGGGTACACCCCTGACTGATACCATTAGCAGCACTTACACAATTATTGTCGAAATCATCGACACTGATGGACAGAATTTATGGCTATCTCAATCAAGACCCCTGAAGAAATCGAAAAAATGCGCGTCGCTGGTCGTCTGGCCGCCGAAGTGCTGGAAATGATCGAACCGTTTATCAAACCGGGCGTCAGCACCGGCGAACTGGATCGTATCTGCAATGACTACATCGTGAACGAGCAGCAGGCGATCTCCGCGTGCCTGGGTTATCACGGTTATCCGAAATCCGTCTGCATCTCCATCAATGAAGTGGTATGCCACGGGATCCCGGACGACGCCAAGCACCTGAAAGACGGCGATATCGTCAATATCGACGTTACCGTGATTAAAGACGAGTTCCACGGTGACACCTCCAAAATGTTTATCGTCGGCAAGCCGACGATTCTGGGCGAGCGTCTGTGCCGCGTCACGCAGGAAAGCCTGTATCTGGCGCTGCGTATGATAAAACCGGGTATTCGTCTGCGCACGCTGGGCGCAGCCATTCAGAAATACGCGGAAGGCGAAGGCTTCTCTGTGGTACGCGAATACTGCGGCCACGGCATCGGTCGCGGCTTCCATGAAGAACCTCAGGTTCTTCACTACGATGCAGACGATGGCGGCGTAGTGCTGCAACCGGGCATGACCTTCACCGTTGAACCGATGCTCAACGCCGGTGATTATCGTATCCGCACCATGAAAGACGGCTGGACGGTAAAAACCAAAGACCGTAGCTTGTCTGCACAGTACGAGCATACTATTGTGGTGACGGAAAACGGTTGTGAAATTCTGACGTTACGCAAGGATGACACTATCCCGGCGGTCATCACACACAACGAATAATGTTTTGCCTGATGGCGCTGTCGCTTATCAGGCCTACAAATGGCACTCTCCCGTAGGCCGGATAAGCGTAAGCGTCATCCGGCTTTTTTATGGGTGGCGCACAATGAATACTCTTCCTGAACAACACGCAAATACTGCCCTCCCCACCCTGCCGGGCCAACCGCAAAACCCGGGAACCTGGCCTCAGCACGATCTCAACTGTAGCGGCATTAAAACGCATATCGATTCGTTTCAAAACTGGTTAGGTGAAGCCTTTGACAGTGGTATTTCCGCAGAGCAGTTGATCGAAGCGCGCACCGAGTTTATTGACCAACTGCTGCAACGCCTGTGGATTGAAGCCGGTTTCGGTCAAATTGCCGATCTGGCGCTGGTCGCCGTCGGCGGCTATGGGCGTGGCGAACTGCACCCGCTTTCCGATATCGACCTGCTGATTCTGAGTCGTAAAAAACTGCCTGATGCGCAGGCCGAGAAGGTCGGCGAACTGCTAACCCTGTTGTGGGATGTGAGACTGGAGGTGGGGCACAGCGTGCGTACGCTGGAAGAGTGTCTGCTGGAAGGCCTGTCCGATTTAACCGTCGCCACTAACCTGATTGAAACACGCCTGCTGATTGGCGACGTGGCGCTGTTTCTTGAGCTACAAAAACATATTTTTAGCGAAGGCTTCTGGCCCTCCGATAAATTTTACGCCGCCAAAGTGGAAGAGCAGAACCTGCGCCACCAGCGCTATCACGGCACCAGCTACAATCTGGAACCGGATATCAAAAGTAGCCCCGGCGGCCTGCGCGATATCCACACCCTCCAGTGGGTAGCCCGCCGCCACTTTGGCGCCACGTCGCTGGATGAGATGGTTGGATTCGGCTTCTTGACGCTGGCGGAACGTGCTGAACTGAATGAGTGTCTGCACATCCTCTGGCGCATTCGCTTCGCACTGCATCTGGAAGTCACGCGTTACGATAACCGTCTACTGTTTGACCGTCAGCTTAGCGTCGCGCAACGGCTACACTACGGCGGTGAAGGCAACGAGCCTATCGAACGGATGATGAAAGACTATTTTCGCGTCACGCGCAGGGTCAGTGAGCTGAACCACATGCTGCTACAGCTGTTTGATGAGGCCATCCTCGCTCTATCCGCAGATGAAAAGCCGCGCCCGATCGATGACGACTTTCAGCTACGCGGCACGTTAATTGATTTGCGTAACGACGATCTGTTTATCCGCGAACCGGAAGCCATTCTGCGGATGTTTTACACCATGGTGCGCAATAGCGCGATCACCGGGATTTACTCCACTACGCTGCGCCATTTGCGCCATGCCCGCCGCCATCTGACACAACCGCTGTGCTACATCCCGGAGGCGCGTTCGCTGTTTCTCAGCATGTTACGCCATCCGGGGGCGGTGAGCCGTGGCCTGCTGCCGATGCATCGTCACAGTGTGCTGTGGGCCTATATGCCGCAGTGGTCGCACATTGTCGGCCAAATGCAGTTTGACCTGTTTCATGCCTATACGGTGGATGAACACACGATTCGCGTGATGCTAAAGCTGGAAAGCTTTGCCAAAGAAGAGACCCGTCAGCGTCACCCGCTGTGTGTCGATCTCTGGCCACGTCTGCGCCAGCCGGAGCTGATTCTGATTGCCGCGCTGTTCCACGACATCGCCAAAGGTCGCGGCGGCGACCACTCGGTTCTCGGTGCTCAGGATGTCCTCAAGTTTGCCGAACTGCACGGGCTGAATTCCCGCGAAACACAGCTGGTCGCCTGGCTGGTCCGCCAGCATCTGCTGATGTCGGTTACCGCCCAGCGCCGCGATATTCAGGACCCCGAAGTCATCAAGCAGTTCGCCGAAGAAGTGCAAACGGAACACCGCCTGCGCTTCCTGGTGTGCCTGACGGTGGCGGACATTTGCGCCACCAACGAAACGCTGTGGAACAGCTGGAAACAAAGCCTGTTGCGCGAGCTGTACTTCGCTACCGAAAAACAGCTACGTCGCGGCATGCAAAACACGCCGGATATGCGCGAACGCGTGCGTCATCACCAGCTGCAGGCGCTGGCGCTGCTGCGCATGGACAACATTGATGAAGAAGCGCTGCACCATATCTGGTCGCGCTGCCGCGCCAACTATTTCGTGCGCCACAGCCCAAACCAGCTGGCCTGGCATGCGCGCCATCTACTGCAGCACGACATGAGCAAGCCGCTGATCTTACTCAGCCCACAGGCCACGCGCGGCGGAACGGAGATTTTCATCTGGAGTCCGGACCGTCCCTATCTGTTTGCCGCGGTTTGTGCTGAACTGGATCGGCGAAACCTTAGCGTCCACGATGCGCAGATTTTTACCACCCGCGACAACATGGCGATGGATACATTTATCGTGCTGGAGCCGGACGGCAGTCCGCTGTCGTCAGACCGCCACGACGCCATCCGTTCAGGGCTGGAGCAGGCGATCACCCAACGCAGTTGGCAGCCACCACAACCGCGCCGCCAACCAGCAAAACTACGTCACTTTACCGTCGAGACCGAGGTGACTTTTCTACCGACCCATACCGACCGAAAATCATTCCTCGAGCTTATCGCGCTCGACCAGCCCGGCCTGCTGGCGCGGGTCGGACAGATTTTTGCCGATCTGGGAATTTCGCTGCATGGCGCCCGAATTACAACCATTGGCGAGCGAGTAGAAGATTTATTCATAATCGCAACGGCCGACCGGCGCGCCCTTAATAATGCGCTGCAGCAGGAAGTACATCAACGGTTGACAGAGGCCCTCAATCCAAACGATAAAGGGTGATGTGTTTATTTATTATGGAAAGAGTTTAACAATGCAGCAGTTACAGAACGTTATTGAGTCCGCTTTCGAGCGCCGCGCCGAAATTACTCCGGCAAATGTAGATACCGTAACCCGTGAAGCGGTAAATCAGGTTATTTCTCTGCTGGATTCCGGTGCGCTGCGTGTTGCAGAAAAGATTGAGGGTCAGTGGGTCACACATCAGTGGCTGAAGAAAGCGGTACTGCTCTCTTTTCGTATTAACGACAACCAGGTTATCGATGGCGCAGAAAGCCGCTATTTCGATAAAGTCCCGATGAAATTCGCCAACTACGACGAAGCGCGCTTCCAGAAAGAAGGCTTCCGCGTAGTTCCCCCTGCTGCCGTGCGCCAGGGTGCCTATATCGCACGTAACACCGTCCTGATGCCGTCTTACGTCAACATCGGTGCTTACGTTGATGAAGGCTCCATGGTGGATACCTGGGCAACCGTCGGCTCATGTGCGCAAATCGGTAAAAACGTTCACCTGTCCGGTGGCGTTGGCATCGGTGGCGTGCTGGAACCGTTACAGGCGAACCCAACCATCATCGAAGACAACTGCTTCATTGGTGCGCGTTCTGAAGTGGTAGAAGGCGTGATCGTCGAAGAAGGCTCCGTTATCTCCATGGGCGTATACCTGGGCCAGAGCACCAAAATCTACGACCGCGAAACCGGCGAAGTTTTCTATGGCCGCGTTCCGGCGGGTTCGGTTGTGGTATCGGGAAATCTGCCGTCGAAAGACGGTAAGTACAGCCTGTACTGCGCGGTAATCGTCAAGAAAGTCGACGCCAAAACGCGTGGCAAAGTCGGAATTAACGAGCTATTGCGTACCATCGACTAACGGCAATTTGAAAAAGCGGGCTTAGCCCGCTTTTTTTACATCTGCGAGTGGCATAAACAAGGCTTTTCGTTAATTATTCAATGGTTATAGTGAGCTTAAGGGTACCGCTATGTATGACAATCTGAAAAGTCTGGGCATTACCAATCCTGAAGAGATCGATCGTTACAGCCTGCGGCAAGAAGCCAACAACGATATCCTGAAAATCTATTTCCAGAAGGATAAAGGCGAGTTTTTTGCCAAGAGCGTTAAGTTTAAATATCCCCGTCAGCGTAAAACCGTGGTTGCCGATGGTATCGGCCAGGGTTACAAAGAGGTGCAGGAGATCAGCCCGAATCTGCGCTATGTGATTGATGAACTGGATCAGATCTGCCAGCGCGATCGCAGTGAAGTCGATCTCAAACGCAAGATCCTCGATGACTTACGACATCTGGAAAGCGTCGTCACCAACAAGATCAGCGAAATTGAATCAGATCTGGAAAAACTGACGCGTAAATAACCGTGGGTGGATGTATTCGTAGGCCGGGTAAGGCGAAGCCGCCACCCGGCATTTTGCCTGATAAGCGTAGCGCCATCAGGCAATCAATCAATGCTGTTCATCCAGCTGTAACGCCACATACAGCAATAACCTGTCGTCGAAATTTCCCAAATCCAACCCGGTAAGCTCAGAGATACGATTCAGACGATATTCCAGCGTATTGCGGTGGATAAACAACGCTTTTGACGTCGCCAGCGGCTGCACGTTATGGCGAAACCATGCCGCTAACGTCCGACGCAGTAACCCATTATTATCCATTGCTTTTAGCCGTACCAGCGGACGCGCCAGCTCGTTGGCCTGCCAGCCGCCGCGCAGGCTGTCCAGTAACACCGGCAGCATCAAATCCTGATAGAAATAGCTGCGGCTTTCCGGCATACGCTGCTTACCGACCATCATCGTCGTCCGCGCCGTGCGGTAAGAACGGGCAATGCTGCCTGGTCCAGTAAAGAAGTTACCCAGCGACACGCGAAAACGCAGCTGTCCGTTCTCTTTCATGCGAGCGATAAGCTGCTCTACGCGCTTGCGGTGATCTTCCGCGTCCCAACGGCCAAACTGATTAAGAGCGGGTTTCAGCACCACCATCTCGGTCAGTGACACAATCGCAATCAGGTTGTTACGCTCTGGCGTGGTTAATGCATTCTGTAGCTGCTGCAGTTCTGCCATCGCGCTGTCAACGCCCAGTTGGCCGCTATCGACTTCCAGCACCGCCACCACGCGCGGCTGGTTCAAATCAATGCCTAAACGCTGTGCCCATTCCATCAGCGCGGGCGTATTTTCTTCCGCCTGAATCAGGTTCATGACCAGCTCTTCACGCAGACGGCTGTCCTGCGCCAGCAGGTGCATCAGACGCGACTGCTCCAGCATCATTTCGGCGGTCATACACACCAGCTCGCCGTATTTGCGCAGATGCTCCGGCTCGCCGGTTAAGCCAATGACGCCAACAATTTCACCTTCGAGTCGTAGCGGCAGGTTTATCCCCTGTCGTACGCCGTGCAAATGCTTCGCGACCGCATCGTCAATGTCTACCACCCGGCCCTGTGAAAGCACCAGCAGTGCACCTTCGTGCAATTCACCAATACGCTCGCGATCGCCGCTACCAATGATCCGCCCACGGGCATCCATTACGTTGATATTGGTATCGATGATGCGCATCGTGCGCGCCACAATATCCTGCGCCATTTTGGTATCAAGATGCCAGCCAGCCATAAACCCCTCCTGTGAGCAATGCTCAGCATAAGGAAGATAATAATCGGCAGCATTGTGCAGATGCACAAACTGAAGGAGAGAAGTATGGAGTTGTGGGAGGGTTCACAAAAAGAAACCCCTCCCCGCTGCCGGGAAGGGGTTTAGAGAGGCTTACTGCATCAACAGATAGATGGAGCTGTCACCACGCTGAATATTCAGCGCCAGAACAGCCGGTTTGCTGTCGAGGATTTTGCGCAGTTCGGCAATGTTTTTCACCGACTGCTGGTTAGCTCCGATAATTACATCCCCTTTCTTCAGGCCAATCATCGCTGCCGGCGTTTTTGGTTTTACATCGCTGACCACGACACCTTTGTCCTGGCCTTTGTTACTCATATCCGCCCCTTCAATACCTTTGAAGATGGAGCTGGAATCAACCTGAGTCTGGCTGCTCTGCTGCAGTTCCAGATTCACCGTCACAGGTTTACCGTCACGCAGCAGGCCAAGGCTGATTTTGCTGCCTACCGGCATCGTACCCACCTGCGCACGCAGCGCGGCGAAGCTGCTGATCGGCTTACCGTTCAGCGAGGTAATCACGTCACCCGCTTTAATACCGGCTTTCGATGCGGAAGAGTTCGGCATCACCTGGCTAACGAATGCCCCACGCTGGGCATCCACTTTCATTGCTTTCGCCAGCTCAGAGCTCAGCTCTGTCCCCATAATTCCCAGCTCACCGCGTTTCACCTGACCGAACTCAACCATCTGCGAGGTCAGGTTTTTCACCATGTTGCTTGGGATAGCAAAACCGATACCGATATTGCCACCGTCCGGCGCGAGGATCGCGGTGTTAATACCGATCAGTTCACCGTTCAGGTTGACCAGTGCGCCACCGGAGTTACCACGGTTGATCGCCGCATCGGTCTGGATAAAGTTTTCATAGTTTTCTGCGTTCAGGCCGCTACGACCCAGTGCAGAAACAATACCGGAGGTCACCGTTTCACCGAGTCCAAACGGGTTACCAATCGCCACGGTATAATCACCCACGCGCAGCGCATCGGAGTCTGCCAACTTGATTGCAGTCAGGTTCTTCGGATCCTGAATCTGAATCAGCGCAATGTCAGAACGCGGGTCTTTGCCGACCATCTTCGCGTCAAATTTACGTCCGTCGCTCAGTTGGACTTTAATCACTGTGGCGTTATCCACCACGTGGTTGTTAGTCACAACATAACCTTTTGCAGCATCGATAATCACGCCGGAACCCAGCGCCATAAATTTCTGCTGCTGACCGCCGCCATTACCCGCGCCCGGTGCGCCTTCCTGACAGAATGGGGAACTCTGGAACGGAGAACCGTCCTGGCAGAACGGGGAGTTATCCCCAAAGAACTGCTGGAAATTACGCGGCATACGCGGCGTATTCACCGTCGTGCTCCCCTCGACATTAATACTCACCACCGATGGCATCACTTTTTCGAGCATCGGGGCCAGACTTGGCATCTGTTGAGCCGTGGTTGCTGAAGACGCAGTCTCAGCCGCCGTTGCAGACAGAGGGGACAACGCCAAACCTAAACTCAGAGCCAGTGCACTCATTGCTAATGTGGTTTTTTTCATGTGTTTCATTCTCGATTAACTGATAACGCAAAATTGCTGTATACGTCAGAGTCGTTTTATCGCGCTAAGTTCCAGAATAAACTTTAAGGAAAAAGTAAAATTTTATTGTCCGTCTTTACAAATGGATGTTTATTGTTCTACCGCCATCAACCGTCGATATTCATCCCAGGCATACAAATCGGTCATCCCGCTGATATAATCCTGGATCAGGCGGCAGCGATAATAATATTCCAGTACCGGGTACTCGGCAGACGTCGGTGATATTTTACTGACCACTTCGACATAAGCAAGTCGATGGCGCGTAGAGAGCTTTTGAAATAATCGTGACTCAATGGGGAACTGTTTTAATCTTTCGTTTTGAACAAGTGTAGAAAAATCGGCAAGCGCCATCTTTAATAACGGCTGATAAATCTCCAGCAGGCCACTGATCACCCGATACCCCTGTAATTCCAGTTGCTCGACATCAGGATGGCTAAATACATGTTTCATCGCCACATTTTTATAGACTCCCAGCAATTGGCTGAAGCTGCTGGCGTCTTCTAACAGGGCGTGATTAAAGCTACCCTCAAAAATCTGCGGCAAATTATCAATAAAACGCTGCGCGGCGTAGGGCACAAGTTTATTTAGCGTGTTGACCCGCAAATACATAAAGAACTGATCTTCTGTACTACGACTTAATGTATTTGAGCGCGATTTTTCCCACGCGTTCTCCACGACCTGACTAAACAGGGAGCCTTTTTCATGTTGTCCCCAGGCCTCATACAGATGATGATACAGTTGCTCGACGCTGAAGATTCTTTTCTCCACGGCATCTTCAAGATCGGCCACGCAATAAGAGATATCGTCAGCGGCTTCCATAATCCAGGTTAATGGAAAACGACTGTAAGGTGCTAATGATAACTCTTTACGTAACCGCTCAATATACGGTTCCTCGGAAAGGTAATAGCCCGGTTTCTTCATTAAATAGTTATGCGTTGCTGGCGTCTCTCCACGCCACCACGCCGGACGAGTATATTTTAAAATACCGCCGACCTGCGCCCACGTCAGATTCATTCGCATCAAAGTGTGCACAAGACGAATACCCTGCGCATTTCCTTCAAAATGGCACAGATCCTGACGCACCTTGCGGCGAATGTCATTAAGCGACTCTTCACCTTCACGCAAACGTAGCGCCGCGATCAGGCAGCGATCGTCGCTGAGAGGCTGGCTTTCCGCATCGGCGGGGAAAAGGCGCTGGCGAAACCAGTCGTTAATCGCCGCTTCACCAAAGTGACCAAACGGTGGATTACCGATGTCATGCATCAGGCAGGACATTTCGACCACGCTTTCAAAAGGACCGGTTAATTCATCCAGGCCGTACTGCTCTAACAGTTTTAGCTCTTTCAGTCGGCTGAGGATCTCTTTGGCGATGTAGCGCCCTACCTGCTGAACTTCCATCGAGTGCGTCAGACGTGTCCGCACTGCGGCGTTGCGCTCCAGCGGAAAGACCTGGGTTTTTTGCTGCAGTCGGCGGATAGCCGGAGAATTGATAATACGTCCACGATCGCTTTCGAAAATTCGCAGGATCTCATGCTCAGATTTTGCGCCCTGCGGCGAACGGTAACGACGATGCCAGTTTATTTTTTTTCGAAAATCGATCTGTGCCATGTCCTCTCCCGCCTGAGAAATGCGCTACCCCTTAAGCGCATGATAGACTATGCCCTCAAATCTGGCTTATCGCGAGTAAATCTATGAAAATCGGCATCATTGGTGCAATGGAAGAAGAAGTTACGCTGCTGCGTGACAAAATCGAAAACCGTCAGACTATCACCCTTGGCGGTTGTGAAATTTACACCGGCCAACTGAACGGGACTGAGGTTGCGCTACTGAAATCGGGCATCGGTAAAGTGGCTGCGGCACTGGGCGCCACGCTGCTGCTGGAACGCTGCAAACCGGATGCCATCATTAATACGGGCTCTGCGGGCGGCCTGGCTTCTACGCTGAAAGTCGGCGATATCGTAGTCTCTGACGAAGCGCGTTATCACGACGCCGACGTCACTGCATTTGGCTATGAATTCGGTCAGTTACCGGGCTGCCCGGCTGGTTTTAAAGCCGACCCTGCGCTTATCGCCGCGGCGGAATCCTGCATTACAGAACTGAACCTTAACGCCGTTCGTGGTCTTATCGTTAGCGGCGACGCCTTCATTAACGGCTCTGTTGGCCTGGCAAAAATTCAGCATAACTTCCCGCAGGCGATTGCCGTAGAAATGGAAGCCACCGCGATTGCACATGTTTGCCATAACTTTAACGTTCCGTTCGTGGTGGTTCGTGCCATCTCCGACGTTGCCGATCAGCAGTCCCACCTGAGCTTTGACGAATTCCTGGTGGTTGCCGCGAAGCAGTCAAGCCTGATGGTCGAAGCGCTGGTACAGAAACTGGCGCATGGCTAAATTCATCTCCAGGGCGCTGGTCGCCCTGCTTTTTACGCTTCCGGCGTGGCTTTATGCCGCTCCGCGTGTGGTTTCCCTCTCCCCTGCTAACACCGAACTTGCCTTTGCCGCCGGCATTACGCCCGTTGGCGTCAGCAGCTACTCAAATTATCCGCCCGAGGCCGAAAATATTGAAGAGGTCTCCACCTGGCAAGGCATGAATCTGGAACGCATCGTGGCGCTCAAACCGGATCTGGTCATCGCCTGGCGCGGAGGCAATGCCGAGCGGCAGGTGAATCAGCTAACCGCACTGGGGATTAAGGTTATCTGGGTGGATGCCGTCACCATCGAGCAGGTTGCCGACGCACTGCGCCAGTTGGCACCGTGGAGCCCCAAGCCTGAGCAAGCAAAACAGGCCGCGCAAACATTGCTTGATGAGTATGCTTTACTAAAATCTCAGTATGCCAATAAACCGAAAAAACGGGTGTTTCTCCAGTTTGGTGCAAATCCTCTGTTTACCAGTGGAAAAGGCTCCCTTCAACACCAGGTTCTTGAGGTATGCGGGGGAGAAAACATCTTTGCTGGCAGCCGGGTTCCCTGGCCACAGGTCAGCCGCGAACAAGTACTGGCAAGAGCCCCCCAGGCAATCGTCGCCACCGGTGGTTCGGGCGAAAATCTTAAAATTGAGCAATACTGGGGAGAACAGTTAAAAATCCCGGTTATTATCCTTAATAGTGACTGGTTTGAACGCGCGAGCCCGCGTATTATCCTCGCCGCAAAACAACTCTGTAATGCGCTTTCACAGATAAATTAGCGTCGGCCCCCCACCAGGTGTGTTGTGAGGATTTAAGCATGCTCGTCTATTGGCTGGATATTGTCGGTACCGCGGTATTTGCTATCTCTGGCGTATTACTGGCCGGGAAATTACGTATGGATCCGTTCGGCGTTCTGGTCCTCGGGGTGGTTACCGCAGTCGGCGGCGGCACGATCCGCGATATGGCCCTGGATCATGGGCCGGTATTCTGGGTTAAAGATCCTACAGATCTGGTGGTTGCCATGATCACCAGCATGCTGACGATCGTATTGGTACGCCAGCCCAGACGTTTGCCTAAATGGATCCTTCCGGTGCTGGACGCCGTGGGTCTGGCGGTGTTCGTCGGCATTGGCGTCAATAAGGCGTTCCTCGCCGGAACCGGTCCGCTGGTGGCGATTTGTATGGGGGTCATTACCGGCGTCGGCGGTGGGATCATACGCGACGTGTTGGCCCGTGAAGTGCCGATGATATTACGTACAGAAATTTATGCCACGGCCTGCATTATCGGCGGCATTGTTCACGCAACCGCGTTTTATACTTTCGCAATACCGCTGGAAAACGCCAGTATGATGGGGATGGTTGTCACGCTGGTTATTCGACTGGCCGCTATTCGCTGGCACTTAAAGCTACCGACATTTGCGCTGGATGATAACGGACGTTGATGTAACGATGCAGAACATGTAGGCCGGATAAGGCGTTTACGCCGCCATCCGGCACATTGCCCGGTGGCGCTACGCTTACCGGGCCTACACCATCAGACCATCGGTATTGCAGACAGCAATCAGATGCTGAAAGAGGAACCACACCCGCAGGTGCTTTTGGCGTTAGGGTTAGTCACCACGAAGCGGGAACCTTCCAGACCTTCGGTATAGTCAACCGCGCCGCCCACCAGATACTGCAGGCTCATCGGGTCAACCACCAGGCCAACGCCCTGTTTCTCAATAGTCATATCGCCATCATTCACCTGATCATCAAAGGTGAAACCATACTGGAAACCGCTGCAACCACCGCCGGTGATATATACGCGCAGTTTCAGATTCGGGTTATCTTCGTCAGCGATCAGGCTTTTTACTTTATTGGCTGCTGCTTCAGTAAATTGCAGTGGCAGCGCTACATCATCACTCATATTTTGCTCCAAACGACATTGGCAATTGGGCAAATTATAACCCAATAGTTAAGGCCATTATCTAATACCCTGGTATTTCGTTCAAGTATTCTCGCCAGCGGCTGTACTCTGGCTTTTCGCCGCCTGCTCCGCTTCCTGTTTTGCCAGCGTACGGGCAAGGATAGTCGAGTATAGCGGCTTTCCGCCCATAAATTGGGCTAATAGTGTTGCGCCAAGACAGGTAATAATCATTGGCAAAATGAGCTGATAGTTATCGGTCATCTCCAGCACCAGCACGATGCCGGTGAGTGGCGCACGTACCGACGCCGCCAACAACGCCCCCATTCCGGCAATGGCAAACGTCCCAGCCTCCAGATGATACTGCGGAAATGAGGCCGCGGCCGCCATGCCGAACGCGGTACCGAGCAGTGTCCCCAGCGCCAGCATCGGGGCAAAAATCCCGCCCGGCGCACCGGATGAGAAGCACAGCAGCGTGGTGATAACCCGGGCAATAAAAATAAACAGCAGGATACCGACGCTGAAATTGCCCGCGGCGGCGATTGGGATCAGGTTGAACCCACCGCCTGCGGCTTCCGGTTTAATTAAGCCCAGGATCCCACACAGGCCGCCGATCGCCCCGCCCATCAGCACCCATTTTTTAATGTCACCACCGTGGAACCGCTGAAACATATCCTGAGTGCGTAACACCAGGGTATTGAACAACGGTCCGACACAGCCAAAAATAATCCCGAGTATCAGATACAGCCACAGGGTATTCACCGGCGCATTGGAGAGCTTCCCAACTTCGATAATCGGGGCCTCGCCGTTGAAAATACGAAACACAATGCTCGACATGATAACGCCGGTAAACACGGCTTTGATCGACACAAGGTTATAGCGAAACTGCGGACGCATCTCTTCCAGAATGAACAGGATGCCGGCCAGCGGCGCATTAAACGCCGCCGAAAGACCGGCAGCCGCACCGGTTGCCAGCAGGGTATGCCGCGCTTCGGCGCTGCGCATACGAAAGACATCCAGCACCATGCGCCCGATGTTACCGCCAATTTGCACCGTCGGCCCTTCACGACCGAGCACCATACCGGCCCCCAACGTCCCCATGCCGCCGACAAATTTTACCGGCAATACACGCCACCAGCGCACCGGGCGCAGCTCTTCCAGCGCGCCTTCAATCTCAGGGATCCCCGAACCACCGGCCTCGGGTGCAAATTTACGCACCAGAAAATAGCCCACCATGGCCAGCAGCGCCGAGAGAATAAAGGCCAGCGGCCATACCAGAATGGCATGATCGGCAACCTGTACCAGTGCGCCAATGCGCAGGTTCTGTACCCAGGTGACAGATTTCTCAAACGCCACGCCCACCAGCCCGGTCACGGTGCCAACCACGGCCGCCATAAAGAGGATCGCGAGCGGTGTTTTGTCCCGATCAAGGAGTCGACGGATCTGATCCCTGCGCCGTAACCGCACAATTTGCTGTGCTTCAAAAGAGGGAGAGTCTGTTTTCATCGGATGATCATTAATTGGTAATACAAATACGGAGTCGGCATTCTACTCGCTCATTTTGTGAAAATCCCCTGCAAATCGTATTGTTTCCAATGCACAAAACTTTCATAACCTTCACTGAATAACTAGAATAGCCCGCATTCACTTTTTCTACGAACCAGGACCCCATCCATGAGTAAGTCTGAGAACCTCTACAGCGCAGCACGCGAACTGATCCCCGGCGGCGTTAACTCCCCTGTTCGCGCCTTTACCGGCGTGGGTGGTACTCCGCTGTTTATCGAAAAAGCAGATGGCGCGTATCTGTATGACGTCGATGGTAAAGCCTACATCGATTACGTCGGATCCTGGGGCCCGATGGTGCTGGGTCATAACCACCCGGCGATCCGCAATGCAGTGATCGAAGCCGCCGAGCGCGGTCTGAGCTTTGGTGCACCGACCGAGATGGAAGTCAAAATGGCGGCGCTGGTTACCGAGCTTGTGCCCACCATGGACATGGTGCGCATGGTCAACTCCGGTACCGAAGCGACGATGAGCGCCATCCGTTTGGCGCGTGGCTTCACCGGGCGCGATAAAATCATCAAATTTGAAGGCTGCTATCACGGTCATGCCGACTGCTTGCTGGTAAAAGCAGGTTCCGGTGCGCTGACGCTGGGCCAGCCGAACTCACCGGGCGTTCCGGCAGATTTTGCCAAGCACACCCTGACCTGTACCTATAACGATCTCTCCTCGGTACGGGCAGCATTCGAGCAGTATCCGCAGGACATTGCCTGTATTATCGTTGAACCGGTTGCGGGCAACATGAACTGCATCCCGCCGCTGCCGGAATTCCTGCCTGGCCTGCGCGCACTGTGCGACGAGTTCGGTGCGCTGTTTATCATCGACGAAGTGATGACCGGTTTCCGCGTCGCGCTGGCTGGCGCGCAGGATTACTACGGCGTAGTGCCTGACCTGACCTGTCTGGGCAAAATCATCGGTGGTGGCATGCCTGTTGGTGCATTCGGCGGGCGTCGTGATGTGATGGACGCACTGGCGCCAACCGGCCCGGTTTACCAGGCGGGAACGCTGTCCGGTAACCCGATAGCCATGGCAGCAGGATTCGCCTGTCTGAACGAAGTTGCTCAGCCGGGAATTCATGAGACCTTAGATGACCTCACCACGCGTCTGGCAGAAGGTCTGCTGGAAGCCGCTCAGGAAGCCAATATTCCGCTGGTGGTGAACCATGTGGGCGGGATGTTCGGGATTTTCTTCACCGATGCCGAAACCGTGACCTGCTATCAGGACGTGATGGCATGTGACGTTGAGCGCTTCAAGCGCTTCTTCCACATGATGCTGGATGAAGGTGTTTATCTGGCACCGTCCGCGTTTGAAGCGGGCTTTATGTCCGTAGCGCACAGCATGGAAGATATCAATAACACTGTCGACGCCGCGCGCCGGGTGTTTGCGAAGCTGTAAAAGAGAACGTCCAGAAACAACGTAGGCCGGGTAAGGCGAAGCCGCCACCCGGCTTTTTTATTGCCGGATGGCGACGCAAAGCGTCTTATCCGGCCTACATGAAAGGGGTCCGTCCATAGGCCACCATCCGGCAAACTCAGCGACTCTGCTTTCTCAACAAATAGATAAAGTACGGCGCACCAATAAACGTCGACAGTAATCCCGCCGGGATCTGATACGGAAACAGCACCATTCGCCCGCACCAGTCGGCAAACACCAGCAACACGCCTCCCGCCAGCGCCGAGATGACCATATGCGGCATCGTGCGCCGGAAACCTAACATCCGCGCAATATGCGGCGCCATAAGCCCAACAAAGCTCAGCGGCCCGATGGTCATGGTGGCTGTCGCCGTCAGACCCGCAGCCAACATCAGTAACGCCACGCGCGACGGCGTCAATGCGATACCCACCGCCCGCGCAGTTTCTCCGCCCAGCGGTAAAATCGTTAACCAGCGACGGCACAGCGGCGTAACCGCCAGCAGAATCACCATCACGATCCCGGTCCGTAGCACCTGTTCGCCAGTGGCGTTGTAGGTCGAGCCGGAGATCCAGGTCAGCACGCTTGCCATCCGCGGATCGCCGCTGGCCTGCAACATCATCAGCAGCATCGTGAACGCGGTGCTGAGCGCCATCCCCGCCAGCAGCATGCGTTGCGGCGAGAAGCCGCCGCGCCCGGCGGCAATCATAATAATCAGCAGCGTTACCGCCGCCCCGAGACTTCCGGCGGGCAGCAGCCAGCCAAACGCATCACCCGGTACGAGGAACAGCATCAACACCACGCCAAACGCGGCACCGGAGCTAATCCCAAGGACTTCCGGACTAGCCATCGGGTTACCGGTCAGGCGCTGAATAATACAGCCCGCTACCGCCAGCATCACCCCGGCAATCATCGCCGCCAGAATACGCGGCCAGCGCCAGGGCATCAGTTCATCCAGCATTGCGCCGCTGGCCCAGGTCCAACCGTGGGCATCACGACCAAACGAGAGCGCCACGACGGCAGTCAGTAGCAATATCGCCCCACCCGCCAGCGCGAACATCAGCACGTTCTGACGTTCTGCTGCCACGTGGTTATTGGCATTCATATCCGGCGCGCTCATGCTGCGCAGGCGCGGCAGCAGCCACAGCAGCAGCGGCGCACCAATCAACGCGGTCACCGAACCGGTGGAGACTTCCATCCACACGCGGATCAACCACAGAATAATTTGATCGGAAAGCCAGAGGATCAGGGCCCCAATCAGCGGGGCCAGCATCAGGCGCGCCAGCAAACGCCGTGCGCCGAGCATTTTCGCCAGCAGCGGGGCAAACAGGCCGATAAAGCCGATAATCCCCACCGCGTTAACCAGCAAGGCACTGAGCACAATCGCCAGCGTTAACGCCGCCAAACGCGCCAGCGACAGCGCCAGCCCGAGATTACGCGCTACCCCGTCATCCAGCCCCATCAGCGTCATTGGACGCAGTAACAGCAGGGTCAGCATCACGCCACCCAGCAGCTGTGGCCACAGACGCTGCACGCCGTTCCAGTCGGTTTGGGTGAGCGTCCCGCTGCTCCACATAAACATGCTTTGCAGCTGATCGTGATGGAAGAGGACCATCAGCTGGTTAATCGCACCGCAGTACAGGCTGACCACCAGACCAGCAAGGATCAGCGTCACAGGTGACAAACGCTTGCCCCAGGCAACGCCAAACACCAGCGCCCCGACGATACACGCCCCGGCCAGCGCTGCGAATTGCGTGGTCAACGCGCCGGGAATGGCCCACAGCGTGGTGACCGTAATGCCCAGCTGCGCACCGGTTGCCACACCCAGCGTGGTCGGCTCCGCCAGCGGGTTACGTAACACCTGCTGAAACAGCACGCCAACCAGGCCCAATCCGGCACCGACCAGTAACGCAATCGCCAGTCGTGGCAGCAGGCTGTAATGGAAAACCATCTGTTCGATGGCGTCGATATTCGGTGACCAGATAGCCTGCTGCCACTGGTCACGCGGCAGGGCAATGGAGAAGTTAATCCAGGTCAGCCAGATCGCAACAATAAACAGCGCCACCAGCAGCAATGCCGGATGGCGGCTTCGTCTTATCCAGCCAACAACGCGCCCGAACCGTAGGCCGGATAAGGCGCTTTTAGCGTCGCCATCCGGCATTTCAAGTTTCCTGCTCACGCTTTGCCTCCCAGCGCAGTGTCCAGAATGCGGGCAAAATGCATCGCCGACAGCGTGGCGCCATAAAACCAGACCGCGGGTACCCGCTGAAAGCGACCGGCGCGAACAAACGGCATCGCCTGCCACAGCGGCGTGGACATCAGCGCGTCCATTTCTTTATCGTTACCATGATCGAAGCACAGCACATCAACATCTTTATACGCGGCAAGCCGGTCAATCCCCACGGCAGTGCTGCCCCAGAAGTTGGTTTCTCCCTGCCAGGCGTTAGGGATCCCGTATTCGTCCAGCACGTCCTGGAACAAACTGTTCGGGCCAAATACCAGCATATGCCGCGAATCAAGCAGGGATGTCAGGAGCACGGGACGCGCGCCGCGGTGAATAAAGCGCGGTTTCAGGCTGGCAATCACGGTATCGTATTGCGCCAGATGACGTTCAGCAGCCGTTTGCAGATTCAGCAGTTGCGCCATCTCCTGCAACGACTGGCGAGCGACCGCCAGCGGTTTTTTGCCGTCGCTGAAGCTAAATCCGCGACCCGGCGCAATGCGCGCCAGTTTTTCTGGCGCGGGGCCATAGCCTGCCGACCAGACCATAAACGAGGGTTTCATTTCGGTCAGCAGTTCGAGATTGGGTTCTGTGCGTAACCCGACGTCAATCACCGAGTCCGGCAACGGGGGTTGATTGACCCACAGCCTGTAGTTAGGAACATCGGCTACGCCATAGGGAGTGATTCCCAGCGCCAGCAACAGTTCTACCGGCAACCATTCCAGTGCCACAATACGTTTTGGATCAACCGCCGCCGCATGCGCCGAATTCATCTGCCAGAGCAGCGGTGACAGCGCCATCGCCGTTAATAAACGTCGACGGGTGATATGATGTAATCCGACCATTAATAGACAAAACTCACGGGTGCGGCACCGCCCGGATGCGGCAAAATGCCCATCGGGATGCCATAAATCAGTTCCAGGGTTTCACTGCGCATCAGCTCCGCGGGCGTTCCCTGAGCAATCATTTCGCCACCGCGTAGCGCCACCAGATAATCGCAGTAACGGGCCGCCATATTGATATCATGCAGTACGGCGATCACCGTCAGTCCGCGCTGCTGGCTTAAGCGGTGCACCAGCGCCAGTACATCAACCTGATGCGCGATATCCAGCGCCGAAGTCGGTTCGTCAAGCAGCAGGCAGCGACTGTCCTGCGCCACCAGCATGGCGATCCACGCGCGCTGACGCTCGCCGCCTGACAGGCTATCAACCAGTCGATGCGCCAGCGGCTTTAACCCCACAAGCGTGATCGCCTCTTCCACTTTTTCTCTGTCAGCCACGCCAAAGCGTCCCAACGCGCCGTGCCACGGATAGCGACCAATCGCCACCAGTTCACGCACCGTCATCCCTTCCGCCTGCGGCAACTGTTGCGGTAAATAGGCGACCTTACGGGCAAATGCTTTACTGTTCCAGCTCTCCAGCGGTTGCTCGTCGAGCAGGATTTCGCCGTCTGAAGGCGGCTGATGACGTCCGAGCATTTTCAATAAGGTTGATTTACCGGAGCCGTTATGACCGATAAGACCGGTCACTTTTCCCACGGGAAACGTTAACGAGAGGGGATGTAAAAGCGTGCGGCCAGGCACACGAAAGGAGACGTTACCTAACGCAAAAGTGGTGTCGGGATGGGATCTGTTTTCCTGCATAGCGGCCAACTTGTAAAACGGGCACGCAAAGCGTGCCCAAAGAGAAATTAGAAACGGAAGGTTGCAGTTGCAACGACCTGACGTTCCGCGCCCCAGAAGCAGCCATAGGTCTGGAAGCAACTGGCGACATATTCACGGTCAAGCAAGTTGTTAACGTTAACCGCAATGCTAGAGCCAGCCATACCGAAACGTGCTAAATCGTATTTTACAACAGCATCCATAACTGCTGCGCTACCCACTTTAAAGGTGTTTGCTGGATCGCCGTAGCTGGAGCCAATAAAGCGGCCGCCGGTGCCCAGGGTCAAGCCAGATAACGGACCTTCATAGAAGGTGTAATCTCCCCACAGAGAAGCCATTTGTTCTGGCACTTGCTCAGGCGTATTCCCCTTAAGCTTGGTGTCTTTCGTGTATTCCGCATCTGTATAGGTGTAAGAAGCCGTCATATTGATATTTGCGGTAAGTGCCGCTTTGGCTTCCAGTTCAACACCACGCGCGCGAATTTCACCTGCAGGAACCTGAGCCAGCGGATTATTAGGATCGGCAGTAAGGTTATTGGTTTTCGTCAGCTGATAAACCGCCCCGGTTACGACAATCGGCAGATCTTTCGGTACATACTTAATCCCGGCTTCATACTGCTCGCCTTTCGAAGGCTCGTAAGAAACGCGTGGAACGCTCCACAGGTCAAATGAACTCGGTTCAAACGACTGGCTGTAGCTGATATACGGCGTAATACCATTATCAAACAGATAGTTTACACCGCCGCGCCAGGTGAACTGATGATCATTACGCTCAATGTATCCTTCTGTTGGCGTATAAGAGTTCTGACGTATCGTTGTGGCTTGCTGAGACCAGTCGTAGCGACCACCGAGGGTAAACACCCACTTATTCCACTCAGCCTGATCCTGAACGTAGATACCGGTCTGTTTGGTTTCATTCATCTGATAAGGTTCGGTATCACCGAATGCAAAATACTCAGGGTCGTAGTTGCCGTTAAGATCAATCGGTGGCGCACTACCAAAAGCAGCATTGATATCATTACGCATGCGCATGAAATCAACACCGGTTAACAACGTGTGTTCAACAGCACCAGTTGCGAATTTGCTTTCCAGTTGTGTATCGACACTGAAGTTTTGCAGGCGCTCATCATCCACGACCGTCCCACGGTTCAATGTATGTCCATCGGAAGCAATCCCGGTACCGTACACACTCTGCTGCGACGTCTTCATTTCAGTAAAGCGCAGGTTCTGGCGAACGGTGAAGGTATCGTTAAAGCCATGCTCGAAGCTGTATCCCACCATTTTCTGATTGCGGGAATAGGTGTTGTTTGAAGCACCTTCATTGAAATCGGTCGGCAAACGCTTGCCATTTGGCAGAGGCTCAACGGTACCTTCTTTCGGTAACCAACCGTAGTAACCCGTTTCTGGTTCGTTCTGGAAATAGGACAGGAACGTAAAGTTGGTTTTGTCATCCGGACGCCAGGAGAAGGACGGAGCGATCGTGTAACGCTGCGATTCGGACCCTTTCTGCTGCTCGTTTGTTGAGCGCGCCAGCCCGGTTAAACGGTAGGAAAACTCACCGTTGTCATCCAGCGCATCGCTAAAGTCAAAACCGGTCTGGAACAAATTGTCCGACCCCATTTTGAACTGAATTTCTTTTAGTGGCTCGGTGGTCGGGCGCTTGCTGACCATAGAGATAATGCCACCAGGGTTGCTCTTACCGTAGAGTACAGACGTTGGGCCACGCATCAACTCAACACGCTCAAGCATGTAAGGATCAATAACCGCATCGTTGTAGAAGTTACCCTGCAATTTCAGTCCATCCAGATAGTTATTCTGGCTCAGACCGACGGAAGAGAACCCACGGATAATAACAAAATCATAGGTGTTAGATGCACCACGACTGTTAACAGTAACACCTGGCGTATAGCCCAGTGCTTCTTTCACTGACTGGAATTGATGCATTTGCATCTCTTCGTTGGTCACGACCGAAACAGACTGCGGGGTTTTTTCGATAGGCGTATCAGTCTTGGTTGCCGTGGCGGAACGCTTGGCAGCGATGGTCGGAGCAGGTCCCCATGCGCTTTCTTGTGCGGCGGGTGCTGCGGTGACAGTGATGGTTTCTTCTTTTGGTTCAACCGCCGCCTGTGCATAGACAGACATGCCGCTAACCGCTGTGGCTACCAGCACTGCCATTTTACGCAGCGAGGAATTTGGCTGAGCAGTTTTATAACGCGCCATTGGTATATCTCTGATGAAAGTGAATGATAACGTAAACGAGAATTATTATTATAACGGCAGCATAATATTCGAAACGCTGGCGAGATAGCAAGCGATACACATCCCTACTAAAACTGAGGGGTCAAGAAATAACCAGATGAAAAGAAAGGGTTAATGAATTACGCTGAAATGTTGTTTGGTCGGAGTCTGGGATGAGAAAAGAAAAACCCGCCGAAGCGGGTTTTGGGAGAGATTAGTTACTGCCAAACATATCTTTGATCCAGCCTGCGACACCGTCGCCGTCTTTCTTCTCTTGCTGCGGCGGTTGTTGCTGTTGCTGCTGTTGAGGCTGCTGCGGCGGCGTTGACTGATCAAACGGATTGCCAGACTGTTGCAGCATCTCACCTTGCTGACACAGCGAATCCGGATCGCTGGTCCACACCGGGAGCGTACGCATCCCGCCGCTGCACACGAAGTTGCCGTCGTAATCCACGCCCATGTCGACAATATCTTCCGGCGGCGTCAGCGTTAACGGCGTTGGCGTCTGGTTTGCCAGATAGCGCTGGTAAATCGACATCGCCCCGCTCGCACCGTACAACTTGGTAGGCTGGTTGTTATCGCGACCCACCCAGGTAATGGTCACCTGACTGCCGTCAATACCAGCGAACCAGGTATCAACGTTGTTGTTGGTGGTCCCGGTTTTCCCCGCCAGATGCAGCCCCGGATACTTCGCGCCAAGCTGACGGCCGGTACCGCGTTGCACTACCTGCTGCATGGTCCACAGCGTCATGTACGCCGCCTGTGCTGGCACAGCGCGTTCGGCCT
Organism: Citrobacter sp. wls829; assembly: GCF_005280825.1. Classification (NCBI taxonomy): domain Bacteria; kingdom Pseudomonadati; phylum Pseudomonadota; class Gammaproteobacteria; order Enterobacterales; family Enterobacteriaceae; genus Citrobacter; species Citrobacter sp. wls829. The sequence goes on from NZ_SZWP01000029.1 coordinate 54,672, forward strand.
GCGGGAAGCTTTGATACAACACCGTACCGTCTTCGGCAATTACCGAGCGCAACGCTGATAACGGCGCGCGGTTACCGCCGCTGGCGATGGTCTGGAACGCCTGCGCCACTTCAATTGGCGTCAGGTTCAATGCCCCCAGCAGCATAGCTGGCACCGGGTGCAGCTGATCTTTCGGCGCGCCCAGTTTTTCCCAGGTCTCGGTGACAGCTGGCAGCCCCAGCGCCATGCCCAGATTGACCGTCGGCACGTTCATGGAACGGGTTAACGCATCCACCAGCATCACTTTACCGCTTTCGCTGTAGCGACGGTCATCGTTCTGCGGGGACCACACCTGACCGTTTGGCTGACGCAGCGCAATCGGCGCATCGGCAATCCAGGTATTGAGGCGGTACAGCTTCGGCTGGCTCAGGGCGGTCAGATAGGTCGCGGGCTTCGCCAGAGAACCAATTGAACGACGCGCCTGCATAGCACGGTTGTAGCCTGCGAACTGCGGCTCCGACCCACCGACCATGGCGCGAACCTCACCACTAAAGCGGTCCACTACCACAATCGCCGTTTCCAGATCGCTCAGCTTACGCTGTTTCTTCAGCACCGGAATGCCTTCCACCGCCGCTTTTTCTGCGGCGTCCTGCGCCACGGAATCAAAGGTGGTGAAAATCTTCACGCCGGAAAGATCTTTAACTTTGTCGCCCAGCTTCGCCTGTAGCTCCTGACGCACCATCTGCATAAACGCGGGCTGTGGAGAGATCACCCCACCGCGCGGCTGCACGCCTAGCGGACGCGCGCTCAGCATTTCATACAGTTCCTGGTCGATAATCTGCTGCTGTTGCAGAAGACGCAGCACCAGGTTACGTCGCTCCAGCGCCAGTTTCGGGTTACGCCACGGGTTGTAGATCGACGCCCCTTTCACCATCCCCACCAACAGCGCCTGCTGATCGAGGCTCAACTCTTCAACCGGACGGCCAAAGTAATACAGGCTCGCCAGCGGGAAGCCGCGGATCTCGTTGTCGCCGCTCTGGCCGAGATAGACTTCGTTCATGTACAGCTCAAGGATCCTGTCCTTGCTGTAACGGGCATCCATCAGCACGGCCATGTACGCTTCGTTGGCTTTACGCCAGTAAGAACGTTCGCTGGAGAGGAACAGGTTTTTCACCAGCTGCTGGGTCAGCGTACTGGCGCCCTGCACCGTGCGACCTGCCGTCAGGTTCGCCAGCACCGCACGACCAATGGAATACAAGCTAATGCCGTCATGCTCGTAGAAATGACGATCTTCGGTTGCCAGCAGCGTGTCCACCAGCAGATCCGGGAAACCGCTACGCGCCACGAACAGACGCTGCTCGCCATTTGCCGAAGAGAGCATGGTGATCAGGCGTGGATCGAGACGGAAGAAACCGAACTGACGGTTGTTATCCAGATTCTCGATGGTGTCCAGATGATCGCCGTCAAAGGTCAGACGCGCACGCACCTGCCCTTCTTTACTGTCCGGGAAGTCAAACGGACGACGGATCATCTCAATGCTGTTCGCCTGCACGGTAAACTCACCGGGCCGCGTCATCTTCGAGACCTGACGATACTGCGTAGCCTCCAGCAGCTTCACCATCTCTTTTTTGCCGATGGGCATTTCTGGCTCGAGGTTAACCATCCGGCCATACACGGCCGCAGGCAGCTGCCAGACTTTGCCATCAATACGGCTACGGATTTTTTGATCCAGATAGACGCCGTAAATGGCAATCAGCACCAAAAAGACAATCGACAGTTTTACCAGCAGCCAGAACCAGCCGCGTTTACCACGAGGCTTACGCCCTTTGCCTTTACCTTTACGCGGCATCGGTTCTTCATCCTCATAGTCATCATCATAATCGTCGTCATACTCATCATCTCTGAGCTGACGACGGCTCACCTTTTGTTTCGCCGGACGCGTCGGTTTCCCTTTACGTCCAATTGGCTCGCGGTCATTCCCCGCCATGCTTTTTCTCCGCAACATTCAGGCGCAAAGACCTGATTCTCTGTTCTTCCGTCAAGCGACAGAAGAAGAAATCTCTCAATTTTTTTGCCTGATGGCGCTTCGCTTATCAGGCCTACCACTACAACTCATGAATACTTTTTGGTGCGCCGCGTCGGCGCGGTATTCGCCGGGTCGTCCGGCCAGACATGTTTGGGATAACGCCCTTTCATCTCTTTTTGCACCTCACGGTACGCCCCCTGCCAGAACGCGCTCAAATCACGGGTGATTTGCAGCGGTCGCTGCGCCGGGGAGAGCAGTTCCAGCACCAGCGGGACGCGCCCCTGCGCGAGGGTCGGCGTATTGGCCTCGCCAAACATTTCCTGCATCCTGACCGCCAGCGCCGGTGGATTATCCTCGTGATAGCGAATGGCTATCCGGCTTCCCGTCGGCACAGTGTAATGTGTGGGCAATTCACTATCCAGACGTTGCAGCATTGACCAGTCCAGTAATCCGCGCAATGCCTGGCCCACATTTACTGCTTTAAGCGCGCGTAAAGCGTGCACACCGCTCATATGCGGCAGCAGCCAACTCTCCAGCGTCGCCAGCAACGACGCGTCGTCCATGGCAGGCCAGTCGTATTCCGGTAGCCATTTTGCCGCACATTGCAGACGCAGTCGGAACTGCTCTGCTTCCGGCGTCCAGTTGAGCACACTTAGCCCTTTATCGCGAATACCATTCAGCATCGCCTGATGCAGTTCCTCTTCCGAGGGTTTGGCCAGCGGCTGCACTTTTAGCGTCAACTGACCTACCTGCGTGCGGCGCAATGCCTTTAGTGTCCCCTGATTTTCATCCCATTCAATAGTGTCGGACTGCTGCAGCAACTCAGGAGATGATTGTATCAGCGCATCGATATCCAGCGGCAGGGCCAGCAAAATACGCGCATCCGGTGAGGCGCTGCCTTGCAGCAATAAAGGCGCAATAATCCATTCATGACGCCCTGATGCGTCGTCGGCATCCAGCATCGCCCCCATCCCGTTAGCCAGCTGATACCGCCCCTCCTGACCACGACGTCGGGCAATGCGATCGGCGAAAGCCGAAGCCAGTAACGGGGCGATCAGCGCGCTATCAGGCTGCCCACCTCGAATGTTCAGGCGCTTCAGCAATTGCTGGCTACGCTGCTGCCAATTCGGCTGATTGCGTGAAAACGCCACCGTCAGATCGGTACTGCCACCGCGCGGGGGCTCTTCGAGAATCGCCGCCAGTTTTGCTGCCGTTGCCGCTTCGTTGTCATCTGTGCCACGGACCAGCATCGCCGCCAGACGCGGATCGTTGCCGAGCGCAGCCATTTTCTGCCCCGCCGCACTGAGCCTGTCGCCCTCAAGTGCGCCCAGCATGTGCAGCAGCCGTTTTGCCGCCTGCAAATTGGCCGTCGGCGGCCTATCCAGCCAGCTTAACTGCGCTGGGTCAGTGCATCCCCATTGCAGCAATTCCATTAGCAAGCCGGACAAGTCGCTTTGCAGCATCTCCGGCTCGCCCTGCGCCGCCGCTCTTTCGGCCTGCTCTTTCGCCAGCAGATGCAGGCAAATACCGGGTTCCAGACGGCCTGCTCGCCCGGCTCGCTGGGTCATCGACGCCTGGCTAATACGCTGGGTAATCAGGCGCGTCAAACCGGTGCGCGGGTCGTAACGCGCCACGCGCTCCTGCGCACAGTCCACCACCAGCCGGATACCTTCGATAGTTAAACTGGTCTCGGCAATATTGGTGGCCAGCACCACTTTGCGCGAGCCTGGCGGTGCGGGCAAAATCGCCTGACGCTGTTCGGTAAGCGATAACGCACCGTATAGCGGGCAAAGCAGAACATCATTGCCTACGCGCGAGGTCAGCTGTTCCTGCACTCGCTGAATCTCCCCCACGCCCGGTAAAAAAAGCAGCAACGAGCCGCTTTCCTGGCGCAATAGCTCCGCCGTTGCCACCGCCACGGCTTCATCAAAGCGCTGATGCGCCGCCAGCGGCTGATAGCGTCGTTCTACGGGAAAGGCGCGGCCTTCAGAGACAATCGTCGGCGCATCGGGCAACAGCTGCTGCAGACGCCCGTTATCCAGCGTTGCCGACATGATCAGCAGTTTTAAATCATCCCGCAGCCCTTGCTGTACATCCAGCAATAGCGCCAGCGCCAGGTCAGCCTGCAAGCTGCGCTCATGAAATTCGTCGAGGATCACAAGGCCAACGCCGTTTAGCTCGGGATCGCGTTGGATCATGCGCGTGAGCACACCTTCTGTTACCACTTCGAGCCGGGTATGCGGTCCAACGCAGTGTTGAGCACGCATGCGGTAGCCCACGGTCTCACCGGGCTTTTCGTTCAGCAACTCGGCCAGACGCTGCGCCACGTTGCGGGCCGCCAGACGACGCGGCTCCAGCAGAATAATCCGCCCCTGAATGCCATTGTGCGCAAGAAGCTGCAACGGCAGCCAGGTCGATTTCCCGGCGCCGGTCGGTGCGGTCAGCAGAACCTGCGGTGAGGTATCAAGGGCGGTAAGCAGTTCAGGCACTACGGCGGCAACGGGCAACGTCGTCACAAATGGCTCCAGAGGGTTAACATTCTTCGCGCTGCATTGTAGCATCGCGTTAATTCATAACCGAGTATCCATCATGTCTGAGCCAAAAAGGCTGTTCTTTGCCATTGAATTGCCAGCCGAGGTTCGGGAGCAGCTTATCCACTGGCGAGCCGCACAGTTCCCGCCTGAAGCGGGTCGCCCCGTCGCGGCTGACAATCTGCACCTGACACTGGCCTTTTTAGGCGAGGTCAGCGCTGAGAAGCAGCAGGCGCTGTCACAACTGGCCGGGCGTATTCGCCAGCCGGGTTTTACGCTAACACTGGATGACGCCGGACAATGGCTGCGCTCACGCGTGGTCTGGCTAGGAATGCGCCAGCCGCCACGCGGGCTGTTGCAATTGGCGAGTATGCTGCGGGCGCAGGCCGCGCGCAGCGGGTGTTACCAAAGCCCACAGCCGTTTCATCCGCATATCACACTGTTGCGCGATGCCGGCCATGCGGTCACGATCCCGCCGCCGGGTTTTTGCTGGTCATTTCCGGTCACCGAGTTTGCGCTTTACGCCTCTTCATTTGCACGCGGTCGCACACGCTACACGCCACTACAGCGCTGGACGCTTGGCGAAAAATAAAAGGACATTTCCATGGAATTTTCTCCGCCACTTCAGCGCGCGACTTTAATTCAGCGCTACAAGCGTTTTTTAGCGGATGTGATCACACCCGACGGTACAACCTTAACGCTACACTGCCCGAATACCGGCGCGATGACCGGTTGCGCCACACCGGGTGACACCGTCTGGTATTCAACATCAGAAAATACTAAACGGAAATACCCGCATACCTGGGAATTAACGCAAACCCAATCCGGTGCGTTTATTTGTGTTAACACCCTGTGGGCTAACAGATTAACGAAAGAAGCTATTCAGAATGCGTTAATTTCAGAACTTTCGAACTACAGCATATTGAAAAGTGAAGTAAAATACGGCGCCGAAGGCAGCCGCATTGATTTTTTGTTACAGGCGGATTCCCGCCCTGACTGCTATATTGAAGTGAAATCAGTCACGTTGGCGGAAAAAAATCAGGGTTATTTTCCCGATGCCATCACTGAACGAGGTCAGAAACACCTTCGGGAATTGATGAGCGTAGCGGCCGAAGGCAAGCGAGCGGTGATATTTTTCGCAGTGCTGCATTCAGCCATTACACATTTTTCACCCGCGCGCCATATCGATGCAAAATATGCGCAATTATTAGTCGAAGCACGGCTTAAGGGGGTAGAAATTCTGGTATATAAAGCGGAACTTTCTGCCCACGGCATGACTCTTAAAGAGCCATTAGCCATTACGTTGTAATGGCGTATACAAACGGGTTAATTAGTATTCTGGCCGCGTGCGCAAATACGCTTTTCCTCACAGGGTTGTCAAGTGTAACGTTTAGATAATTGCTATCCGGAAAAGCATCTGCTATTTATAGCGACCTGATTTTTCCCCCGAACATGGGGATCGATAGTGCGTGTTAAGGAGAAGCAACATGCAAGAAGGGCAAAACCGTAAAACATCGTCCCTGAGTATTCTCGCCATCGCTGGGGTGGAGCCGTACCAGGAGAAACCGGGCGAAGAGTATATGAACGAAGCCCAGCTGTCGCACTTCAGGCGTATTCTTGAAGCATGGCGTAATCAACTCAGGGATGAAGTCGATCGCACTGTGACTCATATGCAGGATGAAGCAGCTAACTTCCCCGATCCGGTTGACCGTGCCGCACAGGAAGAAGAGTTCAGCCTTGAGCTGCGTAACCGTGACCGTGAGCGCAAACTGATCAAAAAGATCGAGAAGACGCTGAAGAAAGTAGAAGACGAAGATTTCGGCTACTGCGAATCATGCGGCGTAGAAATTGGTATTCGCCGTCTGGAAGCGCGTCCGACAGCCGATCTGTGCATCGACTGCAAAACGCTGGCTGAGATTCGCGAAAAACAGATGGCAGGTTAATCCCGTCATTTGTACCACGTTGACTACAGGCGGGAGTTTCTCCCGCCTTCTTCTTTTATGCTATCCACCGACATGACTGACAAACGCTATATTGGCCGTTTCGCCCCATCCCCTTCCGGCGAACTGCATTTTGGTTCATTGATTGCCGCTCTCGGCAGCTACCTACAGGCTCGCGCACAGCACGGGATCTGGTGGGTGCGCATTGAAGATATCGATCCCCCTCGTGAAGTTCCCGGTGCTGCAGATACGATTCTGCGTCAGCTGGAACATTACGGACTGCACTGGGATGGCGAAGTACTGTGGCAATCTCAGCGCCATGACGCGTACCGTGAAGCGCTGGCCTGGTTACAAAAGCAGGATCTGAGCTATTACTGCACCTGCACCCGTGCCCGCATTCAGAGTATTGGCGGCATTTATGACGGTCACTGTCGCACATTACGCCACGGACCGGAGCACGCGGCGGTGCGTATCAAGCAACGCCACCCGGTCATGCAGTTTAACGACCGACTGCGCGGCGAGATTCAGGCCAACCCTCAGCTTGCTCGGGAAGATTTTGTCATCCACCGACGCGATGGGCTGTTTGCCTATAACCTGGCGGTGGTGGTTGATGACCATTTTCAGGGCGTGACGGAAATCGTGCGTGGCGCGGATCTTATCGAGCCCACAGTGCGCCAAATTTCGCTGTATCAGCAGTTTGGCTGGCCGGTACCGGACTATATTCATCTCCCGCTGGCGCTCAATGAACACGGGGCTAAACTTTCTAAGCAGAATCATGCGCCTGCCCTGCCGCAAGGCGATCCGCGCCCTGTTCTCATCGACGCGTTGCGCTTCCTCGGACAAGACATAGCAATACCGTGGCAAGCGCTAAGCGTGGAAGAATTACTGCATACTGCGGTGCAAAATTGGGTGCTTACGACGGTGCCGGGTTCAGTGAATGTAAATCCGGCATTCTCAAATGCCTCTTGCTGAGCTATGATTAGCCGCTATTTTTACACAGCAACACTTGTTCTGACTAAAGTTTGACACTACCGAGGTGTACTATTTTTACCTGAGTCGCTAATTTTTGCCGCAAGGTGCTAAGCCGCGAGGAGCGCGAGGCCGAGCTTGCCGTCGCCCGTCCACATATGACGGTAATCCCGCGTGAGCAGCACTCTATCTCCCGCAAAGATATCAGTGAAAATGCCCTGAAGGTAATGTACAGGCTTAATAAGGCTGGATACGAGGCATGGCTGGTCGGCGGGGGCGTACGCGATCTTTTGCTGGGCAAAAAGCCGAAAGACTTTGATGTCACGACCAACGCGACCCCCGATCAGGTTCGGAAACTGTTCCGTAACTGCCGTCTGGTAGGACGTCGTTTCCGTCTGGCCCATGTGATGTTTGGCCCGGAAATTATCGAAGTGGCAACCTTTCGCGGACACCATGAAGGCAGCGAAGCCGACCGTGCAACCTCACAGCGCGGTCAAAATGGTATGCTGCTGCGTGACAACATCTTCGGTTCCATCGAAGAAGATGCGCAACGCCGCGATTTCACCATTAACAGCCTTTACTATAGCGTAGCGGATTTTACCGTTCGCGATTACGTCGGCGGGATGCAGGATCTGGAAGACGGCGTCATTCGCCTGATCGGTAATCCTGAAACTCGCTATCGTGAAGATCCCGTGCGTATGCTACGCGCCGTCCGCTTTGCAGCAAAACTCGACATGCGTATCAGCCCGGAAACCGCCGAGCCGATCCCGCGTCTGGCAACCTTGCTGAACGATATTCCGCCGGCACGCCTGTTTGAAGAAGCTCTCAAACTGTTACAGGCGGGCTACGGCTACGAAACTTATAAGAAACTGCGTGAGTACAGCCTGTTCCAGCCGCTGTTCCCGACCATTACCCGCTATTTCACCGAAGAAGGTGACAGCGCAATGGAACGCATTATTGCCCAGGTACTGAAGAACACCGATACCCGTATCCACAACGATATGCGTGTCAATCCGGCGTTCCTGTTTGCCGCCATGTTCTGGTACCCGCTGCTGGAAGCCGCGCAGAAAATTGCTCAGGAAAGCGGTCTGGCCTACTACGACGCTTTCGCGCTGGCGATGAACGACGTGCTGGACGAAGCGTGCCGCTCGCTGGCGATTCCTAAACGCCTGACATCGCTCACCCGCGATATCTGGCAGCTTCAGTTACGCATGTCCCGTCGTCAGGGAAAACGCGCCTGGAAGCTGATGGAGCATCCGAAATTCCGCGCAGCCTACGATTTACTGGCGCTGCGTGCCGAAGTGGAAAACAACGCCGAACTGCAGCGTCTGGCGCAGTGGTGGGGCGAATTCCAGGTTTCCGCGCCACCAGAGCAAAAAGGCATGCTGAACGAGCTGGATGAAGAGCCAGACGCACGCCGTCGCCATCGTCGTCCGCGTAAACGTGCGCCGCGCCGCGAGGGAAGTGCGTGACCCATCGCGTATACCCAACGGATTTCGGGTTGCATCAAGACGGCGACACAGCAAATGCCCAGGAGCGTACATCAGTACGTGACAGGGATGAGCGAGGAAAGCCAACACAGATGCAGCTAGAAAGACGACGGGTATATATCGCACTCGGCAGCAATTTAGCCTCTCCGCTGGAACAGGTTAATGCTGCCGTACAGGCGCTGGGAGAAATCCCGGACAGCCGGATCGTCGCCGTATCCTCCTTCTACCGCACGCCACCATTGGGTCCTCAGGATCAACCTGATTACCTGAACGCCGCCGTTGCGCTGGAAACCACGCTCGCGCCTGAAGAGCTGCTCAACCACACGCAGCGTATCGAGTTGCAGCAAGGGCGAGTACGGAAAGCCGAACGCTGGGGTCCGCGCACGTTGGATCTCGACATCATGTTGTTTGGCAACGACGTGATTAATACCGACCGTCTGACCGTTCCGCATTACGATATGAAAAACCGGGGCTTTATGCTGTGGCCACTGTTTGAAATCGCGCCGGAACTGACTTTCCCGGACGGTACCCGCCTGCATCAGCACCTCACCCTCCTTGGCGCAGCAAAACCTGCCCACTGGTAAATCTTCCCCTCCCCTTTAGCGTTTACTGCTTTCGCGCCAAACGGTTGCTTAAAACCATTGCCCCCCTGAATGTGACTGCTAGAATGCCGGTAAATATGACTTTCACACTCAGGAAATGTTATGAAACCGACGACCATTTCCTTGCTGCAAAAATGCAAGCAAGAGAAAAAGCGCTTCGCGACGATTACGGCCTACGACTACAGCTTCGCTAAACTCTTTGCCGACGAAGGCATCAATGTGATGCTGGTCGGCGACTCACTGGGAATGACAATACAAGGGCACGATTCCACCCTGCCAGTCACCGTTGAAGACATCGCCTATCACACCCGGGCAGTGCGTCGCGGTGCACCAAACTGCCTGCTACTTGCCGATCTACCGTTCATGGCCTACGCCACACCGGAGCAAGCCTTTGCTAACGCGGCGGTGGTGATGCGCGCTGGCGCAAACATGGTCAAGATTGAAGGTGGCGCGTGGCTGGTTGATACGGTGAAAATGCTGACCGAACGTGCGGTCCCGGTGTGCGGTCATCTGGGCTTAACACCCCAGTCGGTGAATATCTTTGGCGGTTATAAAGTGCAGGGCCGTGGCGATGCGGGCCAAACGCTGCTCGACGATGCGCTGGCATTAGAAGCCGCAGGTGCGCAGCTGCTGGTGCTGGAGTGTGTTCCGGTTGAGCTGGCAAAACGCGTAACCGAAGCGCTGTCCATCCCGGTCATCGGCATCGGCGCAGGCAATGTCACCGACGGTCAGATCCTGGTGATGCATGATGCGTTTGGTATTACCGGCGGTCATATTCCGAAATTTGCCAAAAATTTCCTCAATGAAGCGGGCGACATGCGCGCCGCGGTGCGGCAGTATATTACCGAGGTTGAATCCGGCGTTTACCCGGGTGAAGAACACAGTTTCCATTAAGGAGTCAAGGTGTGCTAATTATTGAAACCCTACCGCTGCTGCGCCAGCACGTTCGTCGTCTGCGTCAGGAAGGTAAGCGCGTCGCGTTAGTTCCCACCATGGGCAACCTGCACGATGGTCATATGAAGCTGGTCGATGAAGCCCGGGCTCGAGCGGATGTAGTGATCGCCAGCATTTTCGTTAACCCGATGCAGTTTGACCGCCCGGACGATCTGGTGCGCTACCCGCGTACGCTGCAAGAAGATTGCGAAAAGCTGAACAAACGTAAAGTCGATTACGTCTTTGCTCCAGCCGTAGAAGAAATCTACCCTCAGGGTCTGGAAGGCCACACTTTCGTTGATGTTCCCGGCCTCTCCACCATGCTGGAAGGTGCAAGTCGTCCAGGTCACTTCCGCGGTGTTGCCACCATCGTTAGCAAGCTGTTCAACCTGATCCAGCCTGATATCGCCTGCTTTGGCGAGAAAGACTTTCAGCAGCTGGCGCTAATTCGCAAAATGGTGGCCGATCTGGGTTACGACATTGAGATCGTCGGTGTGCCGATTATTCGCGCCAAAGACGGTTTGGCCCTCAGCTCACGCAACGGCTACCTGACGGCTGAGCAGCGTAAAATCGCCCCAGGCTTGTACAAAGTGATGAGCCGGATTGGGGAAAAATTACAGGCCGGTGAGCGCGATCAGGAAGAGATCATTGCCATTGCCGAGCAGGAGCTGAACGAAAAAGGCTTCCGTGCCGATGACATTCAGATTCGCGATGCCGATACTTTGCTGGCGCTAAGCGAAACCAGTAAACGTGCAGTAATTCTGGTCGCTGCATGGCTGGGCCAGGCGCGTCTCATCGACAATCAAAGCGTTACATTAGCCCAGTAGACAGGGGCTAAAAATCGGGCAATACTGCCTAAAAATTTCTCAAAGCAGGTCGTTTTTGCCTGCTTTGCCAAGGTAAACGACAGGGTATAGACGTTATGATTCGCACCATGCTGCAAGGCAAGCTTCACCGCGTGAAGGTCACGCAGGCGGACCTGCATTACGAAGGCTCCTGCGCTATTGACCAGGACTTCCTCGATGCTTCCGGTATTCTGGAAAACGAAGCGATTGATATCTGGAACGTGACCAACGGTAAACGTTTCTCTACGTATGCCATTGCGGCTGAACGCGGCTCGAAGATCATCTCCGTGAACGGTGCTGCGGCGCATTGCGCTGAAGTTGGCGACATCGTGATTATCGCCAGCTTCGTGACGATGTCTGATGAAGAAGCGCGAACCTGGCGCCCGAAAGTTGCCTACTTCGAAGGCGATAACGAAATGAAACGTACTGCGAAAGCGATTCCGGTACAGGTTGCCTGATAATATAATAGCCTTGAAATATTTTTCAGGGCTATTATTCACAAAATATATAAAAACGCAGAAAAATAAACATCACAAAATATATTATATTTTATTAATTAATCCTGTAAAACTTATTTTTGATTTTAACATATTCACCTAAGCCATTCAAACGTTCAATTCTACATTCATTATCAACAATTCTTAATTCCCCCTACAGTCCTTTCAAGAATAGAATCCCCAGACCTAAAATTCTTTAGGCTCCCTCCATTTATTGCCGGGAATATTTTATTTTATATGGATGTTAACAAATGAATAAGTTGAGCATTGCTGCGGCAGCAATTGTTTTCGCACTGGGTTCAGCATCTGCATTCGCAGATGATGTAGGTCTGATCACTTTTGATGGTGCCGTTACTGACACCACCTGCACCATCACCACTAACAACGGTGTTGACGCCAACAACGTCACCATCACCATGCCAGTGGTAAAAGTCAGCGAAGTTGAAGGGGCGACCACTGATACTGGCGGCGTTGGTTCCAAAGAGTTCGAACTGCATCTGAGCGGTTGCCCGACAACGCTGACCAAAGCGTCAGCCACCTTCACCTCTCAGCAGTTCGCTGAACTGTCTAACGGTACCCTGAAAACCGATCCGAGCGTTTCTGGACATGCCGATAACGTAAGCCTGGCGCTGTATAACAACGGTTCCAGCAACACTGACCGCATCGAGGTTGGCCTGCCGGCGAACAACACTCAGACAGCAACGCTGGACGAAGGTGTTGGCGTACTGGCTTACCGCGTGGCTTACGTTCCAAGCGCAGACTGGGTGAAAGGGACGACTGATATCACCGCCGGTAAAGTCAGCAGCAACGCTACCTTTACTATGTCCTACGAGTAATCACGCCGTAGTTGGATTATGCGCCTGCCTTTTCCGCAGGCGCATCGCAGGGAGCATATATGCATCGTTACACCCAATTTACCCTCGCTGCTCTGGTATGCGCCAGCGCTGCGTTAAGCACATTTAGCGCCAGTGCGGACATCGTTATCTCCGGCACTCGCGTGGTGTATACACAGTCATCCAAAGACGTTACCGTCAAGATGGAAAACCGTGGCAACAAACCGCTGCTGGTGCAGTCCTGGCTGGACGACGGTCGTGATACGGTTAATCCACAAGAGCTGAAATTACCGTTTATCGTCACGCCACCGGTCTCGCGCGTTGATCCGTCAAAAGGCCAGACCGTCCGTATTACGTGGACCGGGCAGGCCCTGCCTCAGGATCGGGAATCTCTGTTCTGGTTTAACGTGCTGGAAGTTCCACCAAAGGCAAAAGACGCCAATGCCCAGAACGTCCTGCAGCTCGCGTTCCGTACTCGTATTAAGATGTTTTTTCGCCCGGACGGTTTACAGGGCGATCCGGCCACCGCGGCGGGAAATCTGAAATGGTCACAGCAGGGCGGAACACTGGTTGCCAATAATAGCAGTCCTTATTACGTATCGATGGCAAGCGCCACTATTACGGCAAGCGGTAAGAAAATAAATGTCGATTCCCATACGATCTCACCGCTATCAAGTGAAGTTATTCCGCTAAAAAACACGCCTAATATATCAGGTGGAAAAATAGAATATGCCGCAATTAATGATTTCGGTGGGATAGAGAAGCACCAGGCCAGCATTAATTAATTACCGCGCTGAAGGATATCAGCATCCAGAAGAGATAAGGGAACTATGCTTTTTCGTCGATCATTATTGTGTACAGCTATTTATATTGCACTCCAGTCTCCAGTAATGGCAGAAGAAGCATCTCCAGTTTTAGCGGATGATGTTGAATTTAACGATCAATTTCTCTTCAATACTGGCTCAAACATCGACGTAAGTCGTTATTCAAAAGGCAACCCAGTCCCACCGGGTACCTATAAAACGCAGATCCTGCTGAATGGTCAGCGTAAATTGCTGGGCGATTTTACCTTCAACGATAATGGCACGCCACGCGCTACGCCCTGCTTCACTAGCAAGTTATTGACGCAAATTGGCGTCAAAACAGCAGGGATGGATCTCGAGTCTGCTGAATGTGTCGATCTTGCCAAACAGTTCCCGCAGTCCTCATGGAATTATGATATCGGCACTCAGGAACTGTCACTCTCCATGCCGCAGATTTACGTCCTCAAAAACCCTAACGGATACGTCGATCCTTCGTTATGGCAGGATGGTATTCCGGTGGCAATGTTTTCTTATGATCTCAACAGCTGGCATTCGGAAAACAGCGGTAGCAGCTCTGACTCGGCCTATGCCGGATTAAAATACGGTGCCAATTTTGGCGCATGGCATCTGCGTGCCAGAGGTAACGCGAACTGGGACAAAGACAACGGCAGCGAATACTCTAGCCAGGATATTTATCTACAGCGTGATATCACGGCATTGCGCTCGCAGTTTCTGGTTGGCGACTCCTTTACCCGCGGTGATGCCTTTGATTCCTTCAGCCTGCGCGGCGTTCGCTTTTATAACGATGACCGTATGCTCCCCGGCGGGGCGTCAACCTTCGCCCCGGAAATTCGCGGCGTGGCAAAAAGCAACGCCAAGGTCACGATTAAGCAAAGCGGCAGTAAAATTTATGAAACCACGGTGCCGCCCGGCCCCTTCGCTATCAACGATCTCAGTACCACCGGCTATGGCAGCAATCTGGATGTTTCTATTGAAGAAGCCGACGGCAGCGTGCGCACCTTCTCGGTGCCCTACTCCTCCGTCACGCAGATGCTGCGTCCTGGCTATGGTCGCTGGGACGTTGGCGCAGGCGAACTGCACGACAATGGCTTAAAAGAGAAGCCTCGACTGGGCTACGCCAGCGGCTACTACGGCCTGAATAATACCTTCACCGTTTACACCGGTGCTCAGTACATGGACGTCGGCTATTACGCTGGCTTACTGGGTATCGCCACCAATACGCCAGTGGGTGCCTTCGCTTTTGACATTACGCACTCAAACACATCGATCGACGATCTGGACACCCTCACCGGGCAGAGCTATCGCATCACCTGGAGCAAGCTGATTGAAGATTCGCAAACGTCTTTCAACATTGCCGCCTACCGTTTCTCGACTGAAAACTACATGTCGCTGCGCGATGCCGCTACGTTAAACGATAACGTGAAGCACAACGGATCGGATGCAAACAATGAGTTCAGCAATTTCCAGCGCATGAAAAACCAGTTCCAAATCAATATTAGCCAGCCGGTCTCTCTGTGGGATTCCAGCAGCGGGAACCTGTATGTCAACGGGAGTTGGGAGGACTACTGGAACAAGTCGTCATCGACCTCGCAATACAGCATCGGCTACAGCGATTCCTTCTCGTGGGCCAGCTACAGCCTTTCCGTTCAGCGCACCTATAACGAATACGGTGATAAAGACGACAGCGTTTACTTAAGTCTAAGTATTCCGCTGGAAAACCTGTTCGGCCGTAACAAAAGGCCGCTCGGTTTTTCCACCGTCAACATGAGCGTCAACAGTGATCTGAAGTCGAACAATAACTTCGCCACCAGCGCCAACGGTAACACTGACGACTATCGCTTTAACTATAGCGTTAACACCAGCGCCAGCCGTAGTGACAGCGGCTCAATTAACCAGGTTGGCGGCTACGGTAGCTACAACAGCTCACTGGGGCCACTCAGCGTGTCGGCTTCCGCATCCGACGATAACAGCCGTCAATATTCATTAAGTTACAGCGGCGGCATGTTGCTGCACTCCGGCGGCCTGACGCTGGCGCCGAACAGCATTGGCGATACCGACACGCTGGCACTGGTTCACGCTTCGGGGGCCAAAGGCGCGCGCTTAACCAATGGCGACGGCGAAATTAACCGCTTTGGCTATGCCATCCAGCCTTATCTGTCCGCTTACCGAGAAAATAATGTAGGCATCAATATCGACAAAATGGAACACGACGTCGAGGTGAAAAATACCAGCTCCGTGGTAATTCCGCGCAGCGGCGCCGTGGTACGGGTGGATTTCGAAACCGATGAAGGGCGTTCACTGCTGCTGGAGTTACAACGTACCGATAACGGCTTTATCCCGCTCGGCGCGGATGTGCAAAACGAAAAAGGTGAATCTATCGGGACCGTCGGGCAGGCCGGTATGGCTTATGTTCGCGGTGTCGTTGATAGCGGCAAACTGCTTGTCATCTGGGGCAGCGGCAGCGACGGACGCTGCACCGTCAACTATCAGCTCGATAGCGAGAAAGCTGAACAGAAAGTTGGCCTTACCCGTCTACTGAGTAACCAACGTTGCCAGATGTAATGGCATTATTTTTACAGGGATTATGAAGATAATGAGACTGAAAAAACTCTACCTACTGGGCTGTAGCGGACTGCTGTTCGCAACCGCATACCCAACCCAGGCGACATCGCTGGATGTCACCTTTACCGCAACGCTGCGCGAAACCACCTGTGATATGGCTATCGAAGGCGGCAGTGGTACTGGTCAAAATAACACCATCCCCATTGGCTCGGGCGGAACCGTCAGCCTCGATAAAATCGTCAACGGCGACAGTTCAGCACAGGCGACCTTTAAGCTGAAAATCACCGAATGCCCGGACAGCTTACAAGGGCTAAAAACCACCATTACGGGCACCAAGTCTGGCTATTCCGACTACATCATTGCCAACGGAGCGGGAACGGCTAATGCCGCAAGCTTCCTCGGTATCACTATCGCCAGGGTTTCCGCAACCGATGCGCCTTTCACCATTAACACCGCGTCCGATACAGGCCGGATCATATGGAGCAGCGCAGAAATCAGCGCGAAAGAGGTGCCGTTAGTCGCCACGTTAGCGGAAACCCGCACGGGCCAAGGCACCACCGGTGACTTTAGCGCCGTAGCGACCTTCAACTTCACCTACGAATAATCATCAGAAAAGGGATCTCTTGATGAAAAAATTATCATTTCTGGGCGGCGTTGCCGGTGCAGTGCTTTTCTCCGCTCACTCTTTTGCCGCAATAACCGGTACCACCAGCGTTTCGGCTACCTTTACCACGACTATCTCGGCGGGCACCTGTACGGCACAAATTCAGAACAGCGGTGGTCAGGCTATCAGTACGCTGGATTTCGGCGAGGTCTTTAAGTCAGATCTGGTCAATCAAAGCCGCAGCGAGCCGTTCAAAGTGGCCTTTACCGACTGCGCGGGCGTCAAAACCGCCAGCTATCAGGTCGTCGCCGGTACCGGGAGCGGGTGTTCAGGGCCAAACACTAACGGAGATTCATTCTCTGCTGGCAACGCCACCGGTTTTGAAGTCTGGCAAGGCGTAGCCGGAACAGGAACGCTGCTAAGCTGCAATACCAAACCCGCGCAAACGCTCACCATGAGCGGCAGTACGCTCGATGTTGCTTTCGCCTCCCGTATTGTTATCGCCAAGGATAGAACGATTTCCAACGTCACGGCAGGCAGCGTCAGCGCGCCGGTCACGTTTGTTGTCACCTATCAGTAAACCTAGAGGAGTAGAGCCGTCATGCCATTCAACATCCAAATACTCTCTCCACTAGGGAGAGCACTACTGATAATGGGAGTGACTGGCGGACTCTACACTGCCCCCTGCTTTGCGGATGAGGACGCGGGAGGTCTGGACGTCACAATCACGGCAAACGTCGTGGAGAACACCTGCCAGATCTCCCTCTCCGATAACGGATTGGTACATTTACCTATCGTTTCACGGAGTTGGTTTTACAACGCCGACGGCACAACACGCCTGCAGCCGAGCGATGCCGACAGCGGCACGCAGTTTAGCGTCAACGTCGAAAGCTGCGCTGATGATACGGCAACGGTTAACGCAATGGTGTTCCGCTTTCAGCCGCAAAACGGCACCTGGCCTGCCGAGAGCCAGCAGGTATTTATCAACGACACCCCCGCGGCAACTGGCGGGGCGGAAAACGTCGGTATCGTGATTTTCTCCAGCAGCGATAACCGTAATGTCGTCAATAGCGACGGCAGTTCATCCGTCGCCATTGACGTTTCAACATCAGCCAACTATCTGACCCGTTACGACTTTTACGCCCGCTACCAGAATACCGGCATCGTGAGCGCCGGAAAGGTCACCAGCCATGTGCTGGTTGATGCTATTTATCAATAATCAAGGAAGATGACATGATTAAATATCTACTACTCTCGGTAACATTATTAATCCTGAGCTTTAATGTTAGCGCGAGAGAATGCCACCTGGCAGAGAAGGGCAAAGCTGGCACGATGGCGCTGAACGGCGGAGGGACATACCCAATTTCATTTCACTCTGTGGCCGACGACATCTCTGGCTCCATACACGAACTCACCTATTTTGACCCCTCGCTTGACCATGAGCTCTGGACCTATTGCGATCTCGGAAATGACGGCGTGGCATTTTATATGAATACCACCGAAGCCTCGAGAGTCAGCGCGGCCGATGGCAGAGCACTTTATCCTACCAATATCGACGGTATTTACTATGCGGTAAAACTGTACAGCACCGGCGGCGGCGGCGGTTATTTCCCATCGTCAAATGGGGGTTCATGGGTCATGGTCGACAGCGGCAGCGAAAGCTACTGGGACAGTAAGCAAATGAAAGCTACCGTGACGCTATATCAGGGCGGTGGGTTTGCTGGAAACGTTAACAACGTCAGCGCGATTACGCCAAAAGACTCTCGCACGCTGGGACAAATCCGTATTGGTACAGCAGATTCTGATGATAACAACCCGTGGACCATTAACGTTACACCGACCAGCTTTAGCGTGCCGGTTTACGCAGCGACGTGCAGCGCGGTATCGGCCAATAACGGTACCAACAACGTTGATTTCGGTGAGATCATGATGTCATCACTCAGAGATGGCTACTGGCCATATCAGAATTTTACCTTGCAGATGAAGTACTGTGCCAACACCGTGTGGATGCGTTTTAAACTTTCCTCAACGGCCAGCACCACCGATGGCAACGGCTATATGCTCCTCAAAAATACACTCAGCGGCAGCAATGCGGCGAAAGGGATTGGGGTTTACGTGCAAACCAATGCGATAACTCGTGACGGCACCAATGCCTTTAAACCTGGCGCTGAAATCTGGAGTCCAATGACGAGCGTCGCGAATAACGCCTCCTACGACCTGCCTTTTTATGCACGTATGTACTCACTCGATGATGGTAGTACAGTGACCGCCGGTGAGTTTAAGGCCATCGGTACCTTCACCATCGACTACTTTTGATTTACCCCTGCGGCTGGTTACTCCAGCGAATCCGTTCTTAAAATATACAGTCTCTTCAATAAGAACGGATTATCCCCCGGCTTCACCTTCCCTTTCACCGTTGTCACCGCTAAGTGAAACCCCGCCTCTCCTGCCGCCGTCACCGCCGTGGCGTTATAACTGCCAAAGGGGTATGAAAGGTACAGCACATGCGGATTAAACTGCGCCAGCGCGCGCCGCGAACGGGCAAAATCAAACAGGATATTATGGTGGCTACGACTCAGCAGGATCGGCCGACGGTAACCATCTACCCGATGTAAAAAATGGGTATGTGACTGAAAGTCAAACACATCCCTGATGCCATTCAGTTCAGAGACGCTCATAAACTGCAGCGATTTTGGATCCCACTTTTGCGGATGCCGCTTAATACGCGATGAGATAATAAACGCCGTTGCTTTCATGCCGTATTGTTTCAACACCGGATACGCATAGCGGCTGACCGACTTCAGGCCATCGTCAAAGGTTACCACCACCGCGCGCGCGGGCAGATTAGCGCGGTTACGCACGTAGTCTTCTAACTGGTACATCGTCAGCGTGGTGTAGCCCATATCACGCAGCCAGGTCATCTGGTTGCTGAAAGCACGTACGGAAGTGGTCGTCGAGGTATGGCGAAAACGGGTGTTCTCTTCATCACGCAGAATGTGATGGTAAGTCAGCACCGGGATCCCATTATCGGTCTGAGCATCTAAGGCGCTGATATAGGCCAGCCGGTCGCCAATACGGATTTGAAACCACGTCTGGTTCAGCCTGTCTTTCAGCTTGTTTATTATGGGATAGCGCAGATTGTCCGCCAGCACGCCAAACGGCGCACTCCCGGCGTCGGGGGCGTTATAAACCGGCGTATCTTTCCAGGTGATCAGGTTCTGATTGCTTAGGGGCTTATTGAGATCGCCCAGTCCATCTTCGACCTTCTGTCGCCCCTGGACGCGCTCCAGATGACCTTTATCGATAAATCCCTTACCGAAGCCAAAGGTAAACGCGTAATAGTCTTCGCCACCGGGAATGACCGAGAGGATCTGGCCCGCACGAATATTCCCTACCGTCACCATTTTATTGCCAACCTGTGCCCAGACAGCAGCATCTTCAGTGGTTTGCATATAGCGCGCAGGCAACGCCGCAACCGCAAAACCAGAAAACAGGAACATCAGAATAAGCAGAGCACGCATAACCATATGGGATAACCGAGGCGAAAAACCTCGGTTATTGTAGCAAAAGCATTATCAATACCAATGCTTAATACTCATACAAATCATGCTTCAACACAAAGGGGGGATTTTTCTGTTGCTGATGCCACAGGCTGGTGACATCAGGACCGCCGAGGGAAACAATTTGATTGCGAAACGCCGCGCTGCTCATCGATTCTCGCGACAAAAGCATTCGCTCAAGCAATGGATACGTCACGCCTGAGATCACTTCACACTGGGAATGTTTATGGCTCATCAGCGCCGCGACGCGATAGGGTGCAGAACCCGAAATATCGCTCAGGAATATCACGCCTTCGCCAGAGTCGGTGTTGTGAAGCGCATCACACATCATCCGGCTTAACATATTTGCGCTGAGCCCGCGCCAAAAACTCACCGCCCGGCATTGCGCCTGCGGGCCGAACTTTTTTTCCAGACGATGCAGCATATCCTGTGCCGTATCGTCATGACAGGTAATCACCCAACCTAACATTGCCTACCTCCTTAGCAGACAAGTAGTTTATCAGGGTGATAAATACATAACGGTGATAAACATCAAAAGTCTTCCTCTCCCGGTCCGGGAGAGGAAGAAAGAATCAGCTACGTAACCCACGTCCGCGTTGAATCAGATACCAGCAGAGTAAATAAAAGGCGGCAATAAACACCACCAGCACGCCAAAGGTCGTGACCAGCGGTACATCATGAATGCCGAGGAAACCGTAGCGGAAACCACTGATCATGTAGACAATCGGGTTCAGGTGCGACAGTCCCTGCCAGAACGGCGGCAGCAGTGTTAGCGAGTAGAACACGCCGCCCAGATAGGTCAGCGGTGTCAGCACAAAGGTCGGGATCAGGCTGATATCGTCAAAGGTTTTGGCAAAAACCGCATTCAGCAATCCGGCCAGCGAGAACAGGACCGCCGTCAGCACCAGCGTAAGCGCCACAAAGACCCACGAATGTACCTGAAACGGCACAAAGAACAGGGAGATAGCGGTCACCAGAATACCTACGCACAGCCCGCGCGCCACGCCACCACCGACAAAACCGGTAATAATGACGTGCGTCGGTACCGGCGCGACCAGCAGTTCTTCAATGTTGCGTTGAAACTTGGCGCTGAAAAATGACGACGCGACGTTGGCGTACGAATTGGTAATGACAGCCATCATAATCAGCCCCGGTACGATGAACTGCATATAGCTAAAGCCGTGCATTTCGCCGATGCGTGAGCCAATCAAATTACCGAAGATAATAAAATACAGCGTCATGGTAATGACCGGTGGGACCAGCGTCTGGATCCAGATCCGCATAAAACGGTGGATCTCTTTCGCCCAGATGCTTTTCAGTGCGACCCAGTAAAGCTGCATCATGTGCGATCTCCTTGTTTGTCATGCACCAGAGAAACAAACAGCTCCTCCAGTCGGTTCGCCTTGTTACGCATACTCAATACCTGAACGCCCTGGGCGCTCAGCTGGGAAAACACGCTGTTTACCCCCTGCTCTCTCAGCACTTCGACTTCCAGCGTGGAAGTATCAACCAGACGGTATTGATAGCCCTCCAGTTTGGGCAACGGGCTTTTCGCTGCTAAATCGAGAATAAAGGTCTCGGATTTCAGTTTGGAAAGCAGGTTTTTCATCGACGTATTCTCCACCAGCTCACCATGCTGAATAATACCGATATTACGGCACAGCATTTCCGCCTCTTCGAGGTAGTGGGTGGTCAGAATAATCGTCGTGCCTTTGTCGTTTAAATCTTTTAAAAATCCCCACATTGAACGACGCAGTTCGATATCAACGCCCGCCGTCGGTTCATCGAGGATCAGTAGCTTCGGCTCATGCATCAAGGCACGGGCGATCATCAAACGTCGCTTCATACCGCCGGACAACATACGCGCCCGTTCGTTACGTTTTTCCCACAGATCGAGCTGTTTTAGATAAATTTCGCTGCGTTTTACCGCCTCTTTATACTCAACGCCGTAATAGCCCGCCTGGTTCACCACGATCTGCTGCACGGTTTCAAACGGGTTAAAGTTAAACTCCTGCGGCACGAGCCCAAGCTGGCGTTTAGCGTTAACCGTGTCTTTTTCAAGATCGTAGCCAAAGACGCTCACCCGCCCTGAGGATTTATTCACCAGCGAGCTGATAATCCCGATGGTGGTGGACTTTCCTGCGCCGTTAGGACCTAAAAGCGCATAAAAATCACCCGCTTCGACTTGCAAATCTATGCCGCGTAGCGCCTGAACGCCACCGGGATAAGTCTTTTTAAGTTGTTGAAGTTCCAGAGCAATGGTCATGGTTTTATACTTACCTTACATTCTAATACTTGATATTTGGTTTTAATAAATCAGGAGTTACCCTATATTAGCGCAACGCAATTTACTGGGTTACAGCCTCCATGAAAGACATAGATACACTTATCAGCAACAATGCACTATGGTCAAAGATGCTGATAGAAGAGGACCCCGGATTTTTTGAAACGCTGACGCATGCGCAGAATCCGCGCTTTCTATGGATTGGATGCTCCGATAGCCGCGTTCCCGCGGAACGTTTAACCGGTCTTGAACCAGGCGAATTATTTGTTCACCGTAATGTTGCCAATCTGGTAATTCATACCGATCTGAACTGCCTCTCAGTGGTTCAGTATGCGGTTGATGTGCTGGAAGTGGAACACATTATTATTTGTGGGCACTACGGTTGCGGTGGCGTACAGGCCGCCATTGAAAATACAGAATTGGGACTGATTGATAACTGGTTGCTGCATATCCGCGATATCTGGTTTAAACACAGCTCACTGCTCGGGGAAATGCCGCCGGAGCGTCGTATTGATACACTGTGCGAGCTGAATGTCATGGAGCAGGTCTACAACCTGGGCCACTCCACCATCATGCGTTCAGCCTGGAAGCGTGGTCAGAAGGTCACTATTCACGGATGGGCTTACGGTATTCATGATGGCCTACTTCGCGATCTGGACGTGACCGCCACCAGCCGTGAATCCCTGGAACAGCGCTACCGACAGGGGCTGTCGAACCTCAGCAAAAAGCACAGTAACCATAAGTAACGCAACATTGCCGGGAGGCGGCTACGCCTTACCCGGCCTACAAAACGCTCACCATCAGGCACGTTCGCAGTTTTACTCGTCCAGCAGTACCACTTTGCCAACATACGGCAGATGGCGATAACGCTGGGCGTAGTCAATGCCATAACCGACAACAAACTCATCCGGAATGGAAAAGCCGATAAATTCGACTGGAACATTCACTTCACGACGGGAGGGTTTGTCCAGCAGCGTACAAATAGCCAGAGATTTCGGCTCGCGCAGGCTGAGGATTTCACGCACTTTTGACAGCGTGTTACCGGAGTCGATGATATCTTCGACAATCAGTACATCTTTACCACGAATGTCTTCATCCAGGTCTTTGAGGATTTTAACATCACGGGTAGTCGACATGCCGCTGCCGTAGCTTGAGGCAGTCATGAAGTCGACTTCGTGGGAGACATGCACTTCACGGCACAGGTCTGCCATAAACATAAATGAGCCGCGTAACAGACCAACCAGCACCATGTCACTGCCGCTGTCCTTGTAACGTTCGTTAATCTGACGCCCGAGTTCAGCAATGCGCGCTTTGATCTCCGCTTCCGGGATCATGACTTCTACAGTATGTTTCATATCTCTAACCATATGATTTAAAAACAAATCACTCAATGCTCACTCTAAATAAGACAGCATCTAAGCGCAAGGTACGAAGTATACCAGTAAAAGCCTTTATTCGCGGCATCTGTTGTCCTATGACGGTATCTTTACCCCACGCCAGAACAGAGAACATGGGTCTTCCCTAGCCACCCTGAGCAAGACTCAATAAAAATACCCGCTATTTACTGCGGGTATTTTTATTGCTCTCAGATTTTTGACAACAATCACTTATCAAATTTAAGCGACATTAACGATGCTTTCGCCACATCCTGATATTGTTCAACCAAATCTTTGGTCATATTAAAAGCGACCTGCACGGCTTTATCTTTTTCCGACGTTACCAGCATCATATTTAGGATTTCGGTATCCGGCGCCTGGGAGCGGAAGGTAATTAGCCAGGCTTTATGCCCATCCACGGTCACGGCTTCCGCCTGCGGTTTGAAGTTAGTCAGCATTTTTAGCATCGCATCTTTCGCTTGATCCAACTGTGATGCGGGCAACGCGCTGCGCCCGGCGGTCATCCCTAAAGAGGCCTTGCCACGCTCGTCGCCATAAATAACCTGCGGACGATTTTCCGAAGGGTACTTAATTTTCGCCATTTCGTCGGACATTGGCGTCAGCGTTTGCGGAATTTCGATGCTCAAATTGAGCTGCGGGATATTCTGGCGTTGCATTTTCATTTCGGCATGCGCTGAAATCGCCACCATCATGACAAAAGATGCGGTGAGTACCTTGCGGAAAAGATCCATTCTAACCTCATGATTTATTATTAATCATATCAGTATATCCGCCGCGCTAATGAATGAAACGGTAAATGCCCATTTTAAGAACATCCTGTTTTACCGGATGGCAAAAATGCCACCCGGCCATTTTGTTACACGGTAAAGCCGAGCATCATGCCGGTGTCTTCATGTTCTAACAGATGGCAGTGCGCCATATAGGCATGCTCTTTCGGTGCATCGTGATCAAACTTCACTAACACTTCGCTGACGCCGCCTTCAACACGAACAGTATCCTTCCAACCCGCACGATGCGCGGCCGGTGCTTTACCGTTCTCAGACAGAATGCGGAATTGGGTGCCGTGAATATGGAACGGATGCAGCATCATGTCGCCCTGCCCGGAAATCACCCAGCGTTCGTGCTGACCTTTCGTCGCGGCAAACATCGGTTTATTCATATCAAATGCCTGGCCATTAATGCGGTTGGCATTATGGAAATCGAACGTCCCGCCGTGGTCCATGCTGCCCATATTGCCGTGATTCATATTACCGTGATTCATGTTGCCATGATTCATTTTACCGTGGCCCATCTCGCCATTATTCATATGCCCCATCATCTGCCCATGCCCCATGCCTGCCATGGCCTGGTCGCCATATTTCTGCATCAGCATTTGCATGCCCATCATGTCGAGCATCGGGTCCATAGACAGCTGCAGCCTGCGCACCGTCAGTCCTTCCAGTGAAGGCAAGGCTGGCAGGGTGGTCAACGTGTCTGGCAGCGTACCGGAAGCGGTGATACGCAATGGCTGGATGCGCATCACCGGATGCGGCTTATCAAAGGGTGCAATCGCCATCCCCATCTGACTCACCGGCAGCGTGACCAGATCAAAAGCTTTGCCATCGCTGATATCCACCAGCACTTCAAACCGTTCGCCCATTAGCATGGGCAGCTCGGAGACTTTCACCGGCTCTGCCAACAGTCCGCCGTCGCTGGCAATGACGTACAGCGGACGGTTGTCGCTGGCCGCCACGTTAAGTGAGCGGGCGTTACAGCCATTCAGCAAACGCAGACGCAGCCAACCGCGCGGCGCGGCATGCTGCGGATACATCGCCCCGTTAGTCAGCAGCGTATCGCCAAACCACCCGACGGCGGCGGTCATCATATCCAGCTGATAGTTAATTTGTCCGTCTGCGGAGAACTGTTTGTCCTGAATAATCACCGGAACATCATCAATGCCCCACTGTTTCGGCAACAGCAGTTTGTGGATGTCCTCATCTTCAATCAGCACCAGTCCGGCCAGCCCCATCGCCACCTGACGACCGGTTTTGCCGTGCTGATGTGGGTGGAACCAGCAGGTCGCTGCCCGTTGTTCGGGCGTGAAGGTCACAGAACGTTTCCCGCCCGCCTGAATAACCCCTTGCGGTCCGCCATCGACGTCGCCGGGAATTTCCAGGCCGTGCCAGTGCAGCGTCGTCTCTTCGGCCAGCTGATTATGGATATCAACGGTGACCGCTTTACCTTTCTGCAGTTTCAGCGCCGGTCCCAGTAAATTACCGTTATATCCCCAGGTGGTCGCGGTTTTACCGGCAAAGGTCGACTGCCCGGCTTGAACGATCAACTGTATACGATCGGCAGCATCTGTCGTTAACAGGTCAGGGATAGGTAACGCAGGACGCTCAGCAGCGAAAACCGAACGGCTCCAGAGAGGTAACGCTGACGCGACGCCCAGCGCCACGGAGTACTTTAAAAAGTCACGACGTTGCATAATCACTTCCTTATATTCAGCAGCTTAAGCAGGCTATCTTTTAAGCATAAGCCTTCCCCTTACGGGAAGGTCAAGTGAACCGCTGATAATAAAGGTCGTCGCTTCGCTCGCAGTGTGCTAACGTTTAAATTCCGTGATGCAGTGGTAGAAGCAATGAAGACGTTTTTCAGAACAATTTTGTTCGGCAGCCTGATGGCCGTATGCGCAAACAGCTACGCGCTCAGCGAGTCCGAAGCCGAAGATATGGCCGATTTAACGGCAGTGTTTGTCTTTCTGAAAAATGACTGTGGATACCAGAATTTGCCCAATGGGCAGATCCGTCGCGCACTGGTCTTTTTTGCCCAGCAGAACCAGTGGGACCTCAGTAATTACGACACCTTCGACATGAAATCACTCGGTGAAGACAGCTACCGCGATTTAAGCGGTATCGGGATCCCGGTTGCCAAAAAGTGCAAAGCGCTGGCGCGTGACTCCCTGAGCCTGTTGGCCTACGTTAAATAATGTGATGCCGGATGGCGCTTGCGCTTATCCGGCCTACAAAATACATCCGACGGCAATCATTATTTCTGCTGAACAAACTCGCGGTATGCCGCCACCACCTGCAGGAAATCTTCGACGCCGCACAGAGACAAACTCTCTTCGTCGTAGTAGTTCATCCCTTCTTCCATTTCGTCGCCCGTAAACTCCAGTTGATTGGCACGCACCATGACTTCTTCGCCATCCAGCCAGAGCGTGTACTCATGCCCTGCCCGCTGCCAGGAACGCTCACTGCCTTTTACCGCACGCGCTGCCTGTTCCACTTCATCCAGTAAGGCCAGGTTCTCTTTCACTTCTTCATTAAACCAGTGCCCTACCACTTCGTGGCCCATGGACATTCGCACTTTTACCACTCCGGTAATATCGCGCAGAAATTCGTAATCCATAATGTGTTCCTCTGCTCCCGGCAGTGCGCCAATACCGCACTGCACCTTGCTGTAATTATCGCAGCAGCGCGGCAGAAAAAAAGCGTAACGGGTATAAGGAATAGAAATAAAAATGCCCGAAGAAGCTGACCTCTCCGGGCATTGATGCGTTTTTGTGCAAAATCCGCTAGCGAATTATACCGCCGTCTGGAAAATCACGCTGTCCGCTTTCTCGGTGTACTGAGAGAGCTGGTCAAAGTTCAGATAACGGTAGGTATCCACGGCGGTTTTATCCACCTGGGCAACATAGGTCTGATACTCTTCCGCCGTTGGCAGCTTGCCAATCAGCGCCGCCACGGCCGCCAGTTCCGCAGACGCCAGATAGACGTTCGCGCCGGTACCTAAACGGTTCGGGAAGTTACGCGTTGACGTTGACACCACGGTCGCACCGTCGGCCACACGCGCCTGGTTACCCATACACAGTGAACAGCCCGGGATCTCAATACGCGCCCCACTCTTACCAAAGACGCTGTAATAGCCCTCTTCGGTCAGCTGTGCGGCATCCATACGGGTTGGCGGTGCCACCCACAGACGAGTCGGCAACTGGCCTTTATGCGCATCCAGCAGCTTACCTGCGGCACGGAAGTGACCAATGTTGGTCATGCAGGAACCGATGAACACTTCGTCGATCTTCTCACCCTGCACGTCAGACAGCAGACGCGCGTCGTCAGGATCGTTCGGCGCACACAGGATTGGCTCTTTGATATCCGCCAGATCGATGTCGATCACTGCCGCATAGTCTGCGTCAGCGTCGGCTTCGAGCAGCTGTGGATCCGCCAGCCATTTTTCCATGCCCTGGATACGACGTTCCAGCGTACGACGGTCACCGTAACCTTCGGCGATCATCCACTTCAGCAGGACGATGTTAGATGTCAGGTACTCAACGATCGGCTCTTTGTTCAGCTTAATGGTACAGCCAGCAGCAGAACGCTCAGCGGACGCATCGGTCAGTTCAAATGCCTGCTCGACTTTCAGATCCGGCAGGCCTTCGATTTCCAGGATGCGGCCGGAGAAGATGTTTTTCTTACCTTTCTTCTCAACGGTCAGCAGGCCTTGCTTGATCGCGTACAGCGGGATCGCATGGACCAGATCGCGCAGGGTGATACCCGGCTGCATTTTGCCTTTGAAGCGCACCAGCACTGACTCCGGCATATCCAGTGGCATCACGCCGGTTGCAGCGGCAAACGCTACCAGACCAGAACCCGCCGGGAAGGAAATACCGATCGGGAAACGGGTATGCGAGTCACCACCGGTACCGACGGTATCCGGCAGCAGCATGCGGTTCAGCCACGAGTGAATAACACCATCGCCCGGACGCAGCGAGACGCCGCCACGGTTCATGATGAAGTCAGGCAGCGTGTGGTGCGTGGTCACGTCAACCGGCTTCGGATAGGCGGCGGTATGACAGAACGACTGCATCACCAGGTCTGCGGAGAAGCCCAGGCACGCCAGGTCTTTCAGTTCATCACGGGTCATTGGACCGGTGGTGTCCTGAGAACCTACAGAGGTCATTTTCGGTTCGCAGTAAGCACCCGGACGAATACCGGTAACACCGCAGGCACGCCCGACCATTTTCTGTGCCAGCGAGTAGCCGCGGTTGCTTTCCGCCACGTCTTTCGCCTGACGGAATACGTAGCTGTGCGGCAGACCCAGCGCTTCACGCGCTTTGGTGGTCAGGCCACGACCGATGATCAGCGGAATACGGCCACCGGCGCGTACTTCGTCAATCAGCACATCGGTTTTCAGCTCAAAGGTCGCCAGCAGTTCATTGGTTTCATGGTTACGCACTTCACCTTTGAGTGGGTAAACGTCAATCACGTCGCCCATGTTCAGGTTGTTTACGTCCACTTCAATCGGCAGCGCGCCTGCATCTTCCATGGTGTTGAAGAAGATTGGCGCAATTTTACCACCGAGGCACAGACCACCGCCGCGCTTGTTCGGCACGTTCGGGATGTCATCGCCCATGAACCACAGTACGGAGTTGGTCGCAGATTTACGTGAAGAACCGGTGCCGACAACGTCGCCAACGTAGGCCAGTGGGTAGCCTTTCTTCTGCAGTTCTTCAATCTGTTTGATCGGACCAACGGCACCCGGTTGATCCGGCTCAATGCCTTCGCGGGCGTTTTTCAACATCGCCAGCGCGTGCAGCGGGATATCCGGACGCGACCATGCATCCGGAGCCGGAGACAGGTCGTCGGTATTGGTTTCGCCGGTCACTTTGAACACGGTAACGGTCATTTTCTCAGCGAGTGCTGGACGGTTCAGGAACCATTCGGCATCGGCCCAGGACTGCATTACCTGCTTCGCGTAGGCGTTGCCCGCTTTGGCTTTTTCTTCTACGTCATAGAAGTTATCGAACATCAACAGCGTTGAAGAGAGCGCTTTGGCAGCAATCGGCGCCAGTTTCGCATCGTCCAGCGCGTCAATCAGCGGATGAATGTTGTATCCGCCTTGCATGGTGCCCAGCAGTTCAATGGCTTTCTCTGGTGTCACCAGCGGGGACATAGTGTCGCCTTTCGCGACGGCAGCAAGAAAACCCGCTTTAACATAAGCGGCTTCATCTACGCCAGGAGGAACGCGGTTGATCAACAGGTCTAACAGGAATTCTTCTTCGCCCACAGGCGGAGTCTTCAGCAGCTCGACAAGTGCGGCCATTTGGGTTGCGTCTAACGGTTTTGGCACAATCCCTAAGGCGGCACGCTCAGCTACGTGCTTACGGTATTCTTCTAGCACGACGGTATCTCCTCGCTCTCATTGTCATATGCGGTAGGCGATTCTCTTCACGCTCCTGTAAGACAGCAGTTTGTAGGGTAAATGCCCGGTACCGCATAAGGCACAATAACAGGATTTTCACTAAGTGTTAATCCGTTTACAAAAAAGCAACATAAAAAATTGGCTGAATCGTTAAGAATGGTATAGCAAGGAGGCGAGGCAAATTTGTGTCCCCTCCCACTCTCTTAAAGCGATTGATTTAAAACGGCGGCATCAGAATATTTCTACGCATTTTCAGGCATCAGATATAATTGTGTAATAAATGTTCACACTCTTTTTCCGGACATACCGGGCGGTTACCCAATAAAAGTCAAAACTGTAAAACACGGGTGAATAATACTCGCGGCAACAGAAACGCCTTACGGCACAGCGCTTGTCTCGTTGGAGTCATTTTATGAAGTTGCCCTTTAAGCCACATCTGCTCGTCCTTCTGTGCAGTGCCGGGCTGTTTGCCGCCTCTGGCGTGATGTTCGTCAAAAGTCGCACAACGGAACCCGTTGCACCGGCCCCTGTCGCACAACAACCTTCAGCACCTGCTCCAGCGCCCGTAGCTGCACCTGCCGTGCAACCCGCGCCCGCTGTCGCACCAACATACACTGCCGCACAAATCGATCAGTGGGTTGCGCCAGTCGCGCTGTACCCGGATGCATTGCTGTCGCAAATTTTGATGGCGGCGACCTATCCGGCCAACGTTATCCAGGCCGCACAGTGGTCTAAAGACAATCCTAAAATGCAGGGTGACGCCGCTATTCAGGCCGTTGCCGGACAGCCCTGGGACCCCAGCGTAAAATCACTGGTCGCATTTCCTCAGTTGATGTCACTGTTAGGTGAAAATCCGCCGTGGGTACAAAGCCTGGGTGATGCTTTCCTCGCGCAGCCGCAAGACGTGATGGATTCGGTTCAACGCCTGCGCGCACTGGCGCAGCAAACCGGGGCATTACAATCAACGCCTCAGCAGACGGTTACCACCGTAACAAAGCCTGCACCGACGAAAACCGACACCAGTCAGTCGACAACTCATACCACGACCACCACCACAACAAGCCCAACGGTTATTAAAATTGAATCCGCCGATCCGCAGGTGGTTTACGTTCCGACCTATAACCCGAATACGGTGTACGGCACCTGGCCAAATACCGCCTATCCTCCCACCTATCTGCCGCCATCGCCCGGTGAGCAATTTGGCAGCAGCTTCGTTAACGGTTTAGGCTTCAGTCTGGGGGTAGCGACAACCTATGCCATCTTCAGCAACATCGACTGGGATGACGACGACGACTGGGACCACCACCATAATAATGATGACTGGGATAATCATGGCGGTTATAACCGCAACGGCGATAACAACATCAATATCAACGTTGATAACTTCAATAAAATCAGTGGTCAGCGGCTGACTGACGCCAACCGTACCTGGCAGCATAACCCGGCCTATCGTGAGGGTGTGCCCTATGCGAATAACCAGCTCAATAACCGCTTCCACGCCACAAACACGGCAACCGGGCTCAGTGCGACCCAGCAAAACCCGCAAAGAGCGGTCAACCGCGATAGCCAGCGTCAGGCAGCCATGAGTCAGATGGAGAAATCGACGGGTAAAACGCTTTCTCAGACCGCGCGCCCAGGAACGAAAGATGCTCAGCGCCAGGCATCAAATCAACAGTTGAAGCAGATTTCTCAGCGCAACAACTACCGTGGCTACGACACCAAACCACAAACCGCGAAACGGACAAGCACGCAACAACGAGAGACTCGCCAGACGACCGCGCAGAGACAGGAGAAACGGGTTTCGCAACCTGCACAGCAACACAACGTGCAACAGCGGAATACTCAACAGCGCACCAGTCAGCCGCGCGCCAATGCGCTGAGCGGTAACGATAGTCGCTCAGGCAGCTGGCAAGCACAGCAGCAGCGAGGCGCTCAGAGCAGGGAAATATCCCGCAACCAACCATCGCGCCAGGCATCCGGCGGGCGCGCTGAACACCGTGAACTCCGTCATCGTTAAGGGAACCGACATGAAAATGAAATTACTCAGTGGAATGGTGTTGTTCATGGTTTCGGCCACCGCGATGGCACAGCAATCTTTCAGTACACCAGACCAGGCAACCGACGCACTGGCCAGCGCGATCGGTGAACAAAATGAAAGTGCGATGAACAACCTGCTTGGAGAAGACTGGCGCGATTTTCTGCCGCCAGAAGGTGTCGATCCTGATGCCGTTGATCGCTTCCTGCGTGACTGGAAGGTCCATCATAATACCGTCGTCGAGGGCAATACCGCGCACCTTGTTGTCGGGGACAGCGGCTGGCAGTTGCCAATCCCGGTGATCAAAACCACATCCGGCTGGCAATTTGATATGCAGCAAGCCGCCGAAGAGATCCAGACTCGCGAAATTGGCCGCAACGAACTCGCCGCCATCGAGGCATTACACGCCTATGTAGATGCTCAGCAGAGCTATTTTGCGATGAACCAGAAGTATGCGCAGAAGGTTGTCAGCACGGAAGGGAAAAAGGATGGCCTGTACTGGCCCGTTGCGCCAGGTGAAGCGCCAAGCCCTCTGGGACCGGCCTTCAGCCCGCAAGAGCCTGGCACGGGTTATCACGGTTATCGTTTCCGCATCCTTCCCGACAAAACCAGCGGCTTTGCGATGGTGGCCTGGCCCGTCAGCTACGGTCATACGGGCGTGATGAGCTTTATGATTAACGGCGATGACACCGTCTACCAGGCAGATCTTGGTGAAGCATCACAAGAAAAAGCGCAGGCGTTGACCACCTACGCCCCGGATAAAAGCTGGCATCCCGTCGCGCAGTAAAACGGGGGAAAACCGAAGGCCGGGTCAGCGCGAGTGCTACCCGGCAGGTTATCTTACAGAATGTTCGCCACCGACTTCGCCAGCTGCGCTTCCAGCACCGGCTTAGCTTCTTCGAATTTCAGGTTAACTTTGTTGGCGTTAGAGACTACGCGGGTTTGATATTTCGCGCGATCACCCTGCGCGCTGCTGGTTTGCAGTTTGATGCCAGACGTGCCCTGACGCAGGGCCGCTACATTATCCGTGGTTACTTTCGCTTTGCTGCGTTCGGAGATTTGCAGGTCGGTAACCATGGTATAGTTCACATCTTCAACCATCGCATCTGCGGCCATGCCGATCAGACCCGCCGCCAACCCGACACCCAGCGCGGCACCGGAGGAGTTGCTGTTATACGCCGTGATACCAGCTCCTAAAGCGGCCCCCATCGCGGCACCTTCATAACCGGTTTTCAGGAATCCCTGCGACTCACGCAGATCCATTTTGTCCGCTTTTAGCACGTTTGCCTGTACCCAATAGTAGGCGCTGTCCGGAGAGCTGGTCACTTTGTACCCTTTCGCTGACAGGTCATTGGCTAACAACGTCTGCAGGTTGCTCATATCTTTATCAGAGGTGTTTTTAACTTGAATATAGACAGTCTTCTCGCTGGAAGGCTCCAGCCAGATGGTTTCACTCATCTGCGTTTTCACTTCAAGGTTACGTTTTTTCACGGCGGTCGTCATTGCACCACAACCGGTCAGCGTCATTGCCGCGACAACCATGCCAACAACCGCGATTTTTTTTAAAGACATGTTTTTTCCTTTTTTCGTGTAATAGAGAGTCCAGAGCCTCTTCTCCGCGCGGCCAGTAGCCACACAA
This sequence comes from Citrobacter sp. wls829, assembly GCF_005280825.1. Taxonomy (NCBI): domain Bacteria; kingdom Pseudomonadati; phylum Pseudomonadota; class Gammaproteobacteria; order Enterobacterales; family Enterobacteriaceae; genus Citrobacter; species Citrobacter sp. wls829. The sequence continues at coordinate 88,405 of NZ_SZWP01000029.1, forward strand.
TGGTGAAAAAAGTATCGGCAGTTGAATGGAAATTTTTAGAGGAAATATCAATAAGATCACTACCAGAACAGGTAGCTACAGGCAAAAAAAACGCCTCCGAAGAGGCGTTTCTTACAAAGTCAGAAGATTACTTCTTCTTCGCTTTCGGGTTCGGCAGGTCGGTAATGCTACCTTCAAAGATTTCTGCCGCCAGGCCCACGGACTCGTGCAGAGTCGGGTGTGCGTGGATGGTCAGCGCGATGTCTTCCGCATCACAACCCATTTCGATCGCCAGACCGATTTCGCCCAGCAGCTCGCCGCCGTTGGTACCGACAATCGCACCACCGATAACACGGTGAGATTCTTTGTCGAAAATCAGTTTAGTCATACCGTCTGCACAGTCAGAAGCGATAGCACGGCCAGAAGCAGCCCACGGGAAGGTGGCGGTTTCGTAGCTGATGCCTTTTTCTTTCGCTTCTTTCTCGGTCAGACCGACCCAGGCAACTTCTGGTTCGGTGTAGGCAATGGACGGAATCACTTTCGGATCGAAGTAGTGTTTCTTACCGGCGATAACTTCAGCGGCAACGTGGCCTTCATGAACACCTTTGTGCGCCAGCATCGGCTGACCGACGATATCGCCGATAGCAAAGATGTGCGGTACGTTGGTACGCAGCTGTTTGTCCACGCGGATAAAGCCACGGTCATCAACTTCAACGCCCGCTTTGCCTGCATCGAGGTTTTTACCGTTCGGTACACGACCAATAGCAACCAGTACGGCGTCGTAACGCTGTGCTTCAGCAGGTGCTTTTTTGCCTTCCATGGAAACGTAAATACCGTCTTCTTTCGCTTCAACGGCAGTCACTTTGGTTTCCAGCATCAGGTTGAATTTCTTGCTGATACGTTTGGTGAAGACTTTTACCACGTCTTTATCGGCAGCAGGGATAACCTGGTCGAACATTTCAACCACGTCAATCTCTGAACCCAGCGCATGGTAAACGGTCCCCATTTCCAGACCGATGATACCGCCACCCATAACCAGCAGGCGTTTTGGTACGGTTTTCAGTTCCAGTGCGTCGGTGGAGTCCCACACACGCGGGTCTTCGTGCGGAATAAATGGCAGTTCAATCGGACGGGAACCCGCCGCGATGATAGCGTTGTCGAAGTTGATCACGGTTTTACCGTTTTCGCCTTCAACTTCTAGGGTGTTAGCCCCAGTAAATTTACCCAGACCGTTTACCACTTTCACTTTACGGCCTTTAGCCATACCAGCCAGACCGCCGGTCAGTTGAGTGATAACTTTTTCTTTCCAGGTACGAATCTTGTCGATATCGGTTTTCGGCTCACCGAAGACGATACCGTGATCGGCCAGTGCTTTCGCTTCTTCGATAACTTTTGCTACGTGCAACAGCGCTTTAGAAGGGATACAGCCGACGTTCAGACAAACACCACCAAGGGTGCTGTAACGTTCTACGATGACGGTCTCCAGACCTAAATCTGCGCAACGGAAGGCAGCAGAGTAACCTGCCGGGCCTGCCCCAAGTACCACGACTTGAGTTTTGATTTCAGTGCTCATCATGACCTCTTAATTTATACCCGTCGTCCACCGGGTCGTTCTATCCGCCGGTATTTTACAAAATTGTTAACAATTTTGAAACAACAAACGGCAACCGATTTGTCTTTCGCACAATAACCTCACTGACTTCATGAGATTACCAGAAAAAAGCCGGCCGTCGGGCCGGCTTTTTCGCTTACATCACCAGACGGCGAATGTCAGACAGCGTGTTGTTGATGATGGTAATGAAACGAGCACCATCAGCACCGTCAATCACGCGGTGGTCAAAGGAGAGAGAAATCGGCATCATCAGACGCGGAGTAAACTCTTTACCATTCCACACCGGTTCAATAGCCGACTTGGACACGCCAAGGATAGCCACTTCAGGCGCGTTCACAATCGGTGCGAAGTGGGTAGTCCCCAGGCCGCCGATGCTGGAGATAGTGAAGCAACCGCCCTGCATTTCGCCAGCCGTCAGCTTACCATCACGCGCTTTCTTAGAGATCACCGTCAGTTCACGAGACAGCTCGGTAATGCTCTTCTTGTTCACATCTTTAAAGACCGGAACAACCAGACCATTTGGCGTATCGACCGCAACACCGATGTTGATGTATTTCTTCAGCGTCAGCTTCTGGCCATCTTCGGACAGGGAGCTGTTGAAGCGTGGCATCTGCTCGAGAGCCGCTGCGACCGCTTTCATGATGAAGACTACTGGGGTGAATTTCACATCCAGTTTACGTTTTTCAGCTTCGGCGTTCTGCTGCTTACGGAACGCTTCCAGATCGGTGATATCGGTTTTGTCGAAGTGGGTAACGTGCGGGATCATCACCCAGTTACGGCTCAGGTTAGCGCCAGAGATTTTCTGGATGCGGCCCAGTTCCACTTCTTCGATTTCACCAAACTTGCTGAAGTCCACTTTCGGCCAAGGCAGCATGCCCGGGATACCGCCGCCAGCCGCAGCTGCCGGTGCAGATTCAGCGCGTTTAACCGCGTCTTTCACGTAAGCCTGAACGTCTTCGCGCAGGATACGACCTTTACGGCCAGACCCTTTCACTTTCGCCAGGTTCACACCGAATTCGCGCGCAAGGCGACGAATCAGCGGCGTTGCATGGACGTAAGCGTCGTTTTCTGCGAAGTCAGATTTGCCTTCAGCTTTTGCGGCCTGAGCCGGAGCTGCGGCAGGTGCAGGTGCTGCGGCCTGAGCCGGAGCAGCCGCTTGGGCAGGGGCAGCAGCCGGTGCCGCGCCTTCAACTTCGAAGACCATAATCAGAGAACCGGTTTTCACTTTATCGCCGGTGCTGATTTTGATTTCTTTCACGGTACCCGCGAACGGTGCCGGCACTTCCATCGACGCTTTGTCACCTTCAACGGTGATCAGTGACTGCTCAGCGGCAATTTTATCGCCCACTTTGACCATCACTTCAGTGACTTCAACTTCGTCACCACCGATGTCCGGTACGTTAACTTCTTTAGAGCCAGACGCTGCCGGAGCCGCTGCGGCTGCCGGTGCAGCAGCCTGAGCTGGTGCCGCGGCTGGCGCGCTACCAGCGACTTCGAAGACCATAATCAGGGAGCCAGTAGACACTTTGTCGCCGGTGTTGATTTTGATCTCTTTCACGGTACCCGCGAACGGTGCCGGGACTTCCATAGAGGCTTTGTCGCCTTCTACGGTGATCAGAGACTGCTCAGCCGCAACGGTGTCGCCGACTTTGACCATAATCTCGGTGACTTCAACTTCGTCGCCGCCGATGTCCGGTACGTGTACGTCTTTCGCTGCTGCCGCAGCAGGTGCAGCTGCCGGAGCGGCTGCTTGCTTCTCTTCTGCCGGAGCAGGTGCAGCTGCTGCTGCACCGTCGGCGGAATCGAAAATCATGATCAGTTTGCCGGTCTCAGTTTTGTCGCCAACAGAGACTTTGATCTCTTTAACGATACCTGCCTGAGGGGACGGAACTTCCATAGAGGCTTTATCGCCTTCTACGGTGATCAGCGACTGTTCAGCTTCAACTTTGTCGCCTACTTTGACCAGGATCTCGGTGATTTCAACTTCATCAGCCCCGATGTCCGGTACATTGATTTCGATAGCCATGTTTCTTTTACCTCTTACGCCAGACGCGGGTTAACTTTATCTGCATCGATATTGAATTTGGTGATAGCGTCAGCAACCACTTTCTTATCGATTTCGCCACGTTTAGCCAGTTCGCCCAGTGCCGCTACAACCACATAGGAAGCATCAACTTCGAAGTGGTGACGCAGGTTTTCACGGCTGTCAGAGCGACCGAAGCCGTCAGTACCCAGTACGCGATAATCATCAGCCGGTACATAAGTACGAACCTGTTCGGCAAACAGTTTCATATAGTCAGTAGATGCTACAGCCGGTGCGTCGTTCATCACCTGAGCGATGTACGGAACGCGCGGAGTTTCCAGCGGATGCAGCATGTTCCAGCGCTCACAATCCTGGCCATCACGCGCCAGTTCAGTGAAGGACGTGACGCTATACACGTCAGAACCTACGCCGTAGTCGTTCGCCAGGATCTGCGCTGCTTCACGGACGTGACGCAGGATAGAACCAGAGCCCAACAGCTGAACTTTACCTTTCTTACCTTCGAGGGTTTCGAGTTTGTAGATACCTTTACGGATACCTTCCTCAGCACCTTCCGGCATTGCCGGCATGTGGTAGTTTTCGTTCAGCGTGGTGATGTAGTAGTAAACGTTCTCTTGTTTCTCACCGTACATACGCTCCAGACCATCGTGCATGATGACCGCAACTTCGTACGCGTAAGACGGATCGTAAGAGATACAGTTCGGAATAGTCAGAGACTGAATATGGCTGTGACCATCTTCGTGCTGCAGACCTTCACCGTTCAGCGTCGTACGACCAGAAGTCCCGCCGATCAGGAAGCCGCGCGCCTGCTGGTCACCCGCCTGCCAGCACAGGTCACCGATACGCTGGAACCCGAACATGGAGTAGTAGATGTAGAACGGGATCATCGGCAGATCGTTGGTGCTGTAAGAGGTCGCAGCCGCCAGCCAGGATGCACCAGCACCCAGTTCGTTGATACCTTCCTGCAGGATCTGACCTTTTTCGTCTTCTTTGTAGTAAGCAACCTGCTCACGGTCCTGCGGGGTGTACTGCTGGCCGTTCGGGCTGTAGATACCAATCTGACGGAACAGACCTTCCATACCGAAAGTACGTGCTTCATCGGCGATGATCGGCACCAGACGATCTTTGATCGACTTGTTCTTCAGCATCACGTTCAGGGCACGAACGAAAGCGATAGTGGTGGAGATTTCTTTGTTCTGCTCTTCCAGCAGTGCACCGAAGTCTTCCAGCGCCGGCAGCTCCAGCTTCTCAGTGAAGTTAGGCTGACGAGCCGGCAGGTAGCCGTGCAGTTTCTGACGCTGAGCGTGCAGATAGGTATGCTCTTCAGAACCTTCCGGGAAGGTAATGTAAGACAGGTTTTCAACCTGCTCATCGGTAACTGGAACGTTGAAACGGTCGCGGATGTAACGCACGCCGTCCATGTTCATTTTCTTAACCTGGTGAGCGATGTTTTTACCTTCGGCGGTGTCACCCATGCCGTAACCTTTGATGGTATGGGCGAGGATTACAGTTGCTTTGCCTTTGGTTTCCTGCGCTTTTTTCAGTGCAGCGTAAACTTTCTTCGGATCGTGACCGCCACGGTTCAGCGCCCAAATCTGCTCGTCAGTCCAGTCAGCAACCAGTGCTGCGGTTTCCGGGTATTTACCGAAGAAGTGCTCACGAACATACGCGCCGTCTTTGGATTTGAAGGTCTGGTAGTCGCCGTCAACGGTTTCGTTCATCAGCTGGATCAGTTTACCGCTGGTGTCTTTACGCAGCAGCTCATCCCAACGACCGCCCCACATGACTTTGATAACGTTCCAGCCAGCACCTGCGAAGATGCCTTCCAGTTCGTTAACAATCTTGCCGTTACCGGTGACCGGGCCGTCAAGACGCTGCAGGTTACAGTTGATAACAAAGACCAGGTTGTCCAGTTTTTCACGGGTCGCGATGGTGATAGCGCCTTTAGATTCTGGCTCATCCATCTCGCCATCGCCCAGGAAGGCATAAACGGTCTGCTTAGAGGTATCTTTCAGGCCACGGTGTTCCAGATACTTCAGGAATTTAGCCTGGTAGATAGCACCGATTGGACCCAGACCCATGGATACGGTCGGGAACTGCCAGAATTCCGGCATCAGTTTCGGGTGCGGATAGGAAGACAGGCCTTTGCCATGAACTTCCTGACGGAAGTTGTTCATCTGCTCTTCAGTCAGACGACCTTCCAGGAATGCACGTGCATAGATGCCCGGAGAGATGTGGCCCTGGAAGTAAATCAGGTCGCCGCCATCCTGCTCGTTGCGTGCACGGAAGAAATGGTTGAAGCACACATCATATACCGTTGCGGAGGACTGGAAGGATGCCATGTGGCCACCCAGCTCGAGGTCCTTTTTAGACGCACGCAGTACGGTCATGATGGCGTTCCAGCGGATAGCAGAACGAATACGACGTTCCAGCTCCAGATTGCCCGGGTATTCCGGCTCATCTTCAACGGCAATAGTGTTTACATAATTGCTGGCCCCTGTACCTGCCGCTACTTTCACGCCGCCTTTGCGGGCTTCTGAAAGCAGTTGGTCGATCAGATACTGAGCACGCTCAACACCTTCTTCACGGATGACCGATTCGATCGCCTGTAGCCAGTCGCGAGTTTCGATCGGATCCACGTCATTTGGGAAACGTTCTGACATGGGGGTATTCCTTATCTATCTAATACGTTGAGTTATCTGGAACCTGTCCCATTACGTTCTCGCCAGAGAGCGTAATAAGACAGGTTCTGCGTTTAGTTGCCGCGCACTTTAAATGGCGCTTGATTTACAACATCTTCTGGTTAACTTGCTGCCAGAAAAATCACTAATTCTTTCGTTGCTCCAGGCGGCGTAAGGCGCGTTCACGACGGCTTTCCTCACGGCTTCTGTCCAGGAGAATTTCTTCGATAAACGCCAGGTGACGGTGGGACGCTTCACGCGCCTCTTCCGGCTTCCCGGCGATAATCGCTTCAAAAATACGCGTACGGTGACTGCTTACCAACGGCAGCATATCCCGACGCGAATACAGCAATTCAAAGTTTTGACGAACGTTCTGGGCCAGCATCGGCTCCATACAACGGAGCAAATGGAGCAGTACCACATTGTGCGCAGCTTCGGTGACAGCAATTTGATACTGGAGAACGGCATCAGATTCGCCGTCAAGATCGCCGGACTGTTGAGCAAGCTCGATCGCATGGTGGAGTTCACGGATACGCGTTTTATCTTCATCCGTGCTGCGTAGTGCGGCGTAATAAGCAGCAATACCTTCCAGCGCATGGCGCGTCTCAAGCAGGTCAAACTGGGATTCAGGATGGTCGGAGAGCAACTCTACCAGTGGATCGCTAAAGCTCTGCCACAGGCTGCTCTGAACAAAAGTGCCACCGCCCTGACGACGAAGCAGCAAACCCTTCGCTTCGAGACGTTGGATCGCCTCGCGCAAGGAGGGACGGGAGACGTCGAACTGTTTTGCCAGTTCACGTTCCGGTGGGAGTTTTTCTCCGGGGCGAAGTGTCCCCTCAAGAATTAAAAACTCCAGCTGCTGCTCAATCACATCGGAGAGTTTTGGTTGGCGGATTTTGCTGTAGGCCATGATTTCCTGTCTTAAGCCATTTGCCCGGAGTCAATTGGTCTTACCAATTTCATGTTCTTGACGCTAAAGTAACAAAGTATTCACCTTCTGTCCATACAGGTTTTGATTGAAATCAGTAAAGGAGGCATATTTTAACAACATTACAGAAATAACGTTTCAAACATGTAACTATGCACAAATGTTAAATTTACCCACCACGAGGTAGTTTTAACGTAATTGAAACGAAAAATTATCCCATCTGAACCGATTCACCTGCTTAAATATCGATTTAAAAAGCAAAATTAACGAATAAAAATTCAAAATGGAAATTTTGTGGTAGATAAACTCGCGCTTACAAATGGTTTCTTTTTATTCAACTCGTCATCCTCCCTTCATAAAGCAGGTGCATTCGCGCTCGCATAACATTATTCTGATCAAGACAAAAGTATTTAGGCAACATTTTACTAAGCATCTCCGTAAACAAATTAATACAACAAACGGAATTGCAAACTTACACACGCGTCACTGCGTGGTTCAAAATATAAGTACTCGAAAGATGAAGAGTAAAACCACACACGAGGTTTCATGATGGAAAGTCAACAGCATGGCGATCAGCTAAAGCGCGGTCTTAAAAACCGCCATATACAGCTTATCGCGCTGGGTGGCGCGATAGGCACCGGGTTATTCCTCGGTAGCGCGTCCGTTATCCAGTCTGCAGGGCCAGGGATTATCCTGGGTTACGCTATCGCCGGTTTTATCGCCTTTTTAATTATGCGCCAGCTAGGTGAAATGGTGGTTGAAGAGCCGGTAGCCGGTTCCTTCAGCCACTTTGCCTATAAGTACTGGGGCGGTTTCGCTGGATTCTCCTCCGGCTGGAACTACTGGGTGCTGTACGTTCTGGTTGCCATGGCTGAGCTGACTGCCGTCGGAAAATACATCCAGTTCTGGTACCCGGAGATCCCTACCTGGGCCTCTGCCGCCGTCTTTTTCGTGGTAATCAACGCTATCAACCTGACCAACGTAAAAGTATTCGGTGAGATGGAGTTCTGGTTTGCCATTATTAAGGTTATTGCGGTCGTGGCGATGATCCTGTTCGGTGGCTGGCTGCTATTTAGCGGCAACGGTGGCCCGCAGGCCAGCGTCAGCAACCTGTGGGATCAAGGTGGCTTCCTGCCACATGGCTTCACCGGTCTGGTGATGATGATGGCCATTATCATGTTCTCCTTCGGCGGGCTGGAGCTGGTCGGAATCACTGCGGCAGAAGCGGATAACCCGGAGCAAAGCATTCCGAAAGCGACCAACCAGGTTATTTACCGTATCCTGATCTTCTATGTAGGTTCACTGGCCGTCCTGCTCTCCCTGATGCCGTGGACGCGCGTAACGGCAGATACCAGCCCATTTGTCCTTATCTTCCACGAACTGGGCGACACGTTTGTGGCTAACGCACTGAACGTCGTGGTGCTGACCGCCGCCCTGTCTGTCTATAACAGCTGTGTGTATTGCAACAGTCGTATGCTGTTCGGTCTGGCTCAACAGGGCAACGCGCCAAAAGCGCTGATGAACGTGGATAAACGTGGCGTTCCGGTGAATACCATCCTCGTCTCCGCGCTGGTCACCGCCCTGTGCGTCCTGATCAACTACCTGGCACCGGAATCTGCCTTTGGCTTACTGATGGCACTGGTGGTCTCTGCGCTGGTGATCAACTGGGCGATGATCAGCCTTGCACACATCAAGTTCCGCAAAGCGAAACAACAGCAGGGCGTCGCCAGTCGCTTTCCGGCGCTGTTCTATCCGCTGGGTAACTGGGTTTGCCTGATTTTCATGGCGGCAGTGCTGGTGATTATGCTGATGACGCCGGGCATGGCAATCTCCGTTTACCTGATCCCGGTGTGGATTGCTATTCTTGGCGTCGGTTATCTGTGTAAGCAGAAAACAGCCAGAGCGGTTAAAGCACATTAATTCCCCCCCCCCCGCCTCACACTTTCCCACAGACGACTATTTCATCCATATCAGCGGCGCTATCCTGCAACGCAAAAACACGCTCACCAGACAATAATTCTCTCCATATCTTATTTATGGAGCGCAGTTGATGGAAACCAGTAAACTGTCGGTGAAAGAAAAAATCGGCTATGGTATGGGCGATGCCGGATGCAACATCATATTTGGCGCTATCATGCTGTTTGTTAACTATTTTTATACTGACATATTTGGCCTCGCCCCTGCATTGGTCGGCGTTTTATTACTCTCAGTTCGCGTTATTGATGCCGTAACTGACCCTATAATGGGCGCAATGGCCGATCGCACACGCAGTAAATATGGTCGGTTTCGTCCATGGCTTTTATGGATGGCTTTCCCCTACGCATTATTCAGCGTACTGATGTTTACCACCCCAGAGTGGACGTACAACAGCAAAGTTATCTATGCGTTTGTCACTTACTTCCTGCTGTCTATCACCTACACGGCGATCAATATTCCCTACTGCTCACTCGGCAGCGTCATCACCAACGACCCGAAAGAGCGTGTCGCCTGCCAATCTTATCGCTTTGTGCTGGTGGGCATTGCCACTCTGCTACTTTCTCTCACTTTGCTGCCGATGGCTGACTGGTTCGGTGGAGAAGACAAAGCGAAGGGCTATCAGATGGCGATGGCCGTGCTGGCCTTTATTGGCATGTGCATGTTCCTGTTTTGCTTTGCGACAGTACGCGAGCGCGTGCGTCCTGCCGTCCAGACCAACGACGATTTAAAAGCCGATCTGAAAGATGTCTGGAAGAACGATCAGTGGGTAAAAATCCTGTTGTTAACCCTGTGCAACGTCTGCCCGGGCTTTATTCGCATGGCTGCCACCATGTACTACGTCACCTGGGTTATGCAACAAAGCACGCACTTTGCCACCTTGTTTATTAGCCTCGGCGTTGTCGGCATGATGATCGGCAGTATCCTGGCGAAGGTGTTAACCGACCGCTGGTGCAAGCTGAAAGTGTTCTTCTGGACCAATATCGTACTAGCGATTTTCTCTGGCGCGTTTTACTTCTTCGATCCAAAAGCTACCGTGATGATTATGGTGCTCTACTTCCTGCTCAACATCCTGCATCAGATCCCTTCACCGCTGCACTGGTCGTTGATGGCCGATGTCGATGACTACGGCGAGTGGAAGACCGGAAAACGCATCACCGGTATCAGCTTCTCCGGCAACCTGTTCTTCCTGAAACTGGGTCTGGCGATTGCCGGGGCGATGGTCGGATTCCTGCTCTCCTGGTACGGTTACGACGCAGGTGCTAAAGCACAAAGCGAGTCCGCCATTAACGGTATCATGCTGCTGTTCACCCTTATTCCGGGCGTGGGCTATCTGATTACTGCTGGCGTAGTTCGTCTGCTGAAAGTTGACCGCGAGTTTATGCAGCAAATCCAGTCAGATCTGGAAAAGCGTCGCGCCAACTACCGTGAATTGAATGAGTATCACGACATTAAATCTCCTGAAAATGCAAGGAAAGCCTGATGAATCAGTGGCCTAACCCCTTTATCGAACAGCGTGCCGATCCGTTTATTCTCCGTGACGGCAGCCACTATTATTTCATTGCTTCGGTACCGGAATACGATCGTCTGGAGATCCGGCGGGCTGACTCCCTGGAAGGACTACGCACCGCCGCTGCGGTGGTTGTCTGGCGCAAACCAGACAGCGGCCCGATGAGCGAACTGATCTGGGCACCGGAGATCCATCATATTGCTGGCAAGTGGTACATCTATTTTGCCGCTACGCACACTCAGGCACTCGACAAGCTGGGAATGTTCCAGCACCGCATGTTCGCCCTCGAGTGTGCAGATGCCGACCCGCTAACCGGCACCTGGACAGAGAAAGGCCAGATTAAAACGCAGTTTGATACCTTCGCCCTGGACGCCACCACTTTTAACCACCAGGGAAAGCAGTGGTATCTGTGGGCGCAAAAATCCCCCGATATTGCCGGGAATTCCAATATTTATCTCGCGGAGCTGGAAAATCCGTGGACGATTAAAGGCGAGCCGGTAATGCTCAGTCATCCAGAGTACGACTGGGAGTGCCGTGGCTTTTGGGTCAACGAAGGCCCTGCCGTGATGGTGCACGGCGACAAACTGTTCATCAGCTATTCCGCCAGCGCCACCGACGAAAACTACTGCATGGGGTTACTGTGGATTGATCTCAGTGCCGATCCACTGAACCCGGATAACTGGCACAAATCTCCGCGTCCTGTCTTTACCACCAGCTACGAGAATCGTCAGTTCGGACCGGGACATAATAGCTTTACGCAAACGCCGGAAGGGGAAGATGTGCTGGTGTACCATGCGAGGAACTACACCGAGATTGAGGGCGACCCGCTATACGATCCCAACCGCCATACACGTTTGAAACTCGTACGCTGGGACGAAAACGGCATGCCGGATTTTGGCATCCCGCCTGCTGATACATTCTAAAACCATTGCCCGGTGGCGCTGCGCTTACCGGGCCTACATATGGTGTAGGCCGGATAAGCGTTAGCGCCATCCGGCATAACGCTATACTAATGTCCCATAAATGGTCAGTAACGCAATAATCACCACCACCACAAACGATGTCTTTTTCGCCAGCGCCACGGCGGCTTTTGGCGTTTCGACTTTATCGGTGTGCGGTTCGCGCGCCAGCGAGAACTGCGCCAGACGTGTTAACACCTGATACTGCGAAGTATGCAAATCCGCCAGAGAAGCAAACCACGCAGGCAGCGCCTTCTCACCATGCCCCAACAGCGCATAAACCACACCCGCCAACCGCACGGGGATCCAGTCCAGCACATGCAGGATCGCATCAATTCCCGACTGCAAACGCTGATGCGGGGTCTGATAGCGTGCCAACCAGGACTGCCATGCACGTAAAAAGGCATAACCGACCAGCGTCACCGGTCCCCACGCACCGCCGACAATCAGCCAGAATAGCGGTGCCAGATAAAAGCGAAAGTTATTCCACAACAGCGCATTTTGCAGCTCGCGCAAATACTCCCGCTCATTGCACTCCGGCGGGACGCCATGGATAAGCGTTAACTCGCTGGCCATCGCCTCACGAGCGTGGGCATCATTGCGCGACGCCGCATTCAGGTACGCATGATAATGCAGGCGTATCTTGCCCGCACCAATGCACAGCACGCCAATTAAGATCCACACCACCAGCAGCGGAACGTTAAACAGCAGCCCGTACAGCGCACGCAGCAGCAGGAATGTCACCCCCATCGCTATCATTGTCATGCCAAGGGTTCGGGCCATAGAAAAATGCTTAATCCGGCGAAAAAAGGCTTCCGTTCGGTGATCGAGCTGCCAGTGTTCACCCAGCTTAAACAAGCGCTCAACGATCAGCACCAGTAATGTTGTAAACAGCGTCATGTCATCTCCTTGTGTGACGAGGGGGTGACCAGAGCGCGAAACCTTTCCCAGTCAAAAGACGCGCCAGGATCGGTCTTACGCTCGGGCGCAATATTGCAATGCCCGGTTATGTTATTGGCAATCGCCGGATAACGCTGAATCAGGACATGCGTTACAGCCGCCAACTGCTGGTACTGCGCATCGGTATAGGCCAGCGTATCCGTCCCTTCCAGCTCAATACCGATCGAAAAATCATTACAACGCTCACGTCCCTGATAGTTCGACACGCCCGCATGCCAGGCACGTTTATCAAAAGGGACATACTGGACGATTTCACCATCGCGGCGAATCAGACAATGGGCCGAAACGCGCAAATGGGCGATTTCAGCAAAAAAAGGATGGGCGTTAGGATCAATTGTTCCCGTGAATAACGCGTCGATCCACGGACCACCAAATTCACCCGGCGGCAGGCTGATATTATGTACCACCAGCAAAGAAGGGTTTTCGTCATCCGGGCGGCAATCATAATGAGGAGAAGGAACGCGTCGCGCCTCCGCCAGCCAACCCTTATCTAACAACATGCAGAATCTCCTTATTGGTGGTGCTCATATCGGGTTCAGGGTAGCATGTTTCTCTCTTATGATTCGTTAGCTATTTGGAGTTTTATCATGCCGCCTCGCCGCTATAACCCTGACTCCCGACGTGACGCGCTGTTGGAACGTATCAACCTGGATATCCCTGCAGCTGTCGCTCAGGCGCTGCGTGAAGATTTAGGCGGCGACGTTGATGCCAGGAACGATATCACTGCACAACTTTTGCCAGAGGATATGCGCTCCAACGCTACCGTGATTACCCGCGAAGAGGGCGTTTTTTGTGGAAAACGTTGGGTGGAAGAGGTCTTTATTCAACTTGCTGGCGATGATGTAAAAATCAGCTGGCACGTTGAAGATGGCGACAGCATTAAAGCGAATCAGCCATTGTTTGAACTGGACGGCCCCTCCCGCGTATTGCTGACCGGCGAACGCACTGCCCTTAACTTTGTGCAGACGTTGTCCGGCGTCGCCAGTGAAGTACGCCGCTACGTCGACCTGCTGACAGGGACAAAGACGCAGCTGCTGGATACGCGTAAAACTCTGCCGGGGCTACGTACCGCGCTAAAATATGCCGTGCTGTGCGGCGGTGGCGCGAATCACCGTCTGGGACTTTCTGACGCTTTCCTGATTAAAGAAAATCACATTATTGCCTCTGGCTCGGTGCGTCAGGCCGTAGAGAAAGCCTTCTGGCTGCATCCGGACGTTCCTGTTGAAGTGGAAGTGGAAAGTCTGGATGAACTGGACGACGCGCTGAAAGCCGGGGCGGACATCATCATGCTCGACAATTTCGAGACCGACCAAATGCGCGAAGCGGTAAAACGGACCAACGGCCAGGCGCGTCTGGAGGTTTCAGGAAACGTCACCTATGAAACGCTGCGTGAATTTGCCGAAACCGGCGTGGATTTCATCTCCGTCGGTGCTCTGACCAAGCATGTGCGCGCGCTCGATCTCTCCATGCGTTTTCGTTAATTGCTCATGGTAATGCCCGATGGCGCTTCGCTTATCGGGCCTACAACCCCAGCCGGATAAAGCATTTACGCTGCCATCCGGCAGTTTCTTCGCATTCCCTCGCAAATACGTTGTCTGCTTGTGTAATTTCGTAAAAACCCTCTGAACCTGCCTTCCCATTCTATTTTTTGCCCCTCGCCTAAGTACCTTCCGGTTTGCCACAGTAGCGTCAGCTAACTCAAGGAGCGAACTATGGACAAGCAACGAGGCTTCACGCTTATCGAACTGATGGTGGTCATTGGCATCATTGCCATTCTCAGCGCCATCGGTATTCCGGCTTATCAGAACTATCTACGTAAGGCGGCACTGACCGACATGCTGCAAACCTTTGTCCCCTATCGCACTGCTGTCGAGCTCTGCGCGCTGGAGCATGGTGGTACGGATACCTGTGATGCCGGGGCCAATGGTATTCCCTCTCCTGCCACCACGCGCTATGTCTCCGGCATGAGCGTCGAAAAAGGCGTCGTCAGCCTCACCGGGCAGGAAAGCCTCAACGGTCTGAGCGTCACCCTGACGCCCAACTGGGACAATGCCAACGGTATTACCGGCTGGAGCCGTAATTGCAACATCCAAAATGACGGTGCTTTGCAGCAGGCCTGTGAAGACGTTTTCCGTTTTGATGCCAACTAAGGAACAACGATGAATACCACGCAACTGACGGCACTATGCCAACGCTATCAAGGAATATTACTGGATGCAGACAATGACGTGGTTCACATCGCCGTCGTGGATGCGCCTTCCCACGAACTGCTGGATGCACTGCATTTTGCCACGACCAGACGCATCGACATCGTGTGCTGGACGCGCCAGCAAATGGAAGGTCATGCGCACAAACCGCGGCAAATGCTGCCAGCGGTCATCCCTGAAAGCAGCGCGACAGCAGCAGAATTACTCACACAGACGCTACAATCCGCGCTGGTAAAACGGGCATCTGATATTCACATTGAGCCCGCACAACATCACTATCGGATACGGCTACGCGTAGATGGCGTGCTGCACACGTTACCGGAGGTGTTGACGGAGAGGGGTATTGCGCTTACCGCAAGGTTAAAAGTGCTGGCCAGTCTGGACATTGCCGAGCACCGACTACCGCAGGATGGGCAATTTACCGTTGAGATTTCAGGTGCCCCCATCTCATTTCGCATTGCGACACTCCCCTGTCGCTACGGAGAAAAAGTGGTGTTACGCCTGCTGCATCAGGTTGAGCAGGCGTTGGAAATTAACGCGCTGGGTATGCAGGACGCGCAGATGGTCGCCTTTGCGCAAGCCTTACAGCAGCCTCAAGGGTTGATTCTGGTCACCGGTCCGACCGGAAGTGGCAAAACGGTCACGCTTTACAGCGCGCTACAAACCCGAAATACCCCGGAGGTGAATCTGTGTAGTGTAGAAGATCCGGTAGAGATCCCGATTGACGGGGTAAACCAGACGCAAATTCACCCGCGCGCAGGCCTGACGTTTCAGGGTGTATTACGTGCACTGCTGCGCCAGGATCCCGACATTATTATGGTGGGTGAAATCCGCGACGGTGAAACAGCAGAGATCGCCCTTAAAGCCGCGCAAACCGGTCATCTTGTTCTTTCAACGCTGCATACTAACTCCACCAGTGAAACACTGGTACGCCTGCAGCAAATGGGCGTCGCCCGATGGATGATCGCCTCCGCGCTGACGCTGGTTATCGCCCAGCGATTAGTCAGAAAACTGTGCCCCCATTGTCGGCAGCGCCTTGATGTCCCGGTCACGCTGCCAGCATCGCTCTGGCCCACGCCGCTTCCGCGCTGGCAGGCTCCAGGCTGCGAACACTGCTATCAGGGATTTTATGGCCGCACGGCGCTGTTTGAAGTTCTGCCCATCACACCCACAGTACGCCAGCTCATCGCTAACGGTACCACTGCTGACATAGTGGAATCCGGCGCCCATCAGGCGGGAATGAATTCACTTTTCGAGAACGGATGTCAGGCGGTTGAAAGAGGGTTAACGACGTTTGAAGAGCTCATCCGTGTACTGGGCATGCCCCATGCCCGTTAAGCAACTCTGGCGATGGCAAGGCATAAACGCTCAGGGTCAGCCAGCAGAAGGTGCGCTATGGTCGGACGATCGCCCCTCGCTGGTCTATGCGCTGCAACAACTGCACATTACGCCAATTCGTATTAAGAGTATGCGTGTTAAAACCTCGCACTGGCGTAGAGAACAAAGCACGGAAGTCATACACCAGTTAGCCACATTACTGAAAGCAGGGTTGACGCTTTGCGACGGATTAACACTGCTTGCCGACCAGCATCCCAGCAATCAGTGGCAGGCACTACTGCGCTCGCTGGCTTACGACATGGAACAAGGTATGTCACTGTCCGCCTCGCTGTCGCGTTGGCAACACGTTTTTCCGCCACTTTACCAGGCGATGATTCGCACCGGAGAGCTTACCGGCAAACTGGACGTCTGCTGTTTTGAACTGGCCCGCCAGCAGACACAACAGCAGCAGCTGACCGATAAAGTTAAAAAAGCACTGCGTTACCCAGTCATCATTCTCACCATGGCGGTGATGGTCGTCATCGCGATGCTGCACTTTGTACTACCTGAATTTGCCGCCATCTATCGTACGTTCAACACCCCGCTACCGGCGTTAACGCAGGGGATTATGACCCTTGCCCATTACAGCAGTCGATGGGGATGGATGATCGGATTACTCGGCCTGGTGCTGGGGGTGACATATAGCCTGATACAGCAAAAACCGTCCTGGCTTATTCTGCGTCAGCGTTTTTTGCTGCGCTGTCCGGTTATGGGACCGCTGGTCAGGGGCCAAAAACTCACGCAGATCTTCACCGTTCTGGCGTTGACGCAAAACGCGGGAATTCCCTTTCTACAAGGTCTGGAGAGCGTAGTGGAAACCCTCGCCTGCCCTTTCTGGTCACAACGATTAGCGCAGGTACACCGAGACATCAGTGCCGGAAAATCGGTCTGGCAAGGGCTGAAAAATGCAGGAGAATTTAGTCCACTGTGTTTACAGCTGGTGAGAACCGGTGAAGCTTCCGGCTCGCTGGATGCGATGTTGCATAATTTGGCCCGGCATCATAGCGAAAACACAATGTCTCAGGCCGAGAATCTGGCTGCGCTGCTTGAGCCTGCATTGCTTGTGATTACGGGATTAATTATCGGCACGCTGGTAGTGGCGATGTATTTACCGATTTTTCATCTGGGAGATGCGATGAGCGGAATGGGGTAAATTCAGATGCTGGATGGCGGCGTAAACGCCTTATCCGGCCTACGAAAATCATGAACGTAGGCCTGATAAGCTGAGCGCCATCAGGCATTTTACAGCGTGCTATTTGTTCTTACAGGCTATTGAAAATACGGTTTTCTTGTTCCTGCACACGAATAAAGGTTGTACGTTTGGTCAACTCTTTCAGACGAGACGCACCGACGTAAGTGCAGGCAGAACGCAGACCGCCGAGGATATCACGGGCGGTATTCTCAACCGGACCTCGCAGTGGCAGCTTAACGGTTTTACCTTCTGCTGCACGGTACTGGGCAACACCACCCACGTGACGCGTCATGGCGGACTCAGAGCTCATACCGTAGAACAGCATAAATTTCTCACCGTTCTCTTCCACCACTTTACCGCCGCTTTCTTCGTGACCGGCCAGCATACCACCCAGCATGACGAAGTCTGCACCGCCGCCAAACGCTTTTGCCACGTCACCCGGCATCGTGCAACCGCCATCGCTGACAATCATACCGCCCAGACCGTGTGCAGCATCCGCACATTCGATAACCGCTGACAGCTGAGGATAGCCCACGCCGGTTTTTACTCGTGTGGTACAAACAGAACCTGGACCAATGCCGACTTTGACGATATCCGCGCCAGAAAGCACCAGCTCTTCACACATTTCACCGGTCACCACATTACCGGCACAGATTGTTTTCGTCGGCCATGCTTCGCGTGCTTTCGACACAAACTGAACGAAATGCTCTGAGTAGCCATTTGCCACATCAATGCAAATGAAGTTCAGCGCAGGATTCAGCGCCAGAATTTGTTTGGTTTTTTCGAAATCGGTGTCAGATGTCCCAGTCGAAACCATCACGTGTTTGATGACATCAGCAGATGCATTCGCAACGAAAGCAGACCAGTCTTCTACGGAATAGTGTTTATGTACAGCAGTCAGAATGTCGAAAGAGGCAAGCGCGGTTGCCATGGCAAACGTTCCGACAGTGTCCATATTTGCGGCGATGATTGGCACGCCGGACCATTTCTGACCTGAATGTTTAAAGGTAAATTGACGTTCCAGCTCAACATCGGAACGGCTTTTGAGAGTAGAACGCTTAGGGCGGATAAGAACGTCTTTGAAACCTAACTTCAGATCTTCTTCGATACGCATGTGCGGATTCCTGGGGTTAATGGCGAAAAATCGAAACTCACAACTCCAGTGACGCTATCATACGCACTAATCAATACCGCGCAAGACTGCGAAATTCTCTTTTTTTACGCTACAATCCCATAAATTTACCTGGCGCAGAGTAGGTCAATCCTGCAGCAGCCTCGCCTTCGCATGCTTAACTTTTAACTGTTTGATAATCAAACTTAAACTCCAGGATCCGGATCTATGAGGTATACGGTAGCCTTAACTGGCGGTATTGGCAGTGGTAAAAGTACCGTTGCCAATGCGTTCGCTGACCTCGGAATAAACGTGATTGACGCCGATATTATTGCGCGTCAAGTTGTTGAGCCTGGTACGCCTGCCCTTAACGCGATTGCTGAACATTTTGGCAGTGAACTCATCGCCGCAGATGGCACGTTGCAACGGCGAATTTTACGCGAACGTATTTTTTCCGATCCTGATGAAAAATCCTGGCTGAACGCCCTGCTCCATCCACTGATTCAACAGGAAACTCAGCGCCAGTTTCAGCAAGCGACATCTCCTTATCTGTTATGGGTTGTCCCCCTGCTGGTTGAAAACTCACTGTACAAAAAGGCCAATCGCGTACTCGTGGTGGATGTTACTCCCGAGACCCAGCTCAGACGAACCATGCAGCGTGATGATGTGACACGCGAACATGTTGAACAAATTTTGGCAGCCCAGGCAACACGTGAAGCTCGTCTTGCCGTGGCTGACGATGTTATTGATAATAATGGCGCACCGGATGCCATCACCTCGGATGTCGCCCGCCTGCACGCGCGCTATTTGCACTGCGCGTCGCAGTTTGTCTCACAGGAAAAACCGTAATGCACACCCAGGTCCTTTTTGAACACCCTCTCAATGAGAAGATGCGTACATGGCTGCGCATTGAGTTTCTGACTCAGCAACTCTCCGTTAACTTACCCATTGCCGATTATGCAGGCGCACTGCATTTTTTTAGAAATATTGGGGATTTATTGGATGTATTTGAACGCGGCGAAGTCCGTACCGAACTCCTCAAGGAACTGGAACGACAACAGCGTAAACTTCAGGCCTGGGTTGAAGTTCCCGGCGTCGATCAAAGCAGAATAGATGCCCTGCGCCAGCAGTTAAAAAGCGCAGGCAGCGTTTTAATTTCAGCACCGCGTATTGGACAAACACTACGTGAAGATCGCCTGATTGGTCTTGTACGCCAGCGTTTAAGTATTCCTGGTGGATGCTGCAGTTTTGATTTGCCAACTCTGCATATCTGGCTGCATCTGCCTCAGTCGCAGCGAGATGTGCAGGTTGAAAACTGGCTTGCCAGCCTGAATCCACTGACTCAGGCGCTGACGCTGGTTCTGGATCTAATCCGTAATTCGGCACCGTTCCGTAAACAAACTAGCCTGAACGGTTTTTACCAGGATAACGGTGACGATGCGGATTTGCTACGTTTGCATCTGCCGCTTGATTCACAGCTCTACCCGCAGATATCCGGTCATAAAAGCCGTTTTGCCATTCGTTTTATGCCGCTGGATAGCGAAAATGGCCAGGTACCAGAACGCCTCGATTTTGACCTGGCGTGCTGTTAAGGAGTAAACATGTCTGAACAAACCATCGTCAACTGCCCAACCTGTGGTAAACCCGTCGTCTGGGGAGACGCGAGTCCGTTTCGCCCATTTTGCTGTAAACGCTGTCAGTTAATCGATTTGGGCGAATGGGCCGCAGAAGAGAAGCGTATTCCCAGCTCCGGCGACTTATCAGAAAGCGATGACTGGAGTGAAGAGCAGAAGTAATTCTGCTAAAGCGTAGGCCGGATAAGGCAACGCCGCATCCGGCATTTTTATGTCATTCTGCCGGATGACGCTGCGCTTATCAGGCCTACGAATACCGTTCATTATCCCGCAATCAGCTTGTTAATCACCGGTTCATTGGCCGGCGGAAAATCCTCTGCATTCAGTGCAGACTGCGCAACCCACTGCGCCGGTTGTCCCTCTTTACCCCATGGCTCACCTTCCCAGCTGTCGACCAGCCAGAACCACAGCGTGATGTGTCGGTCCGGGAACGCGTACTCCAGCTTTTCGAACAGCGAACTATGAACGGGTGTAATCCCGACTTCTTCCTGTAGCTCTCGAATCAGCGCCTGCTCAGGGGTTTCGCCTGCTTCAATTTTGCCACCGGGGAATTCCAGCTTATTCGCCATGTGGGCATCCGCGGCACGCTGAGTAATAAAAATCTCATTCTGCTGATTACGAATAATCCCAACGGCAATTTGCAGTATTTTCATTTTGTTTATCCATAAAAAAGGCGCAGAATTCTGCGCCTTTTCAGTGAGTTATTTGCTTAGCTCAATCGACCATGGCACTGCTTGAATTTTTTACCGGAACCGCAAGGGCACGGATCGTTACGACCAACTTTACGATCGCCGGTCTGCGCAGCAAGTTCTTCTGCTACAGCAGATTCATCATCTTTGTGGCTCAGTTGCTGCATCTGCGCTAAACGCTCAGCATCTTCGCGACGCTGCTGCTCCATTGCTTCGACTTCTTCAGGCATACGCACCTGAACTTTGCTCAGCGTACTGATCACTTCATATTTCAGTGATTCCAGCATAGAGGCGAACATAGCGAAGGATTCACGCTTGTACTCCTGCTTCGGATCTTTCTGCGCATAACCACGCAGGTGAATACCCTGACGCAGGTAGTCCATTGCTGCCAGGTGCTCTTTCCACAGGGAATCGAGGGTTTGCAGCATCACGCCTTTTTCGAAGTGGCGCATCATTTCTGCGCCCACAACCTCTTCTTTACGCTGATACACTTCAATGGCGTTAGCCAGAATACGTTCACGCAGCGTCTCTTCATGCAGCTCAGGTTCTTTATCCAGCCACTCTGAAATCGGCATCTCGAGGTCGAAATCGTTTTTCAAACGTTCCTGCAGGCCCGGAATATCCCACATTTCTTCCAGCGACTGAGGCGGAATATAAGCATCAATAGTAGCTTTGAAGACGTCTTCACGGATGCTGTTAATCGTTTCGCTAACGTCAGTCACATCCAGCAGTTCGTTACGCTGGGTGTAGATGGCGCGACGCTGATCGTTGGCAACGTCATCGTATTCCAGCAGCTGTTTACGAATATCGAAGTTGCGGCTTTCTACTTTACGCTGCGCGTTGGCGATGGCTTTGGTTACCCACGGGTGCTCGATCGCTTCGCCCGGCTTCATACCCAGTTTACGCATCATTCCTGACACACGGTCAGAGGCAAAAATACGCATCAACGCATCTTCCATCGACAGGTAGAAACGAGAAGAACCCGCATCCCCCTGACGGCCAGAACGACCACGCAGCTGGTTATCGATACGACGAGATTCGTGACGTTCGGTACCAATGATGTGTAAACCACCGGAGGCTAATACCGCGTCGTGACGCACCTGCCAGTCGGCTTTAATCTGCGCGATTTGCTCTTCGGTCGGGTTCTCCAGCTCGGCAACTTCTGCCTGCCAGCTCCCGCCCAGCACGATATCCGTACCACGACCCGCCATGTTGGTGGCGATGGTCACGGCTGACGGATAACCCGCCTGTGCAACGATCGCCGCTTCGTTGGCGTGGAACTTGGCATTCAGCACGTTGTGCTTAATACCGGCTTTGGTTAGCTCGTTAGAAACCACTTCAGATTTTTCGATGGAGATAGTCCCCACCAGCACCGGCTGACCGTTAGCGGTACGCTCTTTAATATCTTCAATAATAGCCTGAATTTTTTCCGCTTCAGTCATGTATACCAGATCCGGTAAATCCTTACGGATCATCGGACGGTTGGTCGGCACGACAACGGTATCCAGTTTGTAGATAGAGCTGAACTCAAACGCTTCGGTATCCGCTGTACCGGTCATACCGGCCAGTTTTTCGTACAAACGGAAGTAGTTCTGGAAGGTGATGGATGCCAGCGTCTGGTTTTCATTCTGGATATCCACGCCTTCTTTCGCTTCAACGGCCTGGTGCAGACCATCGGACCAGCGACGGCCCTGCATGGTACGTCCGGTGTGTTCGTCGACAATGATAACTTCGCCGTCTTTCACAATGTAATCAACATCGCGAGTAAACAGGACGTGCGCGCGCAGCGCGGCGGTTACGTGATGCATCAGCATAATGTTGCCCGGAGAGTACAGTGACTCGCCTTCATCCATGATGCCTTCATTCACCAGCAGTTCTTCGATCAGTACCAGACCTCGTTCGGTCAGGTTCACCTGACGCGCCTTCTCATCGACAGAGAAGTGGCCTTCGCCCTGGAAGGTGTCAGAATCGTCTTTCTCCTGACGCACCAGATGCGGGATGATTTTGTTCACTTTTTTATACATTTCCGAGCTGTCTTCAGCCGGGCCGGAAATAATCAGCGGCGTACGCGCTTCATCGATCAGGATGGAGTCAACTTCATCCACCAGCGCATAGTGCAGTTTACGTTGAACGCGCTCTTCCGGGCTAAACGCCATGTTGTCGCGCAGGTAGTCAAAACCGTATTCGTTGTTGGTACCGTAGGTGATATCGGCGGCATAGGCTTCACGCTTAGCAGGCGCGGGCAGGCCAGACATGTTGATCCCTACGGTCATACCGAGGAATTCGAACAGTGGGCGGTTATTCTCGGCATCACGCTGTGCCAGATAGTCGTTGACGGTCACCACGTGTACGCCTTTACCGCTTAACGCGTTCAGGTATGCCGGCAGCGTCGCGGTCAGCGTTTTACCTTCACCGGTACGCATCTCAGCGATGCAGCGCTCGTTGAGTACCATGCCGCCCAGCAGCTGCACGTCGAAGTGGCGCATACCAAATACGCGTTTACTCGCTTCACGTACCACCGCGAATGCTTCAGGGATCAGGCTCTCAACGGTCGCACCTTTTTCCAGACGCGCGCGGAACTCAGCGGTCTTCGCTTTCAGTTCATCATCGGAGAGTTTTTCCATCTCCGGTTCCATGGCATTGATGACGTTGACCACTTTGCGCATACGACGCAGTGTACGTTCGTTACGACTACCGAATACTTTCGTTAATAATTTGATTAGCATAATAAAATCTCAAACGCCCCGCAGCGCGGAGTCAAAAATTATAGTTGGAAGGTTCTTTTTTCAGCTGAGGCGTTGAGGACCGGCGCGGATCCCCTGCAGCTGGCTTATCCAGACAGGAACGCTAAACGCGGCTTGAGAAGTAAAATGGGCATAGGTCACGCGACTTACGGTCGCCGGCGGGTTGCCTTCCTGCGTCAGCATCGCGCTGAGCGTATTCAGTAAAGCAAGATGATGCGCCTGATTCGGCAATGGATCTTCGGCAACGGGTAACGCCTGAGGAGCCATGGCAAAAGAAAGGTGGCGGATAACCGTACGAATAGCATGCTGATGCCAGTAATCGACGGTAAAATTCGGGCGACGATTGCTCGCCTCCAGCAACGCCAATTGGCTAAAGTTGACCTTAGCTGATTGATCGTGATTACGGGTGGTCGCCTTGGCGGGGGTATTCGGTTCAGCGGCATTACCGATCGCGGGCAGGCCAAAACTCGCCGCGACCATCCCCAATAAGAGATGCGGCCAGAAGTACCGTCTGCCTAACTGTCGCCAGCGCGTCAGTATTCCACTCACGTTTTTGCCACCTGATATACCCTGCATTTGGGGTTATAAATTCAAAACGATTTTTGCGCACGGATCTTATCATTAAAGCGACCGCTCCACAGCAGTAATGACAACCCGCCATGGGAAAATATGCTCAACAAAGCAGCGATCGCACACTATTTTAACGTTACGGCAGGGAAAAGTTTGCGTTGAGAAAGGCTACGTTAGTGAGTATATAAAAAAACGACTGGCTTACCTGGCCGGAGAGAGTACCAGATTTACCAGTCGAATTTTGCGACAACGGGTGTCGTTACGCCAGTACGGTCGAAGGTGCTTTGAACGCCAGCGGCAGTTCTGCATCGTCCTGGAAGGTCACAAATTCCCAAGCTTCCTGTTTTGCCAGGACAGCCTGCAACAATTTATTATTTAATGCATGACCGGATTTATACGCGGTGAATGCACCAATAATGTTGTGACCACACATGAACAAGTCACCAATCGCGTCGAGCATTTTGTGACGAACGAATTCATCTTCAAAACGCAGGCCGTCTTCGTTCAATACGCGATAATCGTCAACAACGATGGCACAATCGAAGCTACCGCCCAGGCACAGGCCACGGGACTGCAGATATTCGATATCACGCATGAAGCCGAAAGTACGCGCACGGCTAATCTGGCGCATAAACGCATCCGCAGAGAAGTTCATCGCATAGCGCTGGGTGCTGGAATCAATCGCCGGATGGTTAAAGTCGATGGTAAAGTCCAACGAGAAACCATTGTACGGTTTGAATTCAGCCCACTTGTCGCCATCTTCGACACGAACGGTCTCTTTGATGCGTACAAATTTTTTGGCGCAGTTCAGTTCTTCAATACCTGCGTCAAGCAGCAGGTAAACGAACGGAGCAGCACTGCCATCCATGATCGGGATTTCCGGGGCATTAACCTCAATAACGATGTTATCGATGCCTAAGCCCGCCAGAGCAGCGTTGAGGTGCTCAACGGTTGAAATCCGTACATCATGCTCATTGACCAGACACGTACAGAGCATGGTATCACGCACAGATTTGGCATCGGCCGGGAAATCTACCGGAGGATTCAAGTCGGTGCGACGATAGATGACCCCGGTGTTGGCCGGCGCAGGGCGTAATGTCAGGGTGACTTTTTTGCCGGTATGCAAACCGACGCCAGTCGCCTGAACGATACGTTTAAGAGTCCTTTGTTTGATCATCGTATAATCTCGCCAAATTACCTATCCAACCGAAGTGTACTATACATTCGGTGGGCCAGTTTAGCACAAAGAGGCACAATTCCCAAATTCCAGCTAATTCTTAATCAGCTTGCTTACGCAGGAATGCGGGGATATCCAGATAATCCGGCTCTTTGGTGGTCTGCGGCGTATTGTCGTTGACCACTTTTGCTACCGGTTTCTGCTCTTGCGTCAACGGCGCCATACCGTGCTGCTGGTAACGATCCATTACCGGCTGCTGTACCTGCTTGTTGGTCACCAGAGTGATTTCCGGACGCTTGTCCATACCAATTCCAGTGGCCACCACGGTGACGCGCAGTTCGTCGTTCATATCCGGGTCCAGAGAGGTACCGATAACCACGGTCGCGTTATCCGAAGCAAATGCACGGATGGTGTTGCCCACGGTTTCGAACTCATCCAGACGCAGGTCGAAGCCCGCAGTGATGTTGACCAGCACGCCGCGTGCGCCAGACAGATCGATGTCTTCCAGCAGCGGAGAAGAGATCGCCATTTCAGCGGCTTCTTCTGCACGGTCTTCACCGCTCGCCACGCCAGAGCCCATCATCGCGTAGCCCATTTCGGACATCACGGTGCGTACGTCTGCAAAGTCAACGTTCATCAGACCCGGACGGGTGATCAGCTCAGCGATACCCTGAACCGCGCCTTTCAGCACGTCGTTCGCTGCGCCAAACGCGTCCAGCAGTGAAATACCGCGACCCAATACTTTCAGCAGTTTGTCGTTCGGGATAGTGATCAGAGAGTCCACATGTTTGGACAGCTCGGTGATACCCTGCTCCGCGAATGCCATACGCTTCTTGCCTTCAAAGTTGAAAGGCTTAGTCACGACAGCAACGGTCAGAATACCTAAATCTTTTGCTACTTCAGCAACCACTGGCGCTGCACCGGTACCGGTACCGCCACCCATGCCTGCTGCGATGAACACCATGTCTGCGCCGTCAAGCGCTGCACGCAGAGCTTCACGATCTTCATCAGCCGCATTGCGACCGACTTCCGGGTTTGCACCCGCGCCCAGACCTTTGGTAATACCGCTACCAATCTGAATGGTCTGTCCAACCGCAGTCTTACGCAACGCCTGAGCGTCGGTATTCACCGCGAAGAATTCAACACCTTCGATGCGCTCGCGCACCATGTGTTCAACGGCATTACCGCCGCCGCCACCGACGCCGATGACTTTAATCACCGCGTCGTTGGTTAGTTCCATAGGTTCAAACATAGTTTCTCTCTCCGTTTTACACTTCATCCTTCAAGCCGCCTCTTTGTTGGCTGCCTTCACTCACTCCCGTCACATAGTAAACTATGCTCCAGGTGATTCGCTCAGTTGCCGCCGCGATGCAACTTGAATGATGTTGTGTATGTGCCTGTCGCCTGAGACCGTAATTGTTGCCGGTCTCATAAAAATTAAAACTCTTTTCGCAGCCAACTGTTGAGTCGTTTGATCCACGATCCAACCGATGCTGTTACACGTTTTTCAACTTCAGCCTCACCACTCAAATGGGATTCTTTCCCGTAGTGAAGCAACCCCACTGCCGTTGAATAATACGGCTCTTGGGCATAATCTGTCAGACCGGTAATGTTCAGCGGTGCACCAATTCGCACCTGCGTGTGGAACACGCGTTGAGCGCAGGCCGCAAGGCCTTCAATTTGTGCCGCACCACCGGTTAATACAATCCCCGCCGCCAGATGATGTTTCACACCCTGCTGGCGAAGCTGTTCCTGTAATTGCAAAATCTCTTCGTTGACCAGGTTGAGCAGCTCGGTATAACGCGGCTCAATCACCTCTGCCAGGGTCTGACGCTGCAGACTGCGCGGCGGACGACCGCCCACGCTTGGCACCTCAACGCTTTCATCTTTACCGACGATAGATCCCAGCGCGCAGCCATGGCGCACTTTGATGGCTTCGGCATCGCTCGGCGGCGTACCAAAGGCATACGCGATATCGCTGGTTACCACATTCCCTGCGTAAGGGATCACTTTGGTGTGGCGCAACGCGCCGCCAGTATAAACGGCGATATCCATTGTACCACCACCAATATCGACTACGCAGACACCCAGCTCACGTTCGTCTTCCGTCAAGACAGAATAACTGGCTGCCAACCCGGCAAATATGAGTTGGTCAACTTTCAGGCCACAACGTTCAACAGCTTTAACAATATTCTTCGCCATGTCGTTGTGGCAGGTAATCAGATGCACTTTAGCCTGCATGCGTACGCCGGAAAGCCCTACCGGATTTTTAATGCCTTCCTGGTAGTCAATGGCGTATTCCTGCGGAATGACATGCAGAACACGATGCTCATCGCGTACGCGTACGGATTTCGCCGTATGCACCACGTTCTCTACGTCTTCCTGTGTCACTTCCTCTTCGGAAATGGGCACCATACCAATTTCATTCTGACAACTAATATGTTTACCAGAAAGCGCCAGATACACCGAGGAAATCTGGCAATCCGCCATCAGTTCAGCCTGGTCAATGGCGCGCTGTACGCATTTCACCACTGACTCAAGGTCATTCACCCCGCCTTTATCCATACCTCGCGATGGGCAACTGCCCACGCCAATGATATTGACCATACCGTCGGGCAGAACTTCCCCTACTAAAGCGGCTACCTTCGCGGTGCCTATCTCCAGTCCAACTACCAGTTTTCTGTCCGTCGCCTTGATCATTGTTGTTCTGCCTGTGCCTGATTCTGTTGCTGATTAGATTCCTCAGGAGGCAAGGGAACCCAGCCTACTGCCGCTCCTGAGTCATAACGCAAATCAACGTAGCTAATCCTTTTGCCATCGGTTTGCGCCTGCTGCTGTAAAACCGGGTAGAGTTCCACAAAGCGAGCCAAACGTTTTATCGTGTCGCCCCTGCCCAGATTCAGCTTAATATCGTTATTCAGCGTCAACTGCCAGGAACGACGCGCGGTCATTGCCGCTTCCTTCAGGGTGAATCTGTCCTTAGCCAGCACCTGCCCCATATCGCGGAACCCTTGCAGCACTTCACTTGCGCTACCTTCCGGGCCATACAACATCGGTAATACCTGCTTGTTGGAGCGACCCGTCGGTATGCTGAACGTATTTCCGTCTGCATCGACCATATGCTGATCATTCCAACGCGCTATTGGCACATATTCAACCAGATGAATCTTCAATTCATCAGGCCATTGCTTCCTGACGCTCGCCTGTTTAATCCATGGCAGGCGTTCAATCTGGCTCTGGATGATGTTGACATCCTGAGTCATAAAGGTTCCTGGTGCGCCCAGCGCCAGGATGGACTGACGAATATCATCGTTGCGCGTGTAGTGACGCTCGCCGGTCAAAACCAGTTTTGACAACGGCAAACGCTGCGCATCTTCCATCCATCCCAACACTACCCAGCCGCTGACAAACACGGTGCACAGCACTGTCAGCAGGAAAATAATTCCTGCAAGACGCGTTCCATTGTTGCGGCGTGAGGAGAGAGCTTCTTCTTCATCATCACCGTTTCGCGTGTTCAGCGCAGCCTGCGACATATCAGTCCGCCAACTCCAAAATTCGTACCACCAACTGCGAGAAGCTCAGGCCCGCCTGACGTGCCGCCATCGGCACCAGACTGTGGCTGGTCATACCCGGAGAGGTATTCGCTTCCAGCAGATAAAACTGGCCATCACTGTCCAGCATGACGTCAATGCGACCCCACCCCTTACAGCCCAGCGCGGTCCATGCTTTCAGGACTAACGCCTGTAAAGCAGCCTCTTGTTCAACTTCCAGACCAGCAGGGCAGAAATATTGTGTCTCATCAGACAGATACTTCGCCTCATAATCATAGAAGGTTCCGGCCGGTTGGATACGTATTGACGGTAAAATTTCTTCACCAAGTATTGCAACGGTAAATTCCGGGCCACTCAACCATTTTTCAATCAGTACTTCTTCATCATGCTGAAAAGCCAATGCTAATGCAGCCTGCAAAGCATTTTCTTCTTCAACTTTTGACATCCCAACGCTGGAGCCTTCGCGGCTTGGCTTCACAATCAGCGGCAAGCCTAACGCAGAAATCTGCGTAACCACTTCATCGCTAAGCCCTTTTTCAAACTCAGCGCGGGTCAAGGCCACCCATGGTGCAACGGGTAACCCTGCCCCCTGCCACAGCAGCTTGCTGCGCAGTTTATCCATTGAGATAGCGGAAGCCATCACACCACTACCGGTATAGGGCAAGCCTATCAACTCCAGCATGCCCTGCAAGGTACCATCTTCCCCACCACGGCCGTGCAGCGCAATAAACACCTTCTGAAAACCCATTGATTTCAGAAGAGTGACATCGACCTCTTTCGGGTCAACCGGGTGCGCATCCACGCCGCCTTCGCGTAAACCGGCCAGCACCGCTGCGCCTGAATTCAACGACACTTCTCGTTCTGCAGAGGTTCCGCCCAACAGGACCGCGATTTTATCAGCCATGTTGCTCTTCCTCCGGGTTTTGCGGCTTCAGTTTGATTTCAGCTAAGGAACGCGCGATTTTGCCGATATTTCCAGCGCCCTGCACCAAAATCAGATCGTTACCCGTTAACACCGATGCCAGCATTTCAGCCACCTGTGCCGGATCGGACACCAGGATCGGGTCAACCTTGCCGCGGCCACGAATGGTACGGCACAGCGAACGGCTGTCAGCCCCCGGGATCGGCGTTTCACCTGCGGCATACACGTCCAGCATCAACAGCGCGTCAACCTGTGTCAGGACGTTAGCAAAGTCATCGTACAGATCGCGGGTACGCGTATAGCGGTGCGGCTGGAACAGCATCACCAGATTTTTGTCCGGCCAGCCCGCACGTGCGGCTTTGATCGTGGCATCCACTTCCGTCGGGTGATGCCCGTAGTCATCCACCAACATTGCGCTACCGGCTTTACCGTTGACGGGCTCCAGCGGGAATTCACCAAGGAAGTCAAAACGACGCCCAGTACCCTGGAAACTTTCCAGCGCGCGCAGAATAGCGTCGTCCTCAATACCCTCTTCGGTCGCTACCGCAACCGCGGCTGCCGCGTTCAGCGCATTGTGACGGCCTGGCGCATTTAACGTAACGCGCAGATCGGCCATCCCCTGACGCAACAGCGTAAAGTGACCCTGCGGGCCAATCTGCTGGTAATCTTCTATGCGTACGTCAGCATCATCGCTGAAACCATAGGTTGTAGTCTGACGACCGACGCGCGGTAACAATTCACGGATCACCGGATCGTCAACGCACATCACTGCACGACCATAAAACGGCAGGTTATGCAGGAAATTAATAAACGTCTGCTTTAAATTTTCGAAGTCGCCCTGGTAGGTATCCATGTGGTCAGCTTCGATATTGGTGACAATCGCCACCATCGGCTGCAAATGCAGGAACGACGCATCGCTCTCATCCGCTTCCGCAATTAAATAACGGCTATGGCCTAAGCGCGCATGTACGCCCGCCGCCTTCACCAGCCCACCGTTGACAAACGTCGGATCCAGCCCTGCTTCTGCGTAAATGCTGGAGACCATCGCGGTGGTCGTGGTTTTACCGTGCGTCCCGGCAATGGCGATACCATGACGAAAACGCATTAACTCAGCCAGCATCTCTGCGCGACGAATCACCGGAATACGCGCTTCATGCGCCGCCACAATTTCCGGGTTATCCGCAGAAATGGCGCTGGACACCACCACCACGCTCGCATCACGCACGTTTTCCGGGCGATGGTTGAAGAAAATCGTCGCGCCCAGATTACTCAGCTGTTGCGTGACCGGATTCGGCGCTAAGTCAGAACCGCTGATCTGATACCCTTCATTGGCCAAAACTTCGGCAATACCACCCATACCAGCACCACCGATGCCGACAAAGTGAATGTGCCGAACGCGACGCATTTCGGGCACGATGGAACGCAGTTTTGCCAATTGTTGTGTATTCATTCTTTAGCCATTAACTTCTCAGTTCATGCGATGCAAAAGGCATCGCCACAATTACGCCCGGGCAGCCCGGCTCACTGCATTTGCAACCCATTCGGTGGAATTCGGTATGGATGCATTACGAGCACGTTCTGCCATGGTTAATAAGGTTTCTCGCGACCACCCATCAAGGGTGCTGGCGACGGCATCCACAGTAAACTGCGGCTGCTCTAAAATTTTGGCGGCGCCCGCTTTTTCCAGCGGCAACGCATTCCAGTACTGCTGTCGGTCTTTATGCTGGAACGGCACAAAAATCGCTGGCAGGCCCGCTGCTGCGATCTCGCTCACCGTTAGCGCGCCGGAGCGACAAACCACCACATCTGCCCACGCATAGGCTGCGGCCATATCATCAATAAATTCGGTGACCTTATGCTGCGGCTGTCCGGCATCAACATAGGCCTGTTCCACGGTCTGCTGTGCGCCTTTACCGCTCTGATGCCAGATAGTCACCGCGTCGCCAAGCTTTGCAGCAACCTGCGGCAGCGTTTGGTTCAGCACGCGCGCGCCCTGAGAGCCCCCGACCACCAGCACGCGAACCGGACCTTCACGTCCAGCCAGGCGTTCTTCAGGTAATGGCAGCGCCAGCACATCGGTACGTACCGGGTTGCCCACCACTTCCGCATCCGGAAAGGCGCCGGGAAACGCCTGCATCACCGTCGTGGCAATCTTTGACAGCCATTTATTGGTTAAGCCTGCGATGCCGTTCTGCTCGTGCAGCACGACCGGAATGCCTAACGACCAGGCCGCCAGACCACCGGGGCCCGAGACATAACCGCCCATCCCCAGCACCACGTCAGGTTTAAACTGCTTCATGATGGCGCGAGCCTGGCGCCAGGCGTTAAAAATACGCACGGGTGCGGCCAGCAGTGCGTTGAGGCCCTTGCCACGCAAACCGGAGATACGAATAAAATCAATGTCAATGCCATGCTTCGGCACTAAGTCCGCTTCCATACGATCGGCGGTGCCCAGCCAACGAACCTGCCAGCCCTGGGCCATTAAATGGTGCGCAACCGCCAGTCCCGGGAACACATGCCCACCGGTACCGCCTGCCATCACCATTAACCGCTTCGGTTGACCACTCATCGCGCACCTCGTGTAAACGCCTGTGCTTTTTCCAGACGCGTTTCATAATCAATACGTAACAAAAACATGATGGCCGTCGACATGATCAACAGACTTGAACCACCATAACTAATCAGCGGCAGCGTCAGACCTTTCGTGGGCAGCATACCTGCCGCAGCCCCAACGTTAACCAGCGCCTGAAAACTAAACCAAACCCCAATCGAGCAGGCTAAAAAGCCTGAAAAACGGTGGTCAATTTCCAGCGCTTTACGGCCAATCGACATCGCGCGAAAAGCGACGAAGAATACCATTAAAAGTGCCAATACCACACCGATATAACCCAGTTCTTCCCCAATAATGGCGAAGATAAAGTCAGTATGCGCTTCCGGCAAATACTCCAGTTTTTGTACCGAATTCCCCAGCCCCTGCCCCCAAATCTCACCACGACCAAAGGCCATCAGGGATTGCGTCAGCTGGTAGCCGCTACCAAACGGATCCTCCCAGGGGTTCCAGAAAGAGGTTACGCGACGGATACGATACGGTTCGGCGAGGATCAGCAGCACCACCGCCGAGATCCCCATGCCGATGATGGCGATGAACTGCCACAATTTTGCACCGGCCAGAAACAGCATCGCCAGCGTGGTAACAAACAGCACCACCACAGTACCGAGGTCAGGCTGCGCCAGCAGTAGCACCGCCAGCACCAGGATCACGCCCATCGGTTTTAAGAAGCCGCGCAGGTTGTTACGCACCTCATCCACCTTACGTACCAGGTAGTTGGCGAGATAACAGAACAGCGACAGCTTGGTAAATTCCGCCGGCTGAATACGCAGCGGGCCCAGTGCAATCCAACGCGATGCCCCGTTAACCGAGCTGCCTACCACCAGTACGATCAGCAACATGATGATCGAGGCGATCAACATGGTGGTGCTGTACTTTTGCCAGAATTCCATCGGCAGACGTAGCGTGACCATCGCCAGACAGAACGCCAGGAAGATATACAGCGCATCACGTTTGGCGAACAGGAAAGGATCGCCCGCCAGACGTTGCCCAACGGGCATTGACGCCGATGTCACCATCACAAAACCAATCGCTGCCAGACCAAACGTCAGCCACAGCAACATGCGGTCATACATGATCAGGCTGTCCGCGTCTTTATCACGCGACGCCATCACCCAGCCTTTAAGCGCCGCGAAGATCCACGCCAGGACACCCCATCCCGGTATGCGCGGCATTCTCAGACGAGGGAGAGATAAACGCATCAACCCAACTCCTTCGCCAGGCGGGTAAAGACATCGCCACGCTGCTCAAAGTTTTTAAACTGGTCGAGGCTGGCGCAGGCCGGCGACAGCAACACCATATCGCCCGGTTTAACGCGCGGCGCGAGCAGACGCATCGCCTGCTCCATGGTTTCAGTTTGCTCGGCAACGTCTGGTCGCAGAGCGGCAAGCTGCGCCCCATCGCGACCAAAACAGTACAGACGAATACGATCGCCAACCAGATAACGACTGAGCGGAGAAAAATCAGCGGATTTCCCGTCCCCGCCCAGCAGCAGATGCAGCGTGCCGTCAACGTGCAGGCCATTCAGCGCCGCTTCAGTACTGCCGACGTTGGTGGCTTTAGAATCGTTAATCCAGCGTACGCCGTTATGTTCCAGCACAACCTGAAAACGATGCGCCAGTCCGGTAAAGGTGGTTAGCGCTTTCAGGCTGGATGCCCGCGGCAGGCCCGCAGCATCCGCCAGCGCCAGCGCTGCCAGAGCGTTGGTATAGTTATGCTGGCCGGAAAGCGTCATCTCTTTCACGTTCAGCACTTTTTCGCCCTTCACCCGCAGCCAGGTTTCGCCCTGCTGACGATTCAGGTGATAGTCACCCATATTGATGCCAAAGCTCACGCAGCGTTCATCAGCCCCGCGAACCGGCATCGTCAGCGCATCATCGGCATTAACCACGCACACTTTCGCGTTCTCATAGACGCGCAGTTTCGCTGCACGGTACTGCTGCAACCCAAACGGGTAGCGATCCATATGATCTTCAGTCACGTTCAGAATAGTGGCCGCCACAGCCTGCAGGCTGGAGGTGGTTTCCAGCTGGAAGCTGGAGAGCTCCAGAACGTACAGCTCGCGTTCAGCATCCAGCAGCATCAGCGCAGGCAAACCAATATTACCGCCGACGCCGACATTCACCCCGGCCGCTTTCGCCATTTCACCGACCAGCGTGGTGACGGTGCTTTTACCGTTAGAACCGGTAATCGCCACGATCGGCGCCTGCGCTTCGCGACAGAACAGCTCAATGTCACCCACAATTTCAATACCAGCATCAGCGGCCGCACTCAGCGCTGGATGCGCCAGGGCAATACCTGGGCTGGCGACGATCAGATCGGCGGCCAGCAGCCAGTCATCATTCAGGCTGCCAACATGGTGCTCAACCGCTTCCGGTAATTTATCCAGCCCCGGTGGCGTCGTGCGGGTATCCATCACCCGCGGCGTAACGCCACGCGCGAGGAAAAAATCCACGCAGGACAGCCCAGTCAGCCCCAGACCGATAATGACGATTTTTTTACCCTGGTAATCAGCCATGATTAACGTACCTTCAGCGTTGCCAGGCCAATCAGCACCAGCATCAGCGAAATAATCCAGAAGCGCACGATCACGCGCGGCTCCGGCCAGCCTTTCAATTCATAGTGGTGGTGGATCGGCGCCATACGGAAGATGCGCTGTCCGCGCAGCTTGAAGGAGCCAACCTGCAGAATCACCGACAGGGTTTCCACCACAAACACACCGCCCATAATCACCAGCAGGAATTCCTGGCGCAACAGCACGGCAATAATGCCCAGTGCGCCTCCCAGTGCCAGCGAACCGACGTCGCCCATAAAGACCTGCGCCGGATAAGTGTTAAACCACAGGAAGCCTAATCCAGCCCCGACAATCGCCGTGCAGACGATCACCAACTCCCCCGCATGGCGTAAATACGGAATATGCAGATAGTTGGCAAAGTTCATGTTCCCGGTCGCCCACGCCACCAGCGCAAAGCCAGCAGCAACAAACACGGTCGGCATAATAGCCAAGCCATCAAGGCCGTCGGTCAGGTTGACCGCATTGCCGGTACCGACAATCACGAAGTAGGCCAGCAGAACGTAGAACAGGCCCAACTGCGGCATGACGTCTTTAAAGAACGGCACGACCAGCTGCGTGGCGGGCGTATCTTTGCCCACCAGATACAGCGCGAAGGCCACGCCTAATGCAATCACCGACATCCAGAAGTACTTCCAGCGGGCGATCAGGCCTTTGGTGTCTTTACGCACCACTTTGCGGTAGTCATCGACAAAACCGATAATGCCGTAACCCACCAGCACCACCAGTACGCACCAGACGTAAGGGTTAGACGGGTAGGCCCACAGCAGAACGGAGATAACAATCGCAGTGAGGATCATAATGCCGCCCATGGTCGGCGTACCGCGCTTGCTGAAATGCGATTCTGGGCCGTCGTTACGCACGACCTGACCAAAAGACATTTTTTGCAGGCGGGCGATCATGCGCGGGCCCATCCACAACGAGATGAACAGCGCGGTCAGCAGGCTGACGATGGCGCGAAACGTCAGATAAGAGAAGACGTTAAAGCCGGAATAATATTTGACCAAATGTTCGGCCAGCCAAACTAACATGTTGCATTCTCCTGTAATGCGCGTACTACCTCTTCCATAGCGGCACTACGTGAACCTTTCACTAAAATCGTCATCACCTGATGCTCAGCAATCAATGTCTTAAGATGCGCGGCCAGCGCGGGTTTATCCGCAAAATGTTCGCCAACACCGCTGGCATCGCTGATTGCCTGACTCAGTTTCCCTGTACTCAATACGCGGTCGATACCCGCCGCCTTCGCAGCCTCTCCTACCTGTATGTGACAGGCTTCGCTTTCCGCGCCAAGTTCTGCCATATCGCCCACCACCAGCACGCGATAGCCCGGCATTTCAGACAACACCTGTACCGCGGCGGTCATCGAACCGACGTTGGCGTTATAGGAGTCATCCAGCAGCAGCTGATTTTCGGCGAGCGGGATAGGGAACAGGCGTCCCGGCACTGCGTGTAAATCTTTCAGGCCGGTTTTAACCGCCTCATGCGTCGCGCCAACCGCCATGGAGAGCGCGGTGGCAGCCAGGGCATTGGCAATGTTGTGACGCCCCGGTAACGGCAGCAAAACATCAATGCTGCCCGTCGGCGTGTGCAGCGTAAACTCGGTGCCGTGTGACGTAACATGAATGTTGGTAGCAGAAAAGTCGCTGTTGGCCGCATTCGGCGAGAAGCGCCAGACGGTGCGATCGCCAATAATGCTCTGCCAGTTCAGCCAGTCGTTGTTATCGGCATTCATAATGGCGATACCGTTTTCCGCCAGGCCGGTAAAGATTTCGCCTTTTGCTTTGGCGACACCTGCCAGAGAACCAAACCCTTCCAGGTGAGCCGCCGCCAGGTTATTCACCAGCGCCGCTTCCGGTCGAGTTAATCCGACGGTCCAGGCAATCTCGCCCTGGTGGTTGGCACCAAGCTCAATCACCGCATAGTCATAATCGTTGTTCAGTCGCAGCAGCGTCATTGGTACGCCGATGTCGTTGTTCAGATTGCCCGCAGTGTATAACGTGTTCCCACACTGGCTGAGAATCGCGGCTGCCATCTCTTTGACAGAGGTTTTACCGGATGAACCGGTCAGTGCCACCACGCGGGCCGGAACCTGAGCGCGCACCCACGCCGCCAGCTCGCCAAACGCCAGGCGTGTGTCCTTCACAATCACCTGCGGCAGAGAAACATCCAGCGGACGACTGACCAGCAGCGCTCCCGCCCCGTTCTCCTTCGCCGTTCCGGCAAAATCATGGGCATCGAAGCGTTCGCCTTTCAGCGCTACAAACAGGCAACCCGACGTGACTTTACGCGTATCGGTGGTCACCGCATCAAGGGTCAGATCGCCCCCTTTCAGTTCGCCACCGAGGATCTCCGCCAACTGGCTGAGCGTTACGCTAATCATGCGATCACCCCCAGCAAACGAGCGGCCGTCACGCGGTCAGAATAGTCGAGGCGATGCGCGCCGACGATCTGGTAATCTTCGTGGCCTTTACCGGCCACCAGCACAACGTCGTTTTCTTTCGCCTGCATAATGGCGTTGGTGACCGCTTCAGCACGACCTTCCATCACCTTCGCGTGCCCGGCATCCAGCATACCTGCCAGAATGTCGTTAATGATGGCGCGCGGCTCTTCAGTGCGCGGGTT
Source organism: Citrobacter sp. wls829 (assembly GCF_005280825.1). Classification (NCBI taxonomy): domain Bacteria; kingdom Pseudomonadati; phylum Pseudomonadota; class Gammaproteobacteria; order Enterobacterales; family Enterobacteriaceae; genus Citrobacter; species Citrobacter sp. wls829. Next base: position 126,028 of record NZ_SZWP01000029.1, read on the forward strand.
GTCATCAGTGACCACCACAATATCCGCGAACTCTTCCGCGATGGCGCCCATCAGCGGACGCTTGCCTTTGTCACGATCGCCGCCGCAGCCAAAGACGCACCACAGCTTACCGGTGCAGTGCAGACGTGCCGCCTGCAGCGCTTTTTCCAGCGCATCCGGCGTGTGGGCATAATCCACCACCACCGTTGTTTTGCCCGGCGCACTGAACACTTCCATACGCCCGCAAACTGGCTGCAGACGTGCCGCCGTTTTCAGTAAATCCGCTAACGGGTACCCTAATGCCAGCAGCGTTGCCAGTGCCAGCAGCAGATTACTGACGTTGAAGGCGCCCATCAGGCGGCTCTCAATTTCACCGTCACCCCAGGACGAGGTAAAGCGGATCGTCGCGCCGCTGTCGTGATAATTCACCTCAACCGCTTTCAGCCAACGACCGTGGCAGTTCGGGTTAATATGGTCTTCCATCGAAACGGCGACCGCATCCGGCAATTTTGCCAGCCAGCGACGGCCGACTTCATCATCTGCATTGACGATGGCCTGACCGCAATGGTGCGTGGAGTACAGCAGCCACTTCGCGGCTTCGTAATGTTCCATATCGCCGTGATAGTCGAGATGGTCACGGCTTAAGTTGGTAAATACCGACGCGGCAAACTTCAACGCTGCCACGCGATGCTGAACCAGACCGTGGGATGACACTTCCATCGCGCCTAACGTGGCGCCCTGCTCAACCAGCCCCGCCAGCACATGCTGGACGTCAACGGCTGAACCGGTGGTATTTTCGGTCGGGATCACTTTGCCCAGCAGGCCATTGCCGACGGTCCCCATTACGGCGCTGGTTTCGCCCAACAGCTGGCTCCACTGCGCCAGCAGTTGGGTGGTCGTGGTTTTCCCGTTGGTGCCGGTGACCCCCACCAGACGCATAGTGTCAGAAGGCTCGTGGTAAAAACGGCCCGCCAGTGCTGATAAACGTTCGTTAAGCTGGCTCAGATAGATAACCGGTACGCCGTGCATTTCACGGATTTCACCGTCGGTTGCCTCATCTTTTGCCTCTGCAATAATGGCAGCCACACCTTGCGCTATCGCCTGCGGGATATATCGACGCCCGTCCGCCTGATGACCTACCACTGCCACAAAGAGATCGCCCGATGCAGCCACACGGCTGTCGAGCGTCATCTCCCGCAGTGCTCGCTCCGGTGCACCCGGCACCCATGGAGCAAGAAGGTCGCGCAAATTACGATCTGCCACCTGTCGCCTCGCCTTGATTATTCACAAAATCACTTTTATCGCTCGTTGTCAGCGCATCCGGCTCGATGTTCATGGTGCGCAGTACGCCGCCCATGATGGCACCGAAGACCGGCGCGGAAACGGCGCCACCGTAGTATTTACCCGCCTGCGGATCGTTGATAACAACCACCAGCGCGAAGCGCGGCTGACTCGCAGGCGCAACGCCTGCGGTATAAGCAATGTATTTGTTGATGTAGCGACCATCCGGCCCTACTTTTTTCGCCGTACCGGTTTTAATGGCGATGCGATAGCCTTTAATCGCCGCCTTCACGCCGCCGCCGCCGGGCAGCGCCACGCTTTCCATCATATGAACGACGGTACGTACGGTAGATTCCGGGAAGATACGCTCGCCCGGAACAGGAGGATCAACTTTGGTAATCGACAGCGGGCGATAAACGCCATAGCTGCCGATCGTTGCGTAGACTCGCGCTAACTGTAACGGGGTTACCATTAGCCCATAGCCGAAAGAGAAGGTGGCCCTCTCTATGTCAGACCACCGTTGTTTTTGAGGATATAAGCCACTGCGTTCTCCGACCAACCCCAAATTGGTCGCTTTTCCCAGCCCAAAACGTGAGTAAGTATCTACTAACGCTGAGGACGGCATCGCTAACGCCAGCTTGGAAACACCGACGTTACTCGACTTCTGTAGTACCCCGGTCAGGGTCAATTCGCTATAACGCGCCACGTCTTTGATTTCGTGGCCATTAATTCGATAGGGAATGGTGTTCAGCACGGTATTTTCACGCACCACGCCGCGCTGCAGTGCCGTCATCACCACCATCGGTTTAACCGTTGAGCCCGGTTCAAATACGTCGGTGATGGTACGGTTACGCATGACATCTTTTTGCGTACCGGAGAGATTGTTTGGGTTGTAGGATGGGCTATTCGCCATCGCCAGCACTTCGCCTGTGTTGACGTCTACCAACACGGCGCTACCTGATTCCGCTTTGTTAAACGCGACGGCGTTGTTCAGTTCGCGATAGACCAGTGCCTGCAAGCGCTCATCAATACTCAGCGCCAGGTTATGTGCCGCCTGACTGTCTGTTGAAGAAATATCTTCAATAACGCGGCCATAGCGGTCTTTACGCACCACGCGCTCGCCCGGCTGACCGGTGAGCCATTTATCAAAACTCTTCTCAACGCCTTCAATGCCCTGGCTGTCGACGTTGGTAAAACCGATGAGGTGAGCGGTCACTTCCCCGGAAGGATAGTAACGGCGGGATTCTTCGCGCAGATGAATCCCCGGCAGCTTGAGTTTTTTGATGTAGTCGGCCATGTCAGGGTTGACCTGGCGTGCGAGGTAGATAAAACGCCCTTTCGGGTTGGCATTGATGCGAGAAGCCAGTTGGTCGAGCGGGATGTTCAGCGCAGTCGACAGCGCTCGCCAGCGTTCGCCAACGCTTACGCCACCCGCATCATGCACTTCTTTCGGATCGGCCCAGATGGCCTTCACCGGCACGCTCACCGCCAGCGGACGGCCGGAACGGTCGGTAATCATGCCACGTGACGTGGAGACTTCCTGGACGCGCAAGGAGCGCATGTCGCCCTGACGCACCAGCATGTCAGGCGCAATAATTTGCAGCCACGCTACGCGTCCCAGCAGGAAGCACAGCGCCAGCAAAATACAGCCGCACAGTAACGCAAAACGCCAACTGATAAAGTTGGCTTGTTCTTCCTGGCGTTTTGGTTTGAGCGTCTTTGCCGCTGCTTTCATGCGTCGCGTTTATCCTTATTTTTGTACAACGATATTTTCTTGTGAGGGAGCGACATGCTGCAACTGCAGCTTTTCCGTTGCGATCCGTTCAACACGGCTATGGTCACCGAGAGCGTTCTCTTCGAGGATCAGGTTACGCCATTCGATATCCAGTGCATCGCGTTCCAGAACTAACTGTTCACGCTGTGCGGTCAGTAACCGCGTATGGTGCGCGGTCGTCACGACGGTGACCGCCGTCAAAATAATGCAAATGAACAGGCAGAGTGGCAGCTTCCCGAACCGCAAAAGATCGTCACCGATCACGCCAGGCAAAGCATGGCGCTCGTTACTTCCTATCGATCCTTTAACTTTGCTGAGGGCTTCTGTCACTCTGCTGATCATGCGTTCGTCCTCTCTGCAATGCGCAGAACTGAACTACGGGCACGAGGATTTTCTGCGACCTCTTCTTCACCCGGCATCAACTTGCCTAATGCTCTCAACTCACGGCCGCCCAGCTTTTGGATCTGCGCTTCGGTCATCGGGATCCCCGCCGGAACCTGAGGACCGCGACTTTGTTCGCGCATAAAGCGCTTCACAATACGGTCTTCAAGCGAGTGGAAACTGATGACAGAAAGGCGACCACCTGGAGCCAGCACGCTGAGCGAGCTTTTTAGCGCCTGCTCTATCTCCTCCAGTTCACTGTTCACCCAAATGCGCACCGCCTGGAAGGTACGGGTCGCGGGATGTTTGAATTTGTCTTTTACCGGCATGGCCGCCGCAATGACTTCCGCCAGTTGTTTGGTGCGGGTCATCGGTTCAACGCGGTTACGCTCGACAATGGCGCGAGCAATGCGTTTGCCAAAGCGTTCTTCGCCAAAGGTTTTAATCACCCAGGCAATATCCGCTTCATCTGCCGTTTGCAGCCACTCGGCGGCTGACTGGCCGCGCGTTGGGTCCATACGCATGTCCAACGGACCGTCACGCATAAACGAAAAGCCGCGCTCCGCATCGTCTAATTGCGGAGAAGAGACGCCAAGATCGAGAAGGATGCCATCGATCTTACCGGTTAGCCCGCGCTCACTCACGTACTCAGCCAGCGCGGAGAAAGGTCCATGAATGATGGAGAAGCGGGGATCGTTAATGCTCTGAGCCACCGCAATGGCCTGCGGATCGCGATCGATAGCCAGCAAACGCCCCTCTTCGCCAAGCTGCGAGAGGATCAGTCGTGAGTGACCGCCGCGACCAAATGTCCCGTCAATGTAGATGCCGTCCGGACGAATATTCAGACCGTTTACGGCCTCATCCAGCAACACCGTTGTATGTTTAAAATTTTCCATCATCTTATAGAGACAAATCCTGCAATCGTTCCGACAGCGCGCCGGTAACAGATTGCTCAGCGTCGATATCTTCCTTGACCTGTTGATACCAGGTCGTTTCATCCCACAGCTCAAATTTGTTGAACTGCCCAACCAGCATCACTTCTTTTGTTAACCCTGCATGTTGCCGCAAAATGGGTGCTATCAGTAATCGACCGGCGCTATCCATCTGACATTCACTGGCATGCCCCAACAGCAGGCGCTGTACGCGGCGCTCTACCGGATTCATGCTGGACAGACGAGATAGCTTCTGCTCGATAATTTCCCATTCAGGCAGGGGGTAAAGCAGCAGGCACGGGTGATGGATGTCAATGGTGCAAACCATTTGACCGGTAGCACTCTCGAGCAGTTGATCCCGATACCGGGTAGGCACTGATAAGCGCCCTTTACTGTCGAGATTAACTAACGTCGCTCCCCGGAACATGCCAGTCTCACCCCCGATTACCACTTTGTCCCACAAAATCCCACTTATAAGGAGTTTACGGAGCGGAGGAAAACCTTGTCAAGCAAGTCACGGCGCTTAGCGGAGCAAAAAACCCAATGTTTACGGCCAATATCAGCGTTGAACAAATTCCGTACAGCGAACGAAGCAAATTAACGTCATGAATATTTGTAAGAAAAAAATCCAACAACTCATCATTGTTTAAAACAACTCAATATCATCTCGAGAAAATATAAAGTGTCAGTTTGCGACGCGAGCGGCATTTTAGGACAATATGCAGCGAGATAACAGTACCAGTTAATCGGTCTGTACGCCTTGTACGACCAAGGCAGGTGAGAAAAATCTGCAATACAGAAGCAAAGTGTTTGTTAATTCGGCAATTCCCTACAACCATGTAACAAAATAATACAATCGTAACGCGTCGTTACGTATCAATAACGTAAAATGGTGGGTTGCGTTTTTAATCACGATATATAGAAATTGAATTTCAGACAATTCTAAAGAATATTCTTAAATATAATGAGGTTATTTCTGATATTTGAATAAATGACCGCGCCAGAAGGTTATCGCCTTCCAGCGCGTCCAGCAGAACACCTTAACTCCGACTGAGAATACCGCGGCGATACAGGTTACGCTTGATGCGCGTTAAGCCTGGTTTTGGCTTACGCGGCTCATCCAGACTGGCCAACACGATTTCCAGTACGCGCTCTGCAACGTCGCGATGACGTTGCGCCACCGCCAGTACCGGGCACTGTAGGAAGTCGAGCAATTCATGATCGCCAAAGGTAGCAATCGCTAAATCAGACGGTAGCTGCCCGTCACGACGTAATGTCACATCCATCACGCCCTGTAAAAGCGCAAAGGAAGTGGTAAACAACGCCTGTGGCATCGGGTGCGTTTCCAGCCATTTATCAAACAGCTGCGCGGCGGCTTCCCGCTCATAACTGTTGGCATACAGGAAATTCACTTCACGCGGATCGTCCTTCCACGCGGTACGAAAACCCTGCTCACGCAGGAAACTCACAGATAATTCCGGCAGCGCACCGAGATAAAGGACGGTATCAGCCGGGAACTTACGCAATTCTTCCGCCAGCATTTCTGCATCGTCCTGATCGGCCCCGACAACGCTGGTGAAATGTTCACGATCCAGCGCGCGGTCTAACGCCACAATCGGGAATGCGCTGTTAGCCCAGCGCTGGTAAAACGGATGCTCCGGCGGCAAAGAGGTCGACACAATAATGGCATCAACCTGGCGTTGTAATAGATGTTCAATACAGCGCATTTCGTTATCTGGCTGATCTTCAGAGCAGGCAATCAGCAGCTGATAGCCACGCTGACGCGCCTGGCGCTCCAGGTAGTTGGCTATCCGGGTATAACTTGTATTCTCCAGATCCGGGATCACCAGCCCGATAGAACGTGTGCGTCCAGCACGTAGCCCGGCTGCCACAGCATTTGGGTGGTAATTATGCTCGCGCACCACCGCCATGACTTTTTCAACCGTTTTGTCGCTTACGCGATATTGCTTTGCTTTGCCATTAATAACGTAGCTTGCAGTCGTTCGCGAAACGCCGGCCAGCCGAGCGATTTCATCCAGTTTCACAATTGCCCCTTGCGTAAAATGTACCAACCATAACCTTTGAGATGGCATGGGTTAAACTCTTAACATCTAAGCGCAGAATAATGACCGCGGCAACCGCTTTTGTCTCTGGTTACCGCTGATTTCTCAAAAAAAAGCCCAACCGGTAGCATTGGGCTCACGAATTAATAACTGGGCCATGATTAGCGCATGATTTTATCACCGCGAGAAAGCCCCACCACGCCGGAGCGCGCAACCTCGACGATTTTCGCCACTTCACGCAATGTAGCCAGGAAAGCATCGAGCTTATCGCTGGTACCTGCCAGTTGTACGGTGTAGATGGACGGCGTGACGTCAATGATTTGCCCGCGGAATATTTCCGTATTGCGCACCACTTCTTCACGGCCGTAACCGCTGGCCTGAATTTTCACCAGCATGATCTCTCGTTCAACATGAGCCCCCTGTCCCAACTCGCTTACGCGCAGGACATCCACCAGTTTGTGCAGCTGCTTTTCGATCTGCTCAAGGACCTTTTCATCACCCACCGTCTGGATCGTCATTCGCGATAACGTCGGATCGTCCGTCGGTGCGACGGTCAGGCTTTCAATGTTGTAACCGCGCTGAGCGAAGAGACCAATCACTCGTGACAATGCACCCGACTCGTTTTCCAGTAATACTGATAATATCCGGCGCATAATCAGGTCCTCTCCGTTTTGCTTAACCACATTTCATCCATACCGCCTCCGCGAATCTGCATCGGGTAGACATGTTCACTGCCATCAACGGTGACATCGACAAACACCAGACGATGGTTACGCACGTGCTCCAGCGCCTCACCCAATTTGCTCTCGAGTTCATCCGGATGGTTTATCTGGATACCAATATGACCATATGCCTCGGCAAGACGTACAAAGTCGGGCAGCGACTGCATGTAAGACTGCGAGTGACGCCCGGAGTAAATCATGTCCTGCCACTGTTTAACCATGCCGAGGTAACGGTTGTTAAGATTGAGTACCAGCACCGGCAGCTCATATTGCAACGCCGTCGACAGCTCCTGGATATTCATCTGAATACTGCCATCGCCGGTGACGCACACCACCGTTTCATTCGGTAGCGCCATCTTTACGCCTAACGCTGCAGGTAAACCGAATCCCATGGTGCCGAGGCCACCGGAGTTAATCCAACGACGCGGCTTATCAAACGGGTAGTACAGCGCGGCAAACATCTGGTGCTGACCAACGTCCGAGGTTACATACGCATCCCCTTTCGTCAGACGCCAGAGGGTTTCAATGACAGCCTGCGGCTTAATGCTCTCACTTTGCGTGTCATATTTCAGACACTGGCGCGCACGCCACTGTTCTATCTGCTGCCACCAGTCGCGGTTATCATCAAGCGGTTGCTGCGATTTCTCCTGCGGTAGCAGTTCCAGCATCTGATCCAGCACCAGTCGGGCGTCGCCGACAATCGGAATATCCGCAGTGACGGTTTTCGAAATAGAGGTCGGATCGATGTCGATATGCAGTACGGTCGCATTTGGGCAATATTTTGCCAGGTTATTGGTTGTGCGATCGTCAAAGCGAACACCAACGGCAAAGATCACGTCGGAATGATGCATGGTCATATTGGCTTCGTAGGTGCCATGCATCCCCAGCATGCCCAGCGCCTGACGATGCGTGGCCGGAAACGCGCCCAATCCCATCAACGAAGAAACAACCGGCAGGTTAAGCGCTTGTGCAATCTGGCCAAGTTGTTCATGACAGGCCGCATTGACCGCACCGCCGCCAACATATACCACCGGTTTTTTAGCCGCGACCAGCGTTTGTAGCGCGCGCTTTATTTGCCCCTTATGTCCGGTTGTCGTCGGATTATACGAGCGCATACTGACCGACTCCGGCCAGCTATACGGCAGTTTCTTTGCCGGATTCAGAATATCCTTTGGCAAATCCACGACCACAGGGCCTGGGCGACCGCTTGCCGCCAGCCAGAAGGCCTTTTTCAGGACCTGAGGAATATCTTCCGTTTGCTTAACGAGGAAGCTGTGCTTCACCACCGGACGAGAGATACCGACCATGTCGCACTCCTGAAAGGCATCGTAGCCAATCAGCGACGTCGCCACCTGCCCGGAGAGGATCACCAGCGGAATGGAATCCATATACGCCGTAGCAATACCGGTTATCGCATTGGTTGCGCCCGGCCCGGAGGTCACCAGAACTACGCCGACGTCACCCGTGGCACGCGCCAGACCATCGGCCATATGTACGGCGGCTTGTTCATGACGGACCAACACATGATCGATTCCCCCGACCGTATGCAGCGCATCATAAATATCGAGGACCGCGCCCCCAGGATAACCAAATACCTGCTTCACACCCTGATCGATGAGCGATCGCACGACCATCTCGGCTCCAGACAACATCTCCATGGCTTGCCTCCACTCTTATAATGAATAACGGTTTAACAACACATTAACCGCTGAGGATGACGCATGGCAATTGACACCTAAGAGGGGGAATTCGCATGAATAAGAATAAAAAGGAGGTAAGCGCAGAATAAATGGAGATTTAAACCAGCATCCGCTAATGAAATGAGAAATAATCGCTTAAAAATGGAGACTTACAGCGATTAGTCTATTTTTTTACACTTTTGGACAGATGCAGAAAGACAAGTTCAGCACAAAATCTTAGATAAAAAGACAAAAGCAGAATAAACCAGACGTCTTGCCCGATTTATTCTGCCGAATACTACTGCTTACAGACGGAGACTAACAATTCTTCCATCCATTGGTGGCCTTTATCCCTGCCCGCAGCTTCATGCCAGGAAAGATAGCATGTGCGGCTATTCAATTTTAACGGTAAAGGCAATATCTGCAGATCTAACTGCTCAGAGAATTCTTCCGCTAACCAACGTGGTGCAATAGACACCAGATGCGTTTGCGAAACAATATTCAACACGCTGATTAACGCCATACCTTGATAAGCGACACAAGATTGTTTATCCGCAGTGTCATACCAGGGTTGGCTAAATGATGCAAAGCGATCGAGAGATACCGCCGCATGCTGTTCATTATAAACATCGTTTTCCAATAATGGACCACTAATACGGGGGTGTTTTCTGCTCGCGACTAACACCATCTCGTCATTGAACAAGGGAATACTGGTGAATTCAGGGCGACGGAACTCTTCATAACTAATAACGAACTCAGTTTCCTGATAGCGTAATTGATGTTCGGTGTTTTGATTGAGTGAAGATTTAAATACGACATTAATGTTTGGCGCAACTTGCTCAACCCGATTATAAATCAAGGAGGTCAGAATATTATCCAATGGGCTGCATACGCAGAGGTTGAATACGCGCTCGCTGCTGGCAGGCTCAAACCCCGAACCCGGCAGTTCATTCTGTACCAGTTGCAATGCCTGACGGACAGAGCCAAAGAGTTGGAAGGCCCGCGCTGTCGGCTGGATCCCACGACCATAACGAACAAAAAGTTCATCATTGAACATAATTTTCAAACGAGCCACAGCATTACTGACTGCAGGTTGCGACATCCCCAGAGTATGCGCAGCGCGGGTAATATTTTGTTCCTGCATTACCGCGTCAAAGACGGTTAATAAATTAAGATCAACCATGCGAAGCTGCGGCTTTCCCATTGTTATAGGATTTGGTTTATCTATTATTTTCACTTCTGGCATATTTAACTCCACTGTCACTCTAAACTCCCTTTTCCCAGACGGAGTGAAGAAATAACCTCCGTTAATATGATTTACCATGCATATAAAATAAGAAAAAGGAAAAACATTAAAATTAGGAAAACATAAAGGTATGAACCTAAATGAACAGAAACCCAATGCGAGCGCAGTGTGGCGGATGTCACTGCACGATGATTCATATGTTTAAATTTCACGAACAATATAACCATAAGCACGACGAATACACAATCATACGCACGGTGAATATATATTTAAGATTTGATTAAATGTTTATATTATTAATACATTAAAAGTTAACATTAATTTATCAATCATTGATAAGCGTGCCCCCTGTACTCATTCATGGTCACTATAAAAACTGATAAATCATAAAGATAAAAAGTGTATCTACACCCCATCTCATCAGCATGCTGTCACAATAGTTGCAAACAAATATGCTCAAATATGTCAAAGCATGAAAAGTATGTACGAACGCACACTGATTTATTTTATGCTTCTCTAAAAATTCAGCACAATTCGCTTAGATTGCAGAGGTGTTTTTCTTCTGAATACGGACGTTTACCGGGAGCGGGGTTGACATCAGCTTTCATATCCAGTACCACTAAAAGCATATCGCATTCGCCTGGAGCCTGATTGATGACTTACATTGTTCGTTTTAACGGTCTACTACTACTAAACGCATCTTCGTTGCGCGGTAGACTGGTGAACGACATTTAGCATTACGTCAGCTCCAGTTAAGACAAAAACCCGCGCCGCTGCGCGGGTTTTTTTATGCTCGAAGCAAGGCGCCAAAAAAGACAAAGGACCTAAACCATGAGCCAGCAAGTCATTATTTTCGATACCACCTTACGCGATGGTGAACAGGCGTTACAGGCAAGCCTGAGTGTGAAAGAAAAACTGCAGATTGCTCTGGCTCTCGAGCGTATGGGCGTTGACGTGATGGAAGTCGGTTTCCCTGTGTCTTCGCCAGGTGATTTTGAGTCGGTACAGACCATTGCCCGACAGGTTAAAAACAGCCGCGTCTGCGCCTTAGCCCGCTGTGTGGAAAAAGATATCGATGTGGCCGCTGAATCCCTGAAGGTGGCTGAGGCTTTCCGCATTCATACGTTTATCGCCACCTCGCCGATGCATATCACCACCAAATTACGTAGTACGCTGGATGAGGTTATCGAGCGGGCTGTCTATATGGTTAAGCGTGCGCGTAATTACACGGATGACGTGGAATTCTCATGCGAAGACGCCGGCCGTACCCCTATTGCCGATCTGGCTCGCGTGGTAGAAGCGGCGATTAATGCCGGTGCCAAAACCATTAATATCCCCGATACCGTCGGGTACACCATGCCCTTCGAATTTGGCGCAATCATTTCCGGCCTGTATGAACGAGTGCCGAATATCGACAAAGCGATCATTTCCGTGCACACCCACGACGATTTAGGTCTGGGCGTCGGTAACGCGCTGGCCGCTGTTCATGCCGGTGCGCGTCAGGTCGAAGGGGCGATGAACGGGATCGGTGAACGCGCCGGTAACTGCTCGCTGGAAGAAGTGATCATGGCGATCAAAGTCCGCAAAGATATTCTGAACGTACAGACCCGCATTAATCATCAGGAAATCTGGCGTACCAGCCAGTTAGTCAGCCAAATCTGCAATATGCCGATTCCGGCCAACAAAGCGATTGTCGGTAGCGGCGCCTTTGCCCACTCTTCCGGTATTCATCAGGACGGCGTACTGAAAAACCGTGAAAACTACGAAATCATGACCCCGGAGTCCATCGGTCTGAACCAGGTGCAACTGAACCTGACGTCCCGTTCCGGACGTGCTGCGGTCAAACACCGTATGGATGAGATGGGCTATAAAGAGAGTGAATACAGCCTGGACAACCTGTACGACGCCTTCCTGAAGCTGGCGGATAAAAAAGGTCAGGTATTTGATTACGACCTGGAAGCGCTGGCCTTTATTAACAAACAGCAAGAAGAACCCGAACATTTCCGCCTGGATTACTTCAGCGTGCAGTCTGGCTCCAATGATATTGCCACCGCCTCCGTCAAGCTGGCCTGTGGCGAGAATGTGAAAGCTGAAGCCGCCAACGGTAACGGCCCGGTCGATGCTATTTATCAGGCCATCAACCGTATTACCGACTACGACATCGAACTGGTGAAATACAGCCTGACCGCAAAAGGCCACGGTAAAGATGCGCTGGGTCAGGTGGATATCGTCGCCAACTTTAACGGCCGTCGCTTCCACGGCGTAGGCCTGGCAACGGATATTGTCGAGTCCTCCGCGAAAGCCATGGTGCATGTACTGAATAACATCTGGCGCGCCGAAGAAGTCGAAAAAGAATTGCAACGCAAAGCTCAAAACAACGAGAACAACAAGGAAACCGTGTGATGTCGAAGAATTATCATATTGCTGTTTTGCCGGGTGACGGTATTGGCCCGGAAGTGATGGCGCAGGCTCTGAAAGTACTGGACGCGATTCGCACCCGTTTCGCTATGCGCATTACCACCAGCCACTATGACGTGGGCGGCGTTGCCATCGACAACCACGGTCAGCCGCTGCCACCCGCAACAGTTGACGGCTGTGAGCAGGCCGATGCCATTCTGTTTGGCTCCGTGGGCGGCCCGAAATGGGAAAACCTGCCGCCAAACCAGCAGCCGGAGCGTGGTGCCCTGTTGCCGTTGCGTAAACACTTCAAATTATTCAGCAACCTGCGCCCGGCTAAGCTGTACCAGGGGCTGGAAGATTTTTGCCCGCTGCGCGCCGATATTGCCGCCAACGGTTTCGACATCCTGTGCGTACGCGAACTGACGGGTGGGATCTACTTCGGTCAACCAAAAGGCCGTGAAGGTAGCGGTCAACATGAAAAAGCCTTTGATACCGAGGTCTATCACCGTTTCGAGATCGAACGTATTGCGCGCATTGCATTTGAATCTGCCCGCAAGCGTCGCTGTAAAGTGACGTCGATTGATAAAGCCAACGTGCTGCAAACCTCGATTCTGTGGCGTGAAGTGGTCAATGAAATAGCCAATGAATACCCGGACGTTGTCCTGACGCATATGTATATCGACAACGCCACCATGCAGTTGATTAAAGATCCGTCTCAGTTTGACGTGCTGCTGTGCTCCAACCTGTTTGGTGACATCCTGTCCGATGAATGCGCGATGATCACCGGCTCCATGGGCATGCTGCCGTCTGCCAGCCTGAATGAACAGGACTTTGGCCTGTACGAGCCCGCCGGCGGCTCAGCACCGGATATCGCCGGTAAAAACATTGCCAACCCGATTGCCCAGATTTTGTCACTGGCTCTGTTGCTGCGCTACAGCCTGGACGCCAATGATGCAGCAGCAGCCATTGAAAGCGCCGTTAACCGCGCATTAGCAGAAGGTATTCGCACCGGTGATTTAGCCCGTGGCACAGCCGCAGTCAGTACCGATGAGATGGGCGATATCATTGCTCGCTACGTCGCAGAAGGGGTGTAATCATGGCTAAAACGTTGTATGAAAAGTTGTTCGATGCGCACGTCGTGTATGAAGCGCAGGACGAAACGCCGCTGCTGTATATCGACCGCCATCTGGTGCACGAAGTGACCTCACCGCAGGCATTCGACGGGCTGCGGGCGCATAACCGTCCGGTTCGCCAGCCGGGTAAAACCTTCGCCACCATGGATCATAACGTCTCGACGCAAACCAAAGACATTAACGCCTCCGGTGAAATGGCGCGCATCCAGATGCAGGAGCTGATCAAAAACTGCAATGAGTTCGGCGTCGAACTGTACGATCTGAACCACCCTTTTCAGGGTATCGTCCACGTGATGGGACCCGAGCAAGGTGTGACCTTACCGGGTATGACCATCGTATGCGGTGACTCCCACACCGCCACACACGGTGCGTTCGGCGCGCTGGCGTTTGGTATCGGGACCTCAGAAGTCGAACACGTGCTGGCCACGCAAACCCTGAAGCAAGGGCGCGCCAAAACCATGAAGATCGAAGTCAATGGCACGGCAGCACCAGGAATTACTGCCAAAGATATCGTGCTGGCGATTATCGGTAAAACCGGTAGCGCAGGCGGTACCGGGCACGTGGTTGAGTTTTGCGGCGATGCCATCCGCGCCCTGAGCATGGAAGGTCGTATGACCCTGTGTAACATGGCAATCGAAATGGGGGCCAAAGCGGGTCTGGTCGCTCCGGATGAAACCACCTTCAACTATGTACAGGGACGTTTGCATGCCCCTAAAGGTCAGGATTTTGCCGATGCCGTTGCCTGGTGGAAAACGCTGAAAACCGACGACGGAGCGACGTTTGATACCACCGTCACCCTGCAGGCAGAAGAGATTGCTCCGCAGGTCACCTGGGGCACTAACCCAGGCCAGGTAATCTCCGTAAACGATAACATTCCCGACCCCGCGTCGTTTAGCGATCCGGTTGAACGCGCATCAGCGGAAAAAGCGCTGGCCTATATGGGGCTGAAGCCAGGCATTCCGTTGACGGAAGTGGCTATTGATAAAGTGTTTATCGGCTCCTGCACCAACTCGCGTATTGAAGATTTACGTGCCGCAGCTGAAATCGCCAAAGGCCGCAAGGTCGCGCCGGGCGTGCAGGCATTGGTAGTGCCGGGTTCAGGCCCGGTTAAAGCCCAGGCTGAAGCAGAAGGTCTGGATAAGATTTTCATTGAAGCCGGTTTTGAATGGCGCTTACCGGGTTGCTCAATGTGCCTGGCGATGAACAACGATCGTCTGAATCCGGGCGAACGCTGTGCTTCCACCAGCAACCGTAACTTTGAAGGTCGTCAGGGCCGCGGAGGGCGTACGCACTTAGTCAGCCCGGCCATGGCCGCCGCGGCCGCCGTTACCGGTCATTTTGCCGACATTCGCCGCATCAAATAAGGAAACTACCATGGCAGAGAAATTTACCCAGCATACCGGCCTGGTTGTCCCCCTGGATGCCGCCAACGTCGATACGGATGCAATCATTCCCAAACAGTTTTTGCAGAAGGTGACGCGTACCGGTTTTGGCGCACACCTGTTTAACGACTGGCGCTTTCTCGATGAGAATGGTCAGCAGCCTAATCCGGAATTCGTACTGAACTTCCCGGAATATCAAGGCGCGTCGATTCTGCTCGCGCGAGAAAACTTTGGCTGCGGATCCTCGCGCGAACATGCGCCGTGGGCGCTGACCGATTACGGTTTCAAAGTGGTGATCGCCCCAAGCTTCGCCGACATTTTCTACGGCAACAGCTTTAATAACCAACTGCTGCCGGTGAAATTAAGCGACGACGAAGTGGATGAACTGTTCACGTTGGTACAGGCCAATCCGGGGATCCGTTTTGAGGTGGATCTGCAGGCACAGGTGGTGAAGGCTGGCGATAAAGCGTATCCGTTTGAAATCGACACCTTCCGCCGCCACTGCATGCTGAACGGTCTCGACAGTATTGGGCTGACGTTGCAGCACGAAGACGCGATCTCGACTTACGAGAACAAACAGCCCGCGTTTATGCGCTAGTGCTTGTTGTTGCCGGATAAGCATGCCGGATGACGACGCAAAAGCGTCTTATCCGGCCTACGGAAAGATTTGTAGGCCGGATAAGCGCAGCGTATCCGGCACACCCACTACACATCCTTCACTCGTCCGGTCATCACCAGCGTAACCACCGAAATTCCTGCAATCACCCAGTAGACGGCATAATGCCCATAACTTTGCGCCACCGCCCCCTGAATGACCCCCGCCATAATCACCCCCGTGGAGATACTATTGGTAAATAAGGTGGTAGCTGAACCCGCCCTGCCGGGCATCAGATCCTGAAACCACAGCATGCCTATTCCGGCAACAATCCCGATGAATACCGCATTAAACAGCTGCAGGACCAGTAGCGCCGTATGGCTATGGAAGAAGATAAGCCCAAGGTAAAACAGCACGCCTGCCGCCACGGCGGTTATCATCATCCGCCGCTTACCAAAACGCTTCACGTAGTAACCCGCCAGAATCATTGCCGGAATTTCCAACCCGGCGGCGGTGCCCATCAGGATCCCTGCCAGTTTGTCCGGTAGTCCCAGTTCAAGGCTAATCCACAGCGGCATATCGATAATGTACATGGTGTTGCAGGTCCACATCAGCGTGGAGGCAATAAACAACATGCGCACATTTTTGTCCTGCCAGCCGCCGGTCTGCTCAAGCGGGACATCGACAGGCTGCTCGACCCGCGCCACCGACGGCAGTATCAGCGCGATCAGCACCAGGCTAATGGCAAATATCCCGGCAGCAATCGAAAACATCATCGTGAAGCCGTAATTTAACGCCAGCATAAACGCCAGCGGCGGCCCAATCACCCACGCCAGCGAAAGCTGCGCACGCATCACCGAGCTGAACATCACCACTTCTCGCGCCGAGTTATCGGCATACTCCCGCGCCAGCGCAAACAGCTGCGGCATGGCGGTATTTGCCAGCGAAGCCAGCAGCACCCCGCAGGTGATCAGCGTTAAATAGTGGCGGTTAAAGGCAAACAGCAACGCATTGCCAATCGCCATCAGACAGCAGAACATGATCAGCTTACGCCGATCGCCCCGACTATCGGATCGTTTCGCCAGACCAAGGCTGACCGCGATCCCGGCGATCGCATTGACGGTGTAAAACAGCCCAACCCAAAATGGCTGTGCCCCCACCTCGCGACTCAGAAACAGGCTCAGCGTGGGTGCCTGTAACGCGCCCGCTACGCCCATCATAAAGGCAACCAGCATAAACGCCGCATACACGCCGTTGAGGCGCCGTCCCATGGTCATAATCCAGAGCATATCTTTCCTTGTAAGCGCAGCGGAAACGAAAAAAGCCAGCAGATAATACCTGCTGGCGCGGCGATTAACACCAATACTCAGTCACACATGATGTCTGCAATTCCCAATTCAGAGGTCAGTCTTGCAACTCCCACTGCATCAGTTCATCGAGCATCTTTAAGCGCTGCGGCGCACTCAGGCAAGCCAACCAGGACAAACGCGCTGTCGAGGTAAAGTACTTTAAATAGAACTGACGCATAGATGACCCCTTCGTTGTCTCATCGCTTCATCGGAATTCATTATTGGCTTAATATGGGGATAATAAAATTGCTGAGTTTTCCGTGGGAGTTCCCCTTTTATGTCTTCTGGTCGTTTGCAACAACAGTTTATCCGCCTGTGGCAATGCTGCGACGGCAAAACGCAAGACACCACGCTGAACGAGTTGGCAGAGTTACTCAGTTGCTCGCGCCGCCATATGCGCACCCTGCTCAACACCATGCAGGAACGCGGCTGGCTAACGTGGGAAGCCGAGGTCGGTCGCGGCAAACGTTCACGCCTGACCTTTCTCTACACCGGGCTGGCGCTCCAGCAGCAGCGGGCGGAAGACCTGCTGGAACAGGATCGCATTGATCAACTGGTGCAACTGGTCGGCGATAAAACAGCCGTGCGACAAATGCTGGTTTCCCATCTGGGCCGCAGCTTTCGCCAGGGGCGGCACATCATGCGCGTCCTTTACTATCGCCCGATGCGCAATCTGCTCCCGGGTACGGCGCTACGCCGTTCCGAAACCCATATCGCCAGGCAAATCTTCAGCGCCTTAACCCGCGTAAATGAGGAAAATGGGGAACTGGAAGCCGATATTGCCCACCACTGGCAACAAATTTCGCCGCTGCACTGGCGGTTCTTCCTGCGTCCTGGGATCCATTTTCATCATGGTCGCGAGCTGGAAATGGAGGATGTGATCGCCTCACTGAGGCGGATCAACAGCCTGCCGCTGTACTCGCACATTACGCAAATTGCCTCTCCCACGGCCTGGACGCTGGATATCCATCTGGCGCAACCTGATCGCTGGCTGCCGTGGCTACTGGGACAGGTCCCCGCCATGATCCTGCCGCGCGAATGGGAAACGCTGAATAACTTTTCCAGCCACCCGATTGGCACCGGTCCCTATGCGGTCGCCCGCAATACGAGTAACCAGCTAAAAATTCACGCTTTTGATGATTACTTTGGTTACCGGGCGCTGATTGACGAAGTGAACGTGTGGGTGTTACCGGACATCGCCGAAGAGCCTGGCGGCGGACTCACGCTCAAAGGCCCGACGGAAGATGAAAAGGCTATCGAAAGCCGGCTGGAGGAAGGGTGTTATTACATGCTGTTTGATTCCCGCGCCCATCGCGGAGCCAATCAGGAGGTGCGCGAATGGGTAAGCCGCATACTCTCGCCGACGAATTTAATTTTTCAGGCTGACGAGCAGTATCAGCGACACTGGTTTCCCGCGTACGGATTACTGCCTCGCTGGCATCACGCCAGGCCAGGACTCGGTGAAAAACCGGCGGGACTGGAAACGCTGACGCTCACCTACTATCGCGATCATATCGAGCATCGGGTGATTGCGCAGATCATGAAAACGTTACTGGCGGAGCATCAGGTACAGCTGAATATTCAGGAGATCGACTACGATCAATGGCACGCAGGTGAGACCGTCAGCGATATCTGGCTCAACAGCGCCAACTTTACCTTACCGCTGGACTTCTCGCTGTTCGCCCATTTGTGCGAAGTCCCGCTGCTGCAAAACTGTCTTTCTCTGGACTGGGAAAGCGACGCCGCCCGCTGGCGCACTGGCGAGATGAGCCTCGCAGCATGGTGTCAGCAACTGCTTGCCAGTAAAGCCATTGTACCGCTGATCCATCACTGGCTGATCATTCAGGGGCAGCGCAGTATGCGTGGGTTACGCATGAATACGCTTGGCTGGTTTGATTTTAAATCAGCATGGTTTGCACCGCCGGACCCGTAGATCCGGCTCTTGATTGCCGCATAGCAACAAAATCATTACACTAACGCCGTTCTCAACGGGGTGCCAATAAAAGACATACACAAAATCATTCATGATGCATCAAGGCGGCAAGCAAACGCAGCCAACGCAGAGGCAGCGTGAAGGATGAAGTGTATGAGGCTGAGAGATACCCGTCGAACCTGATCCGGATAATGCCGGCGAAGGGATTTGAGGCTGTAGCTCAAGTCCTTTGCCACCTAACTCGTCATACTTCAAGCTGCAGATGCGTTGGCTTTCCTCGCTCACCCCAGTCACGTACTACCTGTACGCTCCCGGGGATGCGCTACGTCGCCGCCTTCCTGCAACTCGAATTATTTAGAGTTTTACTTTATGAGGTGCAAAGTGTTTAAAAAATGTCTTCCGCTTTTACTGCTGTGCGCAGCGCCTGCCTTCGCCAAACCCGTTCTGACCGTCTATACCTACGACTCGTTCGCCGCCGACTGGGGCCCCGGTCCAACCATCAAAAAAGCCTTTGAAGCCGACTGCAACTGCGAACTAAAGCTGGTGGCGCTGGAAGATGGCGTTTCGCTGCTTAACCGCCTGCGTATGGAAGGAAAAAACAGTAAAGCCGACGTCGTGCTCGGACTGGATAACAACCTGCTCGACGCGGCAATGCAGACCAAACTGTTTGCCAAAAGCGGCGTGGCGAGCGATGCCATCAACGTCCCTGGCGGCTGGAAAAACGACACCTTTGTACCATTTGATTACGGTTATTTCGCCTTTGTGTATGACAAAAACAAGCTGAAAAACCCACCAAAGAGCCTGAAAGAACTGGTCGAAAGCGACCAGAAATGGCGCGTAATTTATCAGGACCCACGCACCAGCACGCCGGGTCTGGGACTGCTGCTGTGGATGCAGAAAGTGTACGGCGATAAAGCGCCGGAAGCCTGGCAGAAACTGGCGGCTAAAACCGTCACCGTCACCAAGGGCTGGAGTGAAGCCTACGGTCTGTTCCTAAAAGGTGAAAGCGATCTGGTGCTGAGCTATACCACCTCTCCGGCGTATCACATCATCGAAGAGAAGAAAGATAACTACGCCGCCGCCAATTTTAGCGAGGGACACTATTTGCAGGTGGAGGTCGCCGCACGTACCGCCGCCAGCAAACAGCCCGAACTGGCGGAAAAATTCCTGACATTTATGGTTTCTCCGGCGTTCCAGAACGCAATCCCCACCGGCAACTGGATGTATCCGGTAACCCAGGTCACGCTTCCTCCTGGCATTGCACAACTGGAAAAACCGTCCACCGCGCTGGAATTCACCCCACAACAGGTAGCAACTCAACGTCAGACATGGATTAACGCATGGCAACGCGCCGTCAGCCGTTAATTCCCGGCTGGCTGCTCCCAGGGATTTCGGCCGCTACGTTGATAGTGGCCGTCGCCCTGGCGGCGTTTCTGGCGCTGTGGCTGAACGCCCCTCAGGGAGACTGGCTCACGCTGTGGCAGGACAGCTACCTGTGGCACGTGGTGCGTTTTTCCTTCTGGCAGGCATTTTTATCCGCTGCGCTGTCGGTGATCCCGGCAATCTTCCTCGCCCGGGCGCTTTATCGTCGCCGTTTCCCTGGGCGTATAGCGCTGCTGCGCCTGTGCGCAATGACGCTGATCCTGCCGGTGCTGGTCGCCGTCTTTGGCATCCTTAGCGTCTACGGTCGTCAGGGCTGGCTGGCCTCACTTTGGCAGGCTCTCGGCCTGGAGTGGACGTTTTCACCGTACGGTCTGCAGGGCATTCTGCTGGCACACGTCTTTTTCAACCTGCCGATGGCCAGCCGTTTACTGCTGCAGTCGCTGGAGAATATTCCCGGCGAACAGCGGCAGCTCGCCGCGCAGCTAGGTATGCGCGGCTGGCATTTCTTCCGCTTCGTTGAATGGCCGTGGCTACGCCGCCAGATCCCTCCGGTAGCGGCGCTCATCTTTATGCTGTGCTTCGCCAGTTTTGCTACCGTGTTGTCGCTCGGCGGCGGGCCACAGGCGACCACCATCGAGCTGGCTATCTATCAGGCGCTGAGCTTCGACTACGATCCCGCCCGCGCCGCCATGCTGGCACTGATCCAGATGATTTGCTGCTTAGGACTGGTGCTGCTCAGCCAGCGCATGAGTCGAGCGATAGCCCCCGGCACCACGCTGGTACAAGGCTGGCGCGATCCCGACGACCGCCTGCACAGCCGAGTGACCGACACCCTGCTGATTATTCTGGCGCTGCTGCTGTTACTCCCGCCGCTGCTGGCGGTGATTGTCGATGGTGTTAACCGTCATATTCTGGACGTTCTCGCGCAGCCTGTATTGTGGCAAGCCCTGTGGACTTCGCTGCGTATTGCGCTGGCGGCAGGCCTTCTGTGCGTCATTCTCACCATGATGCTGTTGTGGAGCAGCCGCGAGCTGCGGGCACGGCAGCAAGTTTTAGCCGGTCAGGCGCTGGAACTGAGCGGCATGCTGATCCTCGCAATGCCGGGCATCGTGCTGGCAACCGGGTTCTTCCTGCTGCTCAATAACAGTATTGGACTGCCGGACTCTGCCGACGGCATTGTGATTTTTACCAATGCACTAATGGCCATCCCTTATGCGCTGAAAGTGCTGGAAAACCCGATGCGTGACGTAACGGCGCGCTACAGCATGTTGTGCCAGTCTTTAGGCATTGAAGGATGGTCGCGGTTGAAAGTGATTGAGCTGCGTGCGTTGAAACGCCCGCTGGCGCAAGCCATGGCCTTCGCCTGCGTCCTGTCGATTGGCGATTTTGGCGTGGTAGCCCTGTTTGGCAACGAGGACTTCCGCACGTTACCGTTTTACCTCTATCAGCAGATTGGCTCCTATCGCAGTCAGGATGGTGCAGTCACCGCATTATTGCTGCTGATCCTGTGCTTTACGCTGTTTACTGTTATTGAGAAATTACCGGGTCGACATGTTAAAACTGATTGATATCACATGGCTGTATCACCATTTACCCATGCGCTTTACGCTGTCGGTCGCGCGCGGTGAACAGATCGCCGTGCTGGGACCCAGCGGCGCCGGGAAAAGTACGCTATTAAACCTGATTGCCGGTTTTCTGGCACCAGCCAGCGGCACAATGATGATTGGTGGTGAGGATCATACCCGCACGCCGCCTTCTCGCCGCCCTGTCTCCATGCTGTTTCAGGAAAACAATCTGTTCAGCCACCTGAGTGTGCAACAGAATATCGCCCTCGGACTTAACCCTGGGTTGAAACTGAACGCGCAGCAGCAGGAGAAAATGCGCCACATTGCTCAACAAATGGGACTCGACATGTTGCTGGAAAGGCTACCTGGCGAGCTTTCCGGCGGGCAACGTCAGCGTGTAGCCCTGGCGCGCTGCCTGGTGCGGGAGCAGCCCGTGTTGCTGCTTGATGAACCGTTCTCTGCACTCGACCCCGCCCTGCGTCAGGAGATGCTCACACTGGTGGCCGACGTGTGTCGTGAGAAGCAACTGACGCTGCTGATGGTGTCCCACAGCGTAGAAGACGCCGCGCGCATTGCGCCACGTTCAATCGTAGTCGCCGACGGGCGCATTGCGTGGCAAGGTAAAACGGAGGCGTTGTTGAGCGGTCACGCCAGCGCCTCGGCGCTGTTGGGTATTAAAGCATAGTGGCGCAATTTTCGGCCCGTAGGCCGGATTAGCGCCAGCGCCATCCGGCAAAATAAGCCCTAATAGCCCACCACTTTGCGCAGGATATCGATATACACCGGCATCAGCGGATGGCGGATCAGTGCGACCAGCGCCACCACGCCGATCCCGAGAACAAGCGGAGCCAGATACAGCAGCCGACCTCGCGGCAAATAAACGGTTAAGCGATCAACAGCCGCTTTGCCGCTACGCCATAGCCGCCAGCACAGCCATCCCCCGACCCACAGCAATAGTGCGGTCGCCAGCAATAGCCATTTGAAATTGCCGCTCTGTACATCTGAGGGAATATCAATTGCCGCGCCCGCCAGGATACCCGGCAGAAAATAAAACGGCGGCCACAGTACGCAGCCAATGATATTAGGCACAATAAATTTGGCGACAGGCAGATCAAGCATCCCCGCCACCATTGGCACCAGCGGACGCGTCGGACCAACAAAACGACCTACCAGAATAGTAAACATGCTGTGCTGATGAAGCGCATGTTCAGTTTTATCCAGTAACGCCTTGTTCTTTTTCATAAAAGACCAGCGATGCAGCGGCTTTTTAAAACGCCAGCCCAGCCAGAAGGAGATCCAGTCACCCATCAGGCAGCCGACAATGCCCGCAAGCCAGGCATGCCAGAAGTTCAGTTCACCGCTACCAATCAGCGCACCCAGTCCGGCCATCAGCACGGTACCGGGTAAAATTAAGCCCACCAGCGCCAGCGACTCCAGAAAAGCCACCAGCAGTACGGCTATCAAAGAGTATACGGCGGACTGGAGAATAAAATGTTCCAGCAATGCTTGCATAATGTGTCCGTCAGATTTACGAAGCAAGGATTCTGATAACCCTTCTCAACTTCGTCAAGCCATCATTCGTATGAATAGTTTGCGAGATATGACAACTTTTCGGACACATCATTCACTTTTTATTCACAGCCAGCGCGAAACTCGCTCGGGCTGGCGCCGGTACATTTTTTGAAAACGCGGGAGAAATAGAGCTGATCGTCAAACCCGACGTTGCGCCCGACGGTGGCGATCGGCATGCGCGTGGTGCTCAACAGGAGCTTCGCCTGGCTAATTCGCTGATCCTCACGCCAGCTGAGTACGCTGATGCCGAGCTGCTGGCGGAACAGGTGCGACAAACGAGACGGCGACAGGCAGACATGCTGCGCGACGCTGGCAATATCAAAATTGCTGTCCGCCAGGTGATCGCTGATGTACTGACAGGCATCACGCACACGGTTATCCATGGGGGGATGCAGCGATTCATTAATTGCTTCCATACGTCTGAGCAGCAGTTGTTCCAGCAAATTGATCGCCAACAGCTCAGAGTAACGACCCTCCCGCTGCCCGGCGCTGATTATCTGGCCAAACAGTTCGTTGAAGTGTGGCTGATGCGCTTCATCCGGGCGGAAAAAACCCGTCTGTGCAAAAATCGCCGGCCAGGTAAGCCACTCCTGCCAGTAGGCGCGAGGTCGAAAGTAGACCCACTGGTGGTACCATTCACTGGCATCGGGATGGCGGCCGTAATGGTGAACTTCACCCGGCGGAAACAGCAAAATATCACCCGGTCGGCAAACAAACTGCTTACCTTGATTGTTGATGACCCCTTCCCCGCGAATGGTCAGGTTCAAGATATAGCCCTTCATTCCCAGCGGTCTGTCGATAAAAAAATCCAGGTACCCGTTCGCCTCAATAGGGGTTAATCCCGCCACTAAATGCGCGTTAAACGAGTAGCCCGGCAACAGGGGATCGTTTTGCGGTTCAGCCATAATTTCAATACTCCCGGTGTTCTGATAAGAAACAAATCGTCCATATTATGCAAGATATCGTCACCGTCGCCCCTGTAGACCGTTATGGTTTCAGTGATGGACCATCAACCCCGCATGCGAAAAGCATTTTGTAAAAAACATGTCCTGCGCCAACGATAAAAACGGCTAACAAAAGTGTCTATAACTACGGCAGAAATGTCCACATTGAATATTTGCACGGCGTCACACTTTGTGATGCCACAGCATTTTAGTCCATAAGATTAGCGGATCCTGCCTGACGGTTTTCACCCCCATTATCTACTGTTTATCCATACCCGTATTTTTGGATGGAGTAAGACGATGGCGATTGCAATTGGCCTCGATTTTGGAAGTGATTCAGTACGCGCTTTGGCGGTGGAATGTGCCACCGGCGAGGAGATTGCCACCAGCGTAGAGTGGTACCCACGTTGGCAGGAAGGGCAATATTGCGATGGTCCAAACAACCAGTTTCGCCATCACCCGCGTGACTACATTGAATCCATGGAAGCCGCACTGAAAACGGTCCTCGGCGAACTGAGCGCACAACAGCGTGCGGCAGTGGTCGGGATTGGCGTTGACAGCACCGGTTCAACCCCTGCGCCTATTGATGCCAACGGCAACGTCCTCGCACTCAGAGAAGAGTTCGCCGAGAACCCGAACGCGATGTTCGTCCTGTGGAAAGACCACACGTCAGTCGAAGAAGCCGAAGAAATCACCCGCCTGTGCCATACGCCGGGCAAGGTCGATTATTCCCGCTATATCGGCGGCATTTATTCCAGTGAATGGTTCTGGGCGAAAATCCTGCACGTTACCCGCCAGGACAACGCAGTCGCGCAGGCTGCCGTGTCCTGGATTGAGCTGTGCGACTGGATCCCCGCCCTGCTCTCTGACACCACGCGCCCACAGGATATTCGTCGCGGACGCTGCAGCGCCGGTCACAAATCCCTATGGCATGAAAGCTGGGGTGGCCTGCCGCCAGCCAGTTTCTTTGATGAACTCGACCCCCTCATCAACCAACATCTGCAATACCCGATGTTTACCGATACTTTCACCGCAGACCTGCCAGTGGGCACGCTCTGTGCGGAATGGGCACAGCGCCTGGGTCTGCCGGAAAGCGTGGTCATTTCCGGCGGTGCATTCGACTGCCATATGGGCGCAGTCGGCGCGGGCGCACAGCCAAACACGTTGGTGAAAGTCATTGGCACCTCGACCTGCGATATTCTGATTGCCGACAAAGCCAGCGTCGGCGAGCGCGCAGTGAAAGGCATATGCGGCCAGGTTGATGGCAGCGTGGTGCCGCACTTTATTGGCCTGGAAGCCGGTCAATCCGCCTTCGGCGATATCTATGCCTGGTTTAGCCGCGTGCTGAGCTGGCCGCTGGAGCAGCTTGCTGCGCAGCACCCGGAACTCAAAACGCAGATTAAAGCCAGCCAAAAACAGCTGCTGCCTGCGCTAACCGAAGCATGGGCAAAAAATCCGTCTCTGGACCATCTGCCGGTAGTACTCGACTGGTTCAACGGGCGTCGTACACCCAATGCCAACCAACGTCTGAAAGGGGTCATTACCGACCTTAACCTCGCGACCGACGCACCAGCGCTGTTTGGTGGATTGATTGCCGCAACGGCGTTTGGCGCACGCGCCATTATGGAATGCTTTACCGAACAAGGCATCGCAGTGAATAACGTGATGGCGCTCGGCGGCATCGCACGTAAAAACCCGGTCATCATGCAGGCCTGTTGTGACGTCCTTAATCGTCCGCTGCAGATTGTCGCCTCAGACCAGTGCTGCGCGCTTGGTGCGGCAATTTTTGCCGCCGTTGCCGCAAACGTGCATGCCGATATCCCCGCCGCCCAGCAAAAAATGGCGAGTGCCGTGGAAAACACACTGCACCCTCGTCCTGAGCAGGCTCAACGTTTTGAACAACTGTATCGCCGCTACCAGCAGTGGGCGGTAAGCGCCGAACAACAATACCTTCCGACTGCCGCACCGGCGCACAAAGCCCCGGTAGATCTGGCAACCCTGACACATTAAGGACACGACAATGACGATTTTTGATAACTATGAAGTGTGGTTTGTGATTGGTAGCCAGCACCTGTATGGCCCAGAAACCCTGCGTCAGGTAACCCAGCACGCCGAGCACGTTGTTAACGCACTGAATACTGAAGCTAAACTGCCCTGCAAACTGGTGTTAAAACCGCTGGGAACATCGCCTGACGAAATCACGTCTATTTGCCGCGATGCCAACTATGACGATCGTTGTGCGGGCCTGGTGGTCTGGCTGCATACCTTCTCACCCGCCAAAATGTGGATCAACGGCCTGACCATTCTCAACAAACCGCTGATGCAGTTCCATACCCAGTTCAACGCCGCCCTGCCGTGGGATAGCATTGATATGGACTTTATGAACCTGAACCAAACTGCACACGGCGGCCGTGAGTTTGGCTTCATCGGCGCGCGTATGCGCCAGCAGCATGCCGTGGTCACCGGTCACTGGCAGGATAAGCAAGCGCACGAGCGTATCGGTTCCTGGATGCGCCAAGCCGTGTCCAAACAGGATACCCGCCATCTGAAAGTATGCCGCTTTGGCGACAACATGCGTGAAGTTGCAGTCACTGACGGCGATAAAGTGGCTGCTCAGATCAAATTTGGTTTCTCGGTGAACACCTGGGCCGTGGGCGATCTGGTACAGGTAGTGAACGCGATTAGCGATGGTGAGATCAACGCGCTAATCGACGAATATGAAAGCACCTACACCATGACGGCTGCAACGCAAATCCACGGTGACAAGCGTCAGAACGTGCTGGAAGCCGCCCGTATTGAACTGGGCATGAAGCGTTTCCTCGAACAGGGTGGATTCAATGCCTTTACCACCACGTTTGAAGATTTGCACGGCCTGAAACAACTTCCGGGTCTGGCCGTACAGCGTCTGATGCAGCAGGGCTACGGCTTTGCAGGCGAAGGTGACTGGAAAACTGCCGCTCTGCTTCGCATCATGAAGGTGATGTCAACCGGTCTGCAAGGTGGCACCTCATTTATGGAGGATTACACCTACCACTTCGAGAAGGGCAACGATCTGGTGCTCGGCTCGCACATGCTGGAAGTGTGCCCGTCGATTGCCGTAGAAGAAAAACCGATCCTCGACGTGCAGCACCTGGGCATTGGCGGTAAAGACGACCCTGCTCGTCTGATCTTCAACACCAAAACCGGCCCAGCCGTGGTTGCCAGCCTGATCGATCTCGGCGATCGCTATCGTCTGCTGGTCAACTGCATTGATACAGTACAAACCCCGCACGACCTGCCGAAACTGCCGGTGGCGAACGCGCTGTGGAAAGCCCAGCCGGATCTGCCTACCGCGTCTGAAGCCTGGATCCTGGCCGGTGGCGCGCACCACACCGTCTTCAGCCATGCGCTGGATCTGAATGACATGCGTCAGTTCGCTGAAATGCACGATATCGAGATCGCGGTGATCGACAACGATACCCGCCTGCCGGCCTTTAAGGACGCGCTGCGCTGGAACGAAGTGTACTACGGGTTCAAACGTTAATTATCGAAACGGATTGCCCGGTGGCATTTCATTTACCGGCCTACAAATCACCGTAGGCCGGATAAGCGTAACGCCATCCGGCATTCAGGAGTTAACATGCTAGAAGATCTTAAACGTCAGGTCCTGGAAGCGAATCTGGCGCTGCCAAAGCACAACCTGGTGACCCTCACCTGGGGGAATGTCAGCGCCGTCGACCGTGAACATGGCGTGTTCGTGATCAAACCTTCCGGTGTTGATTACAGCGTAATGACCGCGGACGATATGGTAGTGGTCAGTATTGCCACCGGTGAAGTGGTGGAGGGGCAGAAAAAACCGTCTTCCGATACGCCCACTCACCGTCTGCTGTATCAGGCTTTCCCGAGCATTGGTGGTATTGTCCACACCCATTCACGTCACGCGACGATCTGGGCACAGGCGGGTCAGTCGATTCCAGCCACAGGAACGACCCACGCAGACTATTTCTACGGCGCTATTCCCTGCACGCGAAAAATGACCGATGCAGAAATTAACGGTGAATACGAGTGGGAAACCGGGAATGTGATCGTTGAATCCTTTGAAAAACAAGGTATTGATGCGGCACAAATGCCAGGCGTACTGGTACATTCTCACGGCCCGTTTGCATGGGGTAAAAACGCCGAAGATGCCGTTCATAACGCGATTGTGCTGGAAGAGGTTGCCTATATGGGGATCTTCTGCCGCCAGCTCGCACCGCAGCTACCGGATATGCAGCAAACGCTGCTGGACAAGCATTATCTGCGTAAGCACGGTGCTAAAGCCTACTACGGACAATAATCTTCTTTATAAGCGCGTAGATAAACTACGCGCTCCAGTATCATTATTCGCTGAAGTATTCAGCAAAGGAAGCTTGATATACGCAATCATTTGAGCAGAGATAGTCAATTACAGTATCACAATGCCCATTATCTTGATCGCCCTCCACACAATGGAAAAAGACATAATCTGAAATTGTAGTCTGCCACTTCTGACCATTCACCACGTAATTAATAACCGTATCACGATGACCGTTACTTTTATCACTACCCTGCCAATGGAAAAAAGCATTGCCATCATCAATAACTTCAGCATTCCACAGTTGACCGTTCCATGTTTTATATAAAATAAATTTACTCACGGTCTTTACAGCAGGGTTAGCCAGCAATGTATTAACAAACATATAGTTACTGTACTTGACGCTAAGTTGCTGTTTAGAGAAAATATTCATAAAGACTCCATTCTCATATTAATTACATGAAATATAATAAACATTTGAAGTATCCCAGTTAGCGCTAGAAATAAAATTATATTAAAATAAAAATCAAATAACACAGAGAGATAACCCGACGAAATCGAACTGAAATCCGTTTTTATTCAACAATAGAATCCCAGTTAAATATATTATATTTAACCTGCTAGCCCGAACACTTCGAATAAAATTCTTACACCAACCTGTAATAAACACAAATAGAAAAAACATAATTTTCCATTTCCGAGAAATTAGTTGCATAATTAAATAAGCACAATTCCTAAAAGTCGACAAAAATCCGGAAATGGACTTGAATTCAACTCGCAATATATAAATCAGATAAGTAATAAAAAATTAAAAAAGTAAGCCTACGAATAAAATAATTCATCCACCCAAATCTTCATCCTCGTATTCATGAATCAAATTCGTCATAAGCTGTATAAAAAAACAGTACAACCAGATAAACCAGGCTATAATCATGCCGGGTTTTTTGATGGGTACGCAGCGTGGCGCAGGCAGGTTTTATTTTAACCCGGCACTGGCGGGATACCCCACAGGGGACAGAGGTTTCATTCTGGCTGGCAACGGACGACGGGCCATTGCTGGTCACGCTTGCGCCGCAGGAGTCAGTTGCCTTCATCCCAACCAGCCAGGTTTCCCGCGTTACTTCACTATTACGCGCAGAAAACGGCTTTCGGCTGGCTCCGCTTAACCTGCAGGATTTTCATCGCCAGCCCGTTTCGGGGCTGTACTGTCGATCCCATCGCCAGTTGATGCGTCTTGAGAAGCTGCTACGCGAAAATAGCGTCACGGTCTATGAGGCCGACGTGCGTCCGCCGGAACGTTATCTGATGGAGCGCTTTATCACCTCCCCCGTTTGGGTGGATGGCGATCGGTATAATGATACGCTGATCAACGCGCGGCTGAAGCCAAACCCGGACTATCGCCCCCCCTTAAAATGGCTATCGCTGGATATCGAAACCACGCGGCACGGCGAGCTTTACTGCATTGGTCTCGAAGGCTGCGGACAGCGTATTGTCTATATGCTCGGCCCGGCCAACGGTGATGCCTCACAGCTTGATTTTGAACTTGAATATGTGGCGAGCCGTCCGCAGTTGCTGGAAAAGCTCAACGCGTGGATAGCCCACCACGATCCTGATGTCATCATCGGCTGGAACGTCGTGCAGTTCGATTTACGTGTCCTGCAAAATCATGCCGAGCGTTACCGAATTCCCCTGCGTTTTGGCCGTGACAACAGCGAACTGGAATGGCGCGAGCACGGTTTCAAAAACGGCGTTTTTTTCGCCCAGGCCAAAGGCCGCCTGATCATTGACGGCATTGAGGCCCTCAAATCCGCGTTCTGGAACTTTTCCTCGTTTTCGCTGGAAACGGTGTCGCAGGAGCTACTGGGTGAAGGGAAATCAATTGATAATCCCTGGGACCGCATGGACGAAATTGACCGCCGATTCGCTCAGGATAAGCCCGCGCTTGCCACTTATAATCTCAAAGACTGTGAACTGGTCACGCGCATCTTTCATAAAACCGAGATCATGCCGTTTCTGTTGGAGCGCTCAACGGTCAACGGTCTGCCGGTCGACAGGCACGGTGGCTCGGTTGCGGCATTTGGTCATCTCTATCTTCCGCGCATGCACCGTGCCGGTTACGTTGCGCCAAATCTCGGGGAAGTCCCCCCCCATGCCAGCCCCGGTGGCTATGTGATGGACTCGCGTCCTGGTTTGTACGACTCGGTGCTGGTTCTGGATTACAAAAGCCTGTACCCGTCTATCATCCGCACCTTTCTGATCGATCCGGTGGGACTTATCGAAGGTATGGCGCAGCCGGATCCTGAACACAGCACTGAAGGATTCCTTGGTGCCTGGTTTTCGCGCGAAAAACACTGCTTACCGGAAATAGTGACCCAGATCTGGCACGGGCGTGACGAAGCAAAACGCCAGGGAAATAAGCCGCTCTCGCAGGCGCTCAAAATCATTATGAACGCCTTTTACGGCGTGCTAGGCACCACGGCATGTCGATTTTTCGATCCCAGACTGGCCTCGTCGATCACCATGCGCGGGCATGCGATCATGCGCCAGACCAAAGCGCTGATTGAAGCGCAGGGGTATGACGTTATCTATGGCGATACCGACTCAACGTTTGTCTGGCTCAAAGGCGCACACGCGGAAGAGGATGCGGCAAGGATTGGTCGGGAGTTGGTCCATCATGTCAACACCTGGTGGGCGCAGTCGCTGCAACAACAAAACCTGACCAGCGCGCTCGAACTGGAGTTTGAAACCCATTTTCGCCGCTTTTTGATGCCGACCATTCGCGGCGCGGATACGGGCAGTAAGAAGCGCTACGCCGGGCTCATTCAGGACGGGGACCAGCAGCGCATGGTCTTCAAAGGATTGGAAACCGTACGCACTGACTGGACACCGCTGGCACAACGGTTCCAGCAGGAACTCTATTTGCGGGTCTTTCGCCAGGAGCCGTATCAGGATTTTGTCAGGGAAACCATCGACCGCCTGATGGCCGGTGAACTGGACGATCAGCTGGTTTACCGTAAGCGCCTGCGCCGCCCGTTAAGCGAATACCAGCGTAATGTCCCACCCCACGTTCGCGCCGCGCGGCTTGCCGATGAACAGAACATCAAGCGAGGCCGTCCGCCGCAATATCAAAACCGTGGCACCATAAAATATGTCTGGACGATAAACGGCCCGGAACCTGTGGATTATCAGCTCTCTGCGCTGGATTATGAGCATTATCTTACGCGCCAGATACAGCCGGTTGCCGAGGGAATTCTTCCCTTTGTTGATGATAACTTTGCTACACTACTCACAGGGCAACTGGGGTTATTTTGACGCGTGACGAAACCGTCGCCATCCAGTACCATAGCGCCCTTTCCATTCCTGGACCCATTTTACACCACTACCACTGATTCATTAGCCTGGTAGCGGGGTCGTATGCTCTGAAAACTCGGGATACCCGATACATGACGAGTATTACCTGCAATTAAAGATATAGAGCCGAACACATATGCCTTTTACACTTGGTCAACGCTGGATCAGCGATACAGAAAGCGAATTGGGACTTGGTACCGTTGTCGCCATGGATGCGCGAACCGTCACCTTACTTTTCTCATCGACGGGTGAAAACCGTCTGTATGCGCGCAGTGACTGCCCTGTGACCCGCGTGATGTTCAATCCTGGTGATACGATCACTAGCCATGAAGGCTGGCAATTGCATGTCGATGAAGTAAAAGAAGAAAACGGACTGCTTGCCTATATCGGAACCCGCCTTGATACCGAAGAAACCGGCGTCGTGCTGCGCGAAGTCCTGCTCGACAGCAAGCTGGTGTTCAGCAAACCTCAGGATCGTCTGTTTGCTGGCCAAATCGACCGTATGGACCGCTTTGCGCTGCGCTATCGTGCGCGTAAATTTCAGAGCGAACAGTATCGTATGCCGTGGAGTGGTCTGCGCGGTCAACGTACCAGCCTGATCCCCCACCAGCTTAATATTGCCCATGATGTCGGTCGTCGCCATGCCCCTCGCGTTTTGCTGGCAGATGAAGTGGGCCTGGGAAAAACCATTGAAGCCGGGATGATCCTGCATCAGCAACTGCTGTCCGGTGCCGCCGAACGCGTGCTGATCATCGTCCCTGAGACGTTACAGCACCAATGGCTGGTCGAAATGCTGCGCCGTTTCAACCTGCGCTTTGCGCTGTTTGATGATGAGCGCTATGCCGAAGCGCAGCACGATGCCTACAACCCGTTTGAAACCGAGCAGCTTGTCATCTGCTCTCTGGATTTTGCGCGTCGTAGCAAGCAGCGTCTGGAGCATTTGTGTGAAGCAGAATGGGACCTGTTGGTGGTCGATGAAGCTCATCACCTGGTGTGGAGCGAAGATGCGCCAAGCCGCGAGTATATGGCGATCGAACAACTGGCCGAGCGCGTACCGGGCATCTTGCTGCTGACCGCAACGCCGGAACAGCTGGGTATGGAAAGTCACTTTGCGCGTTTACGCCTGCTGGACCCAAGCCGTTTCCACGATTTCGAGCAGTTTGTTGAAGAGCAAAAAAATTACCGTCCGGTAGCCGATGCCGTCGCCATGCTGCTGGCAGGCAATAAACTGAGCAACAATGAGCTGAACATGCTCGGCGATCTGATTGGCGAGCAGGACATCGAGCCGCTGCTGCAAGCTGCTAACAGCGATAGTGAAGATGCCCAGAGCGCGCGCCAGGAACTGGTTTCCATGCTAATGGACCGCCATGGCACCAGCCGCGTACTGTTCCGTAACACCCGTAATGGGGTGAAAGGTTTCCCGAAACGCGAACTGCATACTATTAAGCTGCCGCTGCCGACCCAATACCAGACAGCAATCAAAGTCTCCGGCATTATGGGCGCACGTAAAAGCGCAGAAGAGCGCGCCCGCGACATGCTCTATCCGGAGCAGATTTATCAGGAGTTCGAAGGCGATACCGGCACCTGGTGGAACTTCGACCCACGCGTTGAATGGTTGATGGGCTACCTGACCAGTCATCGTCCGCAGAAAGTACTGGTTATCTGTGCGAAAGCGACCACCGCGTTGCAGCTGGAGCAGGTGCTGCGCGAGCGTGAAGGCATTCGCGCTGCCGTATTCCATGAGGGTATGTCGATCATCGAACGTGACCGTGCTGCCGCCTGGTTTAGCGAAGAGGACAGCGGTGCGCAGGTGATGCTGTGCTCGGAGATCGGTTCTGAAGGCCGTAACTTCCAGTTCGCCAGCAACCTGGTGATGTTTGACCTGCCGTTTAACCCGGATCTGCTGGAACAACGTATTGGACGTCTGGACCGTATTGGTCAGGCGCACGATATTCAGATCCACGTCCCGTACCTGGAAAAAACCGCCCAGTCCGTGCTGGTGCGCTGGTACCACGAAGGTCTGGATGCGTTTGAGCACACCTGTCCGACCGGGCGTACGATTTATGATACGGTCTATAACAACCTGATTGGTTATCTGGCGGAGCCGGAAAACAACGAAGGATTTGATGATCTGATCAAAGCCTGCCGTGAACAGCATGACGCACTGAAAGCGCAGCTGGAACAAGGGCGCGACCGTCTACTCGAGATTCACTCCAACGGCGGCGAAAAAGCGCTGGCGCTGGCTGAGAGCATTGAGGAGCAGGATGACGACACCAGTCTGATCGCCTTCGCCATGAACCTGTTTGATATCGTCGGTATTAATCAGGACGATCGCGGGGACAACTTAATTGTGCTGACGCCGTCCGATCATATGCTGGTCCCGGATTTTCCGGGGTTGCCTGAAGACGGCTGCACCATTACCTTTGAGCGAGATATTGCACTGTCGCGTGAAGACGCCCAGTTTATCACCTGGGAGCATCCGCTGATCCGTAACGGTCTGGATCTTATCCTGTCTGGTGATACCGGCAGCAGCACCATATCTCTGTTGAAAAACAAAGCTTTGCCGGTTGGTACCCTGCTGGTTGAACTGGTGTACGTGGTCGAAGCGCAGGCACCGAAGCAACTGCAGCTCAACCGCTTCCTGCCACCGACGCCGGTGCGCATGTTGCTGGATAAAAACGGTAACAACCTCGCCGCTCAGGTGGAGTTTGAAACCTTTAACCGCCAGCTCAGTGCCGTTAATCGCCATACCGGTAGCAAGCTGGTCAACGCCGTGCAGCAAGATGTCCATGCGATTCTGCAGTTGGGTGAAGCGCAGGTTGAGCAATCTGCCCGCGCGCTGATCGACGCCGCGCGTAAAGAAGCGGATGAGAAGCTGTCTGCAGAACTGTCGCGTCTGGAAGCGCTGCGCGCCGTTAACCCGAACATCCGTGATGACGAACTTGCCGCGATTGAAAGCAACCGTCAGCAGGTGATGGAAAGCCTGGATCAGGCCGGCTGGCGTCTGGATGCCTTACGCCTGATCGTCGTGACGCATCAGTAACGGAGCCATACATGGGGATGGAAAACTACAATCCGCCGCAGGAACCCTGGCTGGTTATCCTGTATCAGGATGAACACATTATGGTGGTCAACAAGCCGAGCGGCTTGTTGTCCGTGCCGGGTCGCCTTGAAGAGCACAAAGACAGCGTGATGACGCGTATTCAACGCGACTATCCACTGGCAGAATCAGTGCATCGCCTGGACATGGCCACCAGCGGCGTGATTGTAGTGGCGCTGACCAAAGCGGCAGAGCGCGAGCTAAAGCGTCAATTTCGCGAGCGCGAACCGAAGAAGCAATATGTCGCACGCGTGTGGGGGCATCCCTCACCCGCCGAGGGACTGGTGGATTTACCGCTGATTTGCGACTGGCCGAACCGACCAAAACAGAAAGTCTGTTATGAGACGGGCAAAGCCGCGCAGACTGAGTATGAAGTCGTGGAATTCGCGGCGGATAATACCGCGCGGGTGGTGCTGAAACCCATTACCGGGCGTTCTCATCAGCTACGCGTGCATATGCTGGCGTTAGGGCATCCGATTCTGGGTGACCGCTTCTATGCCCCGCCGGAAGCCCTGGCGTTAGCGCCACGCCTGCTGCTGCATGCCGAGATGCTCACCATTACTCATCCCGAGTATGGCAATAGTATGACCTTTAAAGTCCCAGCAGATTTTTAAGGCGCAGATCTTCCCGAACCGGGCGTTATTGGCGCAGCCAGTTTGGACACGGACAGCGCGCAACCGCAGGAGCGTACACGTAGTACGTGACTGCGGTGAGCACTGCCCTGGTTCAAAATGGCAAGTAAAATAGCCCGGAACCTACTTGAAGCTTTTCTGTTCTTTAATTAACTCATAAGCCTTTTGAATTTCCTGCGCTTTCTGCTTGGCCATTTCCATCATCTCCGGCGGTAGTCCTTTCGCGACCAGCTTGTCGGGATGGTGCTCGCTCATCAGTTTACGATAAGCGCGCTTAATAGTAGTGGCATCGTCGGTCGCTTTAACACCCAGCACATTACACGCATCTTCCAGCGTCGGGCCACGCTGTGCCTGCTGCCAGCCACCGCCAGACTGTTGCTGATATCCACCACCAAACTGCGCACCACCCTGCATCATGCGCAGATACTGATCAAATTGCGCGCGCGAGATCCCCAGCTCTTCAGCAATCACATATAGCACTTCACGTTCGTTAGGATGCAGCGACCCGTCCGCAAACGCCGCCTGGATCTGGATCTCCAGAAACATACGGATCAGGTCGAAGCGGCCAAAACAGACGCTGCGAAACTGGCGCATTTTTTCACGTAATGGGTAATTGTCTGATTTTCCCACCCGGAAGGCATGCTGCGCAGCGGTACGTGAGTCACCGTGTAAATTCATCCGGTCCATCAGCTGGCTGGCGATATGAATATCGGCTTCCGTGACGCGTCCTTTTGATTTGGTCAGGTGTCCCATCACCTCAAAGGTGGTGGCAAAAAACAGCGCCTGACGTTCACGTTGATTGGCAAACCACGCCATTTTGCGCATGCGGGCTTTGTCGAACATATGACCCACAAGCAGGCCTAAAACCACGCCCCAGAAGCCGCCGCCCATCATTAAGGCCACGGCGACACCAATAATCTTTCCCCAATACTGCATAGACTCCCCAAATCTTTACGCTGCCAGCCGGGCTATGTACCACAATATAAGGTGCTTTTACCGTTTTACGGCAGCGGTCAATTGTGGGACATCGCCTATAATTTGCATTATCATACCTGTCATTCAATGCCGTGCCTAACACCACGGATGCCTAAATGGGCAGGATTAACACTAGCGCAGTGAAGATGAGATAAGTTAGGCTGTGACCGTTTGTCACGCGCGACGCTACTGATGATGGAACAATAAATACAACGTATGAAAAAACGTATTCCCACTCTTCTGGCCACCATGATTGCCAGCGCCCTTTATAGTCAACAGGGTCTGGCAGCCGATCTCGCCTCACAGTGCATGTTAGGCGTGCCAAGCTATAACCGTCCTCTGGTGCAGGGCGAGACCAATGAATTACCTGTTACCATCAATGCCGATCACGCGAAAGGGAATTACCCGGATGACGCCGTGTTTACTGGCAACGTGGATATCGCACAGGGTAACAGCCGCCTGCAGGCTGACGAAGTGCAGTTGCACCAGAAGCAGGCCGAGGGTCTGCCGGAGCCGGTCCGTACCGTCGATGCGCTGGGTAACGTCCATTATGATGACAATCAGGTCATTCTGAAGGGGCCGAAGGGTTGGTCGAATCTGAATACCAAAGATACCAACATCTGGGAAGGCGACTATCAGATGGTCGGTCGTCAGGGACGCGGTAAAGCCGACCTGATGAAACAGCGGGGTGAAAACCGCTACACCATTCTGGAAAACGGGAGCTTCACTTCCTGTCTACCGGGTTCCAATACCTGGAGCGTTGTCGGTAGCGAAGTGATCCACGATCGCGAAGAACAGGTCGCGGAAATCTGGAACGCCCGCTTTAAACTGGGTCCGGTTCCGGTTTTTTACAGCCCGTATATGCAGCTGCCCGTCGGCGACAAACGCCGCTCCGGTTTCTTGATCCCGAACGCAAAATACACTAGCAATAACTATTTTGAGTTCTACCTGCCGTATTACTGGAACATCGCGCCCAATATGGACGCCACCATTACACCGCATTACATGCACCGTCGTGGCGGCGTGATGTGGGAGAACGAATTCCGTTACCTCAGCCAGGCGGGTGCCGGTTTGATGGAATTCGACTATTTGAACTCCGATAAAGTCTACGAGGATGAAAACTCGAAGGATGACAACTCACGCCGCTGGTTGTTCTACTGGCAACACGCTGGCGTGATGGACCAGGTGTGGCGCTTCAATGTCGACTACACCAAGGTCAGCGACTCTAGTTATTTCAATGACTTTGATAACAAGTACGGTTCCAGTACCGACGGCTACGCCACGCAGAAATTCAGCGTCGGCTACGCGGTACAGAACTTTGATGCGACAGTTTCCACCAAACAGTTCCAGGTCTTTGGCGATCAGAACACCAGTAGCTATTCCGCCGAGCCACAGCTAGACGTTAACTTCTATCAGAACGATGTTGGTCCGTTTGATACCCGCGTTTATGCGCAGGCAGTGCATTTCGTCAACACGACCGACAACATGCCGGAAGCAACGCGTTTACACCTCGAACCGACCATCAATCTGCCGTTGTCCAATCAGTGGGGAAGTATCAACACTGAAGCCAAAATGCTGGCTACGCACTATCAGCAGAGTAATCTTGACGATTACCCTCAGTATGACGAGACCGTAAACCGTGTGATGCCGCAGTTTAAAGTCGACGGTAAGATGATCTTTGAACGCGATATGGCAATGCTGGCACCGGGTTATACCCAGACGCTGGAGCCGCGCGCGCAGTATTTATATGTGCCATACCGCGATCAAAGCAACATTAATAACTACGACTCTTCCCTGCTGCAAGCTGACTACAGCGGCCTGTTCCGTGACCGCACCTATGGCGGTTTGGACCGTATTGCCTCGGCCAACCAGGTAACGACCGGGGTCACATCTCGCGTATATGATGACGCCGCCGTTGAACGTTTTAACATTTCTGTGGGTCAAATCTACTATTTCACCGAGTCTCGCACCGGTGATGACAACATAGAATGGGAGAATGATGACAAAACCGGTTCACTGGTGTGGGCAGGCGATACCTACTGGCGTATCTCCGAACGCTGGGGTTTACGCAGCGGGATCCAGTACGATACCCGTCTGGACAGCATCGCGACCAGCAACAGCAGTATCGAATACCGTCGTGACGAAAACAGTTTGCTGCAGTTGAACTACCGTTACGCCAGCCCGGAATACATCCAGGCCACACTGCCGAATAACAGTGCTGATAAAAATAAATGGAATCAGGCACAGTATGAAAACGGGATTTCTCAAGTGGGCGCCGTGGCCAGCTTGCCGATTGCTGACCGCTGGTCAATTGTCGGGGCTTATTACTTCGATACGAACGTCAATAAACCTGCTGACCAGATGCTGGGCGTGCAGTACAACTCCTGCTGTTATGCCATTCGCTTTGGCTACGAGCGTAAGCTGAACGGTTGGGATGATACGCAAAAACACGCGATTTATGACAACACGATCGGCTTTAACATCGAACTCCGCGGTCTGAGCTCTAACTATGGTCTCGGCACCAACCAAATGTTGCGTTCGAACATTTTGCCGTATCAAAGCGCTTTATGATCTGATTGATTTAAAACGTAATCCGCATTGCGGTTAATTAATAATGGAAAAAGTATGAAGAACTGGAAAACGCTGCTTCTCGGTATCGCCATGGTCGCGAATACCAGTTTCGCTGCCCCACAGGTAGTCGATAAAGTCGCAGCCGTCGTCAATAACGGTGTCGTTCTGGAAAGCGACGTTGATGGCTTAATGCAGTCAGTAAAACTTAATGCGGGTCAGGCGGGTCAGCAATTACCCGACGACGCAACGCTGCGCCATCAGATCCTCGAACGTTTGATCATGGATCAAATCGTTCTGCAGATGGGTCAGAAGATGGGGGTGAAAATCACTGATGAGCAGTTGGATCAGGCCATCGCCAACATCGCTAAGCAGAACAATATGACACTGGACCAGATGCGCAGTCGTCTGGCCCACGATGGTCTGAGCTATTCGACCTATCGTAACCAGATCCGTAAAGAGATGACCATCTCTGAAGTGCGTAACAATGAAGTTCGCCGTCGCGTCACCATTCTGCCGCAGGAAGTGGATGCTCTGGCTCAGCAGGTTGGCAATCAAAATGATGCCAGCACTGAGCTGAACCTGAGCCACATTCTGATTCCGTTACCGGAAAACCCATCCTCCGACCAGGTTAATGAAGCAGAAAGCCAGGCGCGTGCTGTCGTCGAAGAAGCACGTAACGGTAGCGATTTCGGTAAACTGGCGATCACCTATTCCGCAGACCAGCAGGCGCTGAAAGGCGGCCAGATGGGATGGGGACGTATTCAGGAACTGCCAGGCATCTTTGCACAGGCACTAAGCACTGCGAAAAAAGGCGATATCATCGGCCCGATTCGTTCAGGTGTCGGCTTCCACATTCTGAAAGTCAACGATATGCGTGGCCAGAGCCAGAGCATCTCCGTAACGGAAGTTCATGCCCGCCATATCCTGCTGAAACCGTCTCCGATCATGACCGATCAGCAGGCGCGTCTGAAACTGGAGCAAATCGCGGCTGATATTAAGAGCGGTAAAACGACCTTTGCCGCCGCGGCTAAAGAGTTCTCTCAGGATCCTGGTTCTGCAAACCAGGGCGGCGATCTGGGTTGGGCGGCAGCGGATATTTTCGATCCAGCCTTCCGCGATGCGCTGACCCGACTGAACAAAGGTCAGATGAGCGCTCCGGTGCACTCTTCTTTTGGCTGGCACCTGATCGAACTGCTGGACACGCGTAACGTTGATAAAACTGACGCCGCGCAGAAAGACAGAGCCTACCGCATGCTGATGAACCGTAAGTTCTCAGAAGAAGCGGCGACCTGGATGCAAGAACAGCGTGCCAGCGCGTACGTTAAAATTCTGAGCAACTAATGGTCCGTACTCAACGCGTTGTCATCACTCCCGGCGAACCCGCCGGGATTGGTCCGGACCTGGTGGTCCAGCTTGCGCAGCGTGAGTGGCCGGTTGAACTCGTCGTCTGCGCCGATGCCGCGTTACTTTCGAACCGAGCAGCTATGCTCGGTTTACCGCTTTCGCTCCTCCCCTACTCTCCTTATATCCCAGCCAAACCACAAGCAGCGGGCACATTGACGCTGTTACCGATTGCGCTGCGGGCCCCTGTCATTGCGGGGCAACTGGCGGTAGAGAATGGACCGTATGTGGTTGATACGCTGGCTCGCGCATGCGACGGTTGCTTACACGGTGAATTCGCCGCGCTGATTACTGGCCCGGTTCACAAGGGCGTAATCAACGATGCCGGCGTGCCGTTTACCGGACACACTGAGTACTTTGAAGAACGCTCGCAGGCGAAAAAAGTCGTGATGATGCTGGCGACCGAGGAGCTGCGCGTTGCCCTGGCAACCACGCACCTGCCGCTCAGAAACGTTGCCGATGCCATTACGCCCACACTACTGCGGGAAGTGATCGGCATTCTTCACCATGATTTACGCACCAAGTTTGGCCTGAACGATCCGCAGATTCTGGTCTGCGGCCTGAACCCACATGCGGGGGAAGGCGGTCATATGGGGACGGAAGAGATCGATACGCTCATTCCAGTACTGGATGAAATGCGTGCTCAGGGAATGAAATTACGCGGTCCACTGCCCGCAGATACCCTGTTTCAACCTAAATATCTCGATAGCGCGGATGCCGTGCTGGCAATGTACCACGATCAGGGTCTCCCCGTGCTAAAATACCAGGGATTTGGTCGCGGTGTGAATATCACACTGGGCCTGCCCTTTATTCGCACATCCGTTGATCACGGCACCGCACTCGAACTTGCGGGTCGTGGGCTAGCAGATGTCGGCAGTTTTATTACGGCGCTTAACCTCGCCATCAAAATGATTGTTAATACTAATGAATAATCGAGTCCATCAGGGCCATTTAGCCCGTAAACGTTTCGGGCAAAACTTCCTCAACGATCAGTTTGTGATCGAAAGTATTGTCTCTGCTATCAACCCGCAAAAGGGTCAGGCCATGGTCGAAATCGGTCCGGGCCTTGCGGCATTAACCGAGCCGGTAGGTGAACGTCTGGACAAGCTCACGGTCATTGAACTGGACCGCGATCTGGCCGCACGCCTGCAAACGCACCCGTTTTTAGGGCCGAAGCTGACTATCTATCAGCAAGATGCCATGACCATGGACTTTGGCGAGTTGTCGCAAACCCTGGGTCAGCCGCTACGCGTATTTGGTAACCTGCCATACAACATCTCCACGCCGCTGATGTTCCATCTTTTTACCTATACTGATGCCATTGCCGACATGCATTTCATGTTGCAAAAAGAAGTGGTCAACCGTCTGGTTGCAGGGCCAAACAGTAAAGCGTATGGTCGACTAACCGTTATGGCACAATATTACTGCCAGGTGATCCCGGTACTTGAAGTACCGCCATCCGCGTTCACGCCTGCGCCTAAAGTTGATTCCGCCGTTGTACGCCTGGTCCCTCACGCGACGATGCCGTACCCGGTCAAAGACGTTCGCGTCCTGAGCCGCATTACGACCGAAGCGTTTAACCAGCGCCGTAAAACGGTACGTAACAGCCTCGGTAATCTGTTCAGCGTTGAAGTGCTGACGGAACTGGGTGTTGATCCGGCGCTGCGAGCGGAAAATATCTCTGTCGCCCAATACTGCCGGATGGCTAACTATCTGTCAGAAAAAGCGTCATCGAAGGAGAGTTAAGCATGATCAATTCGCCCCGAGTGTGTATTCAGGTACAAAGCGTCTATATTGAGGCGCAATCCTCACCTGATGATGAACGTTACGTTTTTGCCTATACCGTAACCATCCGCAATTTGGGGCGAGCGCCGGTGCAACTGTTGGGACGTTACTGGTTGATTACCAATGGTCATGGCCGTGAAACCGAAGTTCAGGGTGAAGGTGTGGTTGG
This sequence comes from Citrobacter sp. wls829, assembly GCF_005280825.1. Lineage (NCBI taxonomy): Bacteria > Pseudomonadati > Pseudomonadota > Gammaproteobacteria > Enterobacterales > Enterobacteriaceae > Citrobacter > Citrobacter sp. wls829. The sequence goes on from NZ_SZWP01000029.1 coordinate 168,637, forward strand.
CGTTCAGCCCCACATTGATCCCGGTGAAGAGTACCAATATACCAGCGGCGCGGTGATTGAAACCCCGCTGGGCACCATGCAGGGTCATTACGAAATGATCGATGAGAAAGGCGTTGCCTTTACCATCGATATTCCCGTATTCAGGCTCGCCGTTCCAACGCTCATCCACTAAAACAATAGCTATGGCAACATACCTCATTGGCGACGTTCACGGTTGTTACGACGAACTGATCGCATTGCTGCATCAAGTCAATTTTGCCCCTGGGAAAGATACCTTATGGCTCACAGGCGACCTGGTCGCACGTGGCCCCGGCTCGCTTGACGTACTGCGTTATGTCAAATCGCTCGGCGACAGCGTAAGGTTAGTCTTAGGTAATCACGATTTGCACCTGCTGGCCGTATTTGCAGGCATCAGCCGGAATAAACCCAAAGACCGGCTCACGCCGCTACTCGATGCCCCGGATGCGGATTCTCTGCTGAACTGGCTACGTCGCCAACCGCTGTTACAGGTTGATGAAGAGAAGAAGCTGGTGATGGCGCATGCCGGGATTACACCACAGTGGGATCTCCAAACCGCGAAAGACTGCGCCCGCGATGTCGAAGCCGTGCTGTCGAGCGACTCGTACCCGTTCTTTCTTGATGCCATGTATGGCGACATGCCAAATAACTGGACGCCGGAACTGACCGGATTGGCACGCCTACGTTTTATTACTAACGCCTTTACCCGCATGCGTTACTGTTTCCCGAATGGCCAGCTGGATATGTACAGCAAAGAGTCGCCGGAAGACGCGCCCGCTCCACTGAAACCGTGGTTTGCCATCCCAGGACCGGTCAGTGACGCCTATAGCATTGCCTTTGGGCACTGGGCCTCACTGGAAGGTAAAGGGACGCCGGAAGGGGTTTACGCGCTGGATACAGGCTGCTGTTGGGGCGGGGATCTCACCTGTCTGCGCTGGGAAGACAAACAGTACTTTACTCAGCCGTCAAATCGCCATCTGAAGCTGGATCCCGGTGAGGCGGTAAACGCCTGAAATGTTTATGCCTGATGGCGCTACGCTTATCAGGCCTACTCCAGTGCCGGATGTAGGCCTGATAGTTTCGCCGCCATCCGGCAATTACATGATTAACGACGTTCCAGAACTTCGAAGCAATAGCTGTGTGAGTTTTGCGCGTCGGCATCGTGGAATTCGCTAAAGACGGATTCCCAGTCATCCGGCTCGTAGTCCGGAAAATGCGTATCCCCTTCGACTTCTGCATCGATATGCGTCAGATACAGCTTCTGTGCTTTAGGCAGGAACTGCTCATACACGCGCCCACCGCCAATCACCATAATCTCGGGTTCATCGCCACAGGCAGCAATCGCCTCATCAATAGACTTCACCCACTGCACGCGATCGTCGGTGCCCGGCTTGCTGCTGATGACGATATTTTTACGCCCTGGCAACGGTCGGCCGATGGATTCCCAAGTATGGCGCCCCATAATAACCGGCTTATTTAAGGTGTTACGTTTAAACCAGGCGAGATCGGCAGGGAGGTTCCACGGCATGGCGTTTTCCATACCGATGACGCGATCTACCGCTAACGCCGCAATCAGACTGATCATTGAATAATTCCCGGATACAAAAAAATTGTCGCCACTATACGGAAAGCGCATTCTTTCGTCGACTAGCCAAAGGAAGATGTGCAGGAAAATTTTCTGTTCTGCTGGCGAGTCCGTGACTTCTTAGTGGGCTGCCAGCATTACAGTAGTTCAAAAACAGTCAATTAGCAGTAAAGTTTGCAGAACATCACATTTTTTACCCTATGTTGACGGTTTCACTTCCGGCTCATCTGCGACGTCTCCCGTATGTTTACCTTCATCCGTGCCTTGCCAGCCATGGCGTTGAATCAGAGACAAATGCTGACGATCCTCGGTAATAATTTCACTCAACATGGCGCTGGTGCGCTTATATACCGCCGCGCGTGAAATCGCGTCGTTTTCACCTTTCACCATTTCCTCAACCATCAGCGTATTGAAACGACGGAATAAATCGGCCCGCTCACGTGCTTCATAGCGCCCAAGCCCCAGACCCTCCAGCGCCAGGCGCCCGGTTTTCAACGCGCCTTCAAAGGTTTCACGCTCAGGCATCTCAACCCCCGCCTGACGCAAGCGAATATAATGATCAACATCGCGCGCCCGGGCAATAATTTGCAAGTGCGGGAAATGTGCTTTCACCATTTCGGTCAGTTGCAGACTGGTTTGCGGATCGTCAATGGCATTAATGATCACCTCCGCTTTTGCGGCCCCCGCAGACTCCAGTAGATCCATCCGTGTTGCATCGCCATAAAAAACCTTCATTCCAAATTTGCGCAGCGTTTCGATATGGTCCGGGTCATGATCAAGTACCACCATCTTCACCCCGCTCGACAGCAGCAAGCGACCGGTTATCTGGCCGAATCGACCAAACCCAGCGATAATCACCCGGGGTTGCTCCTCATCGATTTCATCCGCCTCACGCGCTTCACCGGTGGACGATTTTTCCAGCCGCGTCAGGACAACCAGCAAAATGGGCGTGGCCGCCATCGACAGTGCCACCGCCAGCGTCAGCGCTTTTGCCCATTCAGGATCAAGCACATTGGCCATTTGCGCCGCACCAAACACCACGAAGGCAAACTCACTCCCTTGTCCTAATAATACGGCAAACCAGCGACGTTGCTTGTTCGGCACCTGCAACGGCTTAGCAATCACCCACAGCATGATGGTTTTGATTGCCAGGAAACCCGCCAGCAGAATAATAATACGTAGCGGATTATCAATTAGCGTGCCGAAGTCGATAGACATCCCGACGCCGATGAAAAACAGCCCCAGCAACAACCCTTTAAACGGTTCGATATCACTTTCCAGCGCATGACGATACTCCGAGCTTGCCAGCAAAACGCCCGCCAGGAATGCGCCCATCGCCATCGACAGGCCCACCTCTTCCAGCAATAAACCGAATCCAAAAACCAGGAACAGGGCGACGGCGCTGAACACTTCCCGCAGTCCGGAGCGCGCGACAAAACGCAGGGCCGGTCGTGTGACATAACGACCCAGAACCACCACCAACGCCAGTGCACCGGCCACTTTCAGCGCCGACAGCGCAAACGCTCCGAGCGTGGTTGACGCCCCGCTCGCCGCCAGCAGCGGGATCATGGCAACCAGCGGAATGGCGGCAATATCTTGGAACAACAGTACGGCAAACGCACTGCGGCCCATTTGCGACACCATCAGGTTGCGTTCATTCATCGCCTGCATGGCGATAGCCGTCGAGGAGAGAGCCAGCGTCATGCCAATAAGTACAGCCACCTGCCAGCGCAGGCCGAGGAACATACAGAACAAACCAATTAATCCGCCGCAGACCACCATTTGCAGCGCGCCACCACCAAACACCGATGTCCGCAGCTTCCATAAACGTTGTGGGTCGAGTTCCAGACCGATGACAAACAGCATCAGCACCACACCGATTTCCGCAAAGTGCAGGATAGATTCGGCGTCCGTCACCAGCCTTAAGCCCCACGGGCCGATGATGCACCCTGCAATGAGATACCCCAGCACCGAGCCTAACCCCAGTCGTACCGCAATCGGCACAATCAACGCCGCTGAGCCAAGATATATCAGCGCCTGTATCAGCGTGTGGCTATCCATGATGTGCCTCCTGCCATTCCATTAAGCGCTGCTTATAATGCCGCGCCTGCGCCTGCAGCGTTTCGTCATCACAGATGAACGTACAGTGCATCGCAAACGGCGGTAACCACTTAAGGCCGCAATATAACGCCGTGGCCTGCAACGGTTGAGAAAGCACGTCAAAACCTGGGTGTGAGCCGATATCAAAATGATTTTCACCGCCGCCGGTGGTGACCGCCCACAACAAATGTTTACCGCGCAGCGCAGTGCCACCATGACCATACGCCCAGCCGTGGGCGAGGACTTTGTCCATCCACAGTTTGAGGAGAGGCGGTGTGCTGTACCACTGCATGGGATGCTGCCAGACGATGAGGCTCGCGCGTGAAAGCGCGTCCTGCTCCGCGGCGATGTCGATATTGAAGTCGGGATAAAGCTGGTAGAGCGAACGAACCTCTACGCCCTCCAGCGTCCTTGCCTGCTCAAGCATCCGCTTATTCGCATGCGAGTGCTGCGGATAGGGATGTGCATAAATGATGAGAATCATGATTAGCCTGCTATCACTGCATTATTGTAATACCAGTGAGTTTAGTCAGTTAATCAGCAGGCTAAAAGTCAATATTATTGAGGCCTATACACAAAATCATTCATGTTGCATCAAGGCGGCAAGGGAATGAATCCCCAAGAGCTTACTAAAGTAAGTGACTGGGGTGAATGAGCGCAGCCAACACTGAGGCAACTTGAAGGATGAAGTGTATATTAGTTATCCAACTCACTCATATCCTTAACCTGATCGCGGTTAATTTGTTCCGTTTTACCGGTTTCCGCATTTTCATACGACACCAGGCCTGTATCATCATCCACCTGCGGCTTGCCGTTGGTGACAATGGTTTTACCGTCGGTTGTTTTAACCGCCTGGTTGGAGGAACAACCGACGACGGTGAACAGCGCTGCTGCGGTAAAAATGGAGGTGATCAGAATATGTTTTTGCATGGTGTTCTCCCTGCTTTTCAGTCATTTTCAGTGATATACCGTTTAAGTTTAGGCTAACTGACTGAGTAACAGGGAAAATACAGAACACTCCTAATGGCTGGCTCTGGACGCTGGCTTACTGCGGATCGTCATTTGGCTGGTCTGAGCCAACGTCAGCCCCCGCGTTTCTGGCGCAAAGGCAATGGAAACCAGCAGGCCAATCAGCGAAATCCCGGCCCCCATCAGCATCACATGGCTGATCCCGTATTTGGTGATGAATACTGGCAGCGCCCAAGTAGACACAATGGTTCCTACCCGGCTTAGCGACATGATCACCCCGACGGCGGACGCGCGAATATCGGTGGGGAACAGCTCATTGGGGTACAACCACTGAAGGTTCCCCGGTCCTCCCGAGAAAAACGCATACACGGCAAACGCCAGCACCACCAGCCAGACACCCATATCAGGAATCAGCCCTAACACGGCCAGCGCCAGCGTCATCATAATAAAGCTGCCGATTAACAGCGGCCTACGACCAGCACTGTTGAGCCAGAACATCGGTGGAATACAGCCCAGCATAAAGCACAGGCTAATCACCACGTTGCCCAGTGCGGCGCTTTTCCCAACGCCGAGGCCGAGCAATCCGACAATCTGTGGACCAAAGGTATAAATAGCGAACATCGGGATCACCTGGCAGGTCCAGATGGCGGCGACAAATAAGACAAACGGGAAATGGCGGCGATTAAACAACTGAAGAAAGCGTGTTTCCTGCGGTGCTTCTTCGTCGAACACCACCGGCTCGCCGAACAGCTTGATCATCATCGCGTCACACTCTTTTACCCGCCCTTTACGCAGTAGCCATCGCGGTGACTCGGGAAGATCGAAACGACCAATGAGGATCAATATACAGGGGATCACCGCACTCCCCAACATCCAGCGCCATCCCCCCTCGACATCATACAGCCAGTAGCCGACCAGATCGGCGCAGGTCGCACCGACATACCACATGGCAGCGATAAAACCGATGGAAAAGGCGCGCTGTCGGGTATTGGAGAACTCGGTGATCATGGAAGTGGCTATCGGATAATCTGCACCGATGACCACCCCGATCAACACCCGCATCACCAGCAGCTCTACGGGAGAAGAAACAAACATCGTCGCCGCCGATATCACGCCAATGGCGATGATATCGATGATGAACATTTTGCGCCGCCCGACTTTATCGGAGATGTAGCCAAACAGCGACGTGCCGACAAACAGCCCGGCCAGCGTCCCGGCACCTAACAGACCAATCCACTCCGCATCCAGCTTCAATGCCGGTGTGAGCTGCTCCAGTGCAACGCCAATCATCACCAGCACATAGCCATCCAGAAACGGTCCACCGCTTCCCCACAGCATTATTCGCCGGTGAATGGAGGTGAATTTGATGTCATCAAAGTTCCTGGGCTGCTGCATGGTGATGTCCTGTTTTATTTAACTTAATGCCTGATGGCGCTGCGCTTATCAGGCCTACGTACTGTGCCTGTAGGCCGGAAAAGGCGAAGCCGCCATCCGGCACCAGGTTTAGCCGTAGCGGAACTCCACACCAAAGGTGCCGCGTGGGTATTCCCATTTCTCCAGCGCCGTATCGAGTCCGAGAATTCGACAAGTGCCGCATTCCAGGCAACCGGCGTAATCAAAGCGCACGCTGCCGTCATCCTGTTTTTTGTACAAGCCGGCCGGGCAGGCTTTGATCAGCACCTCCAGCACCTGTTTATCGGGCTGAGTTTTCAGAATGATATGCGGGCTTTCTTCATCGACATTGAATTTATTGACGCCCAGTTTGACGTCTACATTGACGGGAGAAGTCATAATACGGTCACTCCTTTAAGGCCATCCTTCATCAGGTTGATGAAGCCCACTTTCTTCGCATGACGCAGCAATGTTTTACGCATCGGGACCGGCGCTGAACCATCCACGGTAAACAGGTCGCGGGCGATATTCACTACCATTTCTGGATAGGCGGTAAACATGCGGGGATTATCGAGGAACGCAGGCAGCTTCTGATACATGCGCATATCGCGCATCGGGCCGTCGTCCAAATGTTGGTGATATTCGGCAAGCGCTTGCTTGCTAAAGTCGTCACGCTTCATGGCTGAAAGTACCGTTTTAGCGGCCGCTTCGCCTGCCGAGATAGCCAAATCCATACCGCGAATGGTGAAGCCAAGGTTCATACACATTCCGGCAGCATCACCAGCAATCAGTACACCGTCGCCCACCAGTTCCGGCTGCATATTCATCCCGGCTTCCGGCACTACGTGAGCGGCATATTCCACCAGCTTGCCACCAGCAATCAGTGGGGCAACGGCCGGGTGCTGTTTGAAATCTTCCAGCATTTGCGGGACCGATTTTTTCGCGTCCTTCAGGTGATGAAGGCCGCATACCAGCCCTAAAGAAACAGTGGTTTCATTAGTATAGAGGAAGCCACCGCCCATCAGGCCGTCAGTTGGCGACCCAGCAAACAGACAGGCTGCGCCTTCGTTACCCTGCAGATGAAAGCGGTCTTCAATCACCGATTTCGGCAATTCAATAAGCTCCTTCACACCAACGGCCACATGTGCCGCGTCAACGCGCTTGGCCATACCCAACTTTTCTGCCAGAAGAGAATTCACGCCGTCAGCGAGGATCACCACTTTTGCTTCAAGAATATCGCCATCGGCCTCCACACCCACGACCTTGCCATCACGCTGGACGACATTATCCACGCGGATACCGGTAATCAGCTGGGCGCCCGCCTCTTCAGCCTGCTCCATCAACCAGGCGTCAAATTTACTGCGCAATACGGAATAAGAAACCTGCGACGCCGCCGCCTCTTCTCCGTTGCAATAATCCATCGTCATCGCCCCTTTTTCAGTCATAAAGGCGAGTTTTTCGTGGGTGATCATGCGTTCAATGGGAGCATGCTCAGCAAAGCCGGGGATGATACGCTCCAGGCTGTGCGCATACATGCGCCCACCGGTGACATTCTTCGCGCCAGCAGAATTGCCGCGCTCGATAACCAGCACCTGTGCACCTTCACGAGCGAGCACCAGCGCCGCAACCGAGCCAGCCAGCCCTGCACCCACGATGATGGCATCAAAGATATCTTCGGACATATACAACTCCTCTCAGCGGCAGAGTACTTTCGTACTCTGCCCGGAATGGTTTAGCGCGCTAATGCGGCCGTCAGCGCAGGCAGGATCTTCAGCGCATCGCCAACGATGCCAAAGTCGGCGTACTGGAAAATCGGGGCATTCTTATCTTTGTTGATGGCAAAAATCGTCTGTGCGCCGTTCGCGCCAACCATGTGCTGGATCTGCCCGGAGATCCCCACCGCCAGGTACAGGTCGGGCTTGAGCATCAAGTTGGAGATCCCAACGTAGCGTTCGTGCTCCATCCACTTCTCGTTTTCAGCCACCGGACGGGAGCAAGCCAGCTCAGCGCCCATGGCCTGGCACAGCGCTTCCGCCAGCGAGATATTCTCTTTGCTGCCAATACCGCGTCCCACGCTGACCACCAGTCGCGCTTTGTCGAGATCGACGCTGTTGCTCTTGCGCGCTTGCGTGGCGGTACGGGTGACCGCGACGGCCGGAGCCTGCCACTGCACCTCATGCTTCTCACCGATACGGGATGCCTCTGGCTGCATCGCGTCAAACGTTCTGCTGCTGAGCGTGATCACCGCAAATGGCGAGGCGATGGTTTCCGCCCCCATTGCCAGACCGCCATACACCATATGTTTGACCGCCACATTGCCGTCCTGCAACGTCACCGAGCTGGCATCGTTAGACACCGCAGCCGACAAACGAAAGCCCAGCTTTGCTGCCAGCAGTTTGCCGCGACGAGTATTCGGCAGCAGTACCGCGCCACCTTCACTGTGCTGACGAATGGTCTGGGCCATCACATCCGCATAATCTTCGATCATACGGTCATCGGGTTTACCGCTGAGCAGCCAGACATGGTTGGCGCCCAGCTGGATTGCTGCCGCACTGTCAGCCTCGCTCAGTACGAACGTGTTGATTGACTCACCTAAAGCCTGCGCACCCTTCATCAGCTCCGGCAGACGAGAAGGGGTATCGCTGAATACCCAGACACTGGAAAACTTGTTCATAACATCCCCTGATAATTAAATGATTTTGCGCAGGTTCTCGACAAACGCGGCAATCTGTTCTTCACCGTCACCTTCAATCACAACGCGCTGACGCTCGCGTTGCTTCGGTGCAGCAACCTGTTGGGCGGAATACACATCCACGCTATTTAGCGCAATATCCGCTGGCGACCAGACCTGAACCGGTTTTTTCGCCGCGCCAAGAATGGCTTTCATGGAAGGGATTTGTGGGGTGTTGATGTCGGTAGAGACCGCAATCACCGCTGGCAGCGGGATGCTCAGAGTTTCAATTTCATCTTCCAGCTCGCGTTCTACCGTGAGGGTGTTATCCGCCAGTGAGAGGATCTTGCTCACACCGTTAATCGCCGGGATATTCAATGCTTCGCCCACCAGCAGACCGACCTGCTGGGCATAAAGATCGGAAGATCCATCACCGCAGATAATCAGATCAAAACCGGATTTTTGTGCCGCGGCAGCCAGTGCTGTCGCCGTCTGCTGAGGCAGCGCCTGTTCGAATTGATCGTCAATCACCACGATCAGCTCATCCGGACCGCGAGAAAGCACATCTTTGCGCCCTTTAGCATTGGTCAACGCTTTGCCACCCACGCTCAGTGCAACAACCTGAGCCTCTCCCAGCTGCTGTTTTAACTGGCAAGCAGCCTCAATCGCATTCAGGTCGTACTGACTGATTTTGGCATCAGCCTTGCTGAGATCCAGCGAACCATCAGCATTATTAATCGCAATATCCTGTTCGTCAGGCACGCATTTGTAGCAAGTAATTATCTTCATTGCATCTCCAGAAATCATGAAGGAAACGTTATTCATATCGGCCGTGTTAAATACAGATATCACGCTCTTTAATTCGGAAATAAAACATTAATCACCAATATTGAAAATGTCACACATTCATATTCGTAACTTTCAATAGTGTTACGCATCTCAACAATATTGAAAATCACCTGTCAAACATGAAAGTTTTCAATATTGTTTGCTGGTTCAACAATATTGAAAGACAACGACTTATAAAACTTAAAAAACCAACATCAACATACTGATTTAAAACAATAAATAACAAAAAATCCAACAAAATAGCCAGCATAAAAAAGTGTGACACATATAACAGAACCACCGCTAACGAATACCCATTATGAGTTACTCACGGAGGCGCCCCAGAGGTTAAATAGTTATCAACAAATTATTAATAATAAATATACAAAACAGCACAATCGGGAACGCTAAATAAATTTCGTTTTCACACTGGAATTCACTTATGAAAAATGAAAAGAAGAAATCGGGAATAGAACCAAAGGTTTTTTTCCCGCCATTAATAATTGTCGGAATACTTTGTTGGCTAACAGTAAGAGATCTTGATGCCGCGAATGTGGTTATTAATGCGGTATTCAGTTACGTCACCAATGTCTGGGGCTGGGCATTTGAATGGTACATGGTGATCATGCTGTTCGGCTGGTTCTGGTTGGTCTTTGGCCCGTATGCCAAAAAGAAATTAGGTGATGAAAAACCGGAGTTTAGCACCACCAGCTGGATATTTATGATGTTCGCCTCCTGTACATCGGCTGCCGTGCTGTTCTGGGGTTCAATAGAGATTTACTACTATATCTCCACCCCGCCCTTTGCTCTCGCTCCTAATTCTACCGGCGCGAAAGAACTCGGTCTGGCGTACAGCCTGTTCCACTGGGGGCCGCTGCCGTGGGCAACCTATAGCTTCCTTTCTGTGGCCTTCGCCTACTTCTTCTTTGTGCGCAAGATGGACGTCATCCGTCCCAGCTCCACACTGGTACCGTTAGTTGGCGAGAAACACGCCAAAGGGTTATTCGGCACCATCGTCGATAACTTCTATCTGGTCGCGCTGATCTTCGCGATGGGGACCAGCCTCGGTCTGGCTACACCGCTGGTGACCGAGTGTATCCAGTATCTGTTCGGCATTCCGCATACCCTGCAATTAGACGCCATCATCATTACCTGCTGGATCATTCTGAACGCCATTTGCGTGGCCTGTGGTCTGCAAAAAGGGGTGAAGATCGCCAGCGACATTCGTAGCTACCTGAGTTTCCTGATGCTGGGCTGGGTGTTTATCGTCAGCGGTGCCAGCTTCATCATGAACTACTTCACCGACTCCGTCGGCATGCTGATGATGTATTTACCGCGCATGCTGTTCTATACCGACGCTATCGGTAAAGGCGGCTTCCCGCAGGGCTGGACCGTCTTCTACTGGGCATGGTGGGTGATTTACGCCATCCAGATGAGCATCTTCCTCGCCCGTATTTCTCGCGGCCGTACCGTACGTGAACTGTGCTTCGGCATGGTACTGGGTCTGACTGCTTCCACCTGGATCCTGTGGACGGTCCTTGGCAGCAACACGCTGCTGTTGATGGATAAAAATATTGTCAACATCCCACAACTGATTGAGCAACACGGCGTGGCGCGCGCCATCATCGAAACCTGGGCCGCATTGCCGTTCAGCACCGCCACCATGTGGGGATTCTTTATCCTCTGCTTTATTGCCACCGTCACGTTGATTAACGCCTGCTCTTACACCCTGGCGATGTCCACCTGCCGCGAAGTTCGCGACGGTGAAGAACCGCCGCTGTTAATCCGTATCGGCTGGTCGGTACTGGTCGGCGTCATCGGTATTGTTCTGCTGGCGCTGGGCGGACTGAAGCCCATCCAGACGGCGATTATTGCCGGAGGATGCCCGCTGTTCTTCGTCAACATTATGGTCACGCTGTCCTTTATTAAAGACGCCAAAGTGCACTGGAAAGACAAGTAAGTTTAATTAACCCATTACTGAAGAGGCTTGAAGATGGATTTCAATTTGAATGACGAGCAGGAACTGTTTGTCGCAGGTATTCGTGAACTGATGGCCAGTGAGAACTGGGAAGCTTACTTTGCCGAGTGCGATCGTGACAGCGTCTACCCAGAACGTTTTGTAAAAGCGCTGGCGGATATGGGCATCGACAGCCTGCTGATCCCGGAAGAACACGGTGGTCTGGAAGCCGGTTTCGTCACCGTTGCCGCGGTGTGGATGGAATTAGGTCGCCTTGGCGCACCGACTTACGTGCTGTATCAATTGCCGGGAGGTTTTAACACTTTCCTGCGTGAAGGCACCCAGGAACAAATTGATAAAATCATGGCGTTCCAGGGCACCGGTAAGCAGATGTGGAACTCCGCTATCACAGAACCGGGAGCTGGATCGGATGTTGGCAGTCTGAAAACCACTTATACACGCAAAGATGGTAAGGTTTATCTTAATGGCAGTAAGTGCTTTATCACCAGTAGCGCCTATACCCCGTATATCGTGGTGATGGCTCGTGATGGTGCATCGCCGGATAAACCGATTTACACCGAGTGGTTTGTTGACATGACGAAAGCCGGTATCAAAGTCAATAAGCTGGAGAAACTCGGCCTGCGCATGGACAGTTGCTGTGAAATTACCTTTGATGACGTCGAACTGGATGAAAAAGACATGTTCGGTCGGGAAGGTAATGGCTTTAACCGCGTGAAAGAAGAGTTTGACCACGAACGTTTCCTCGTCGCCCTGACCAACTACGGTACAGCAATGTGCGCCTTTGAAGATGCGGCGCGCTACGCCAATCAACGCGTCCAGTTTGGCGAAGCAATTGGTCGTTTCCAGCTCATTCAGGAGAAGTTTGCGCATATGGCGATCAAACTGAACTCCATGAAAAACATGCTGCTGGAAGCCGCGTGGAAAGCAGATAACGGCACCATTACCTCGGGTGATGCAGCAATGTGCAAATACTTCTGCGCTAACGCCGCGTTTGAGGTTGTGGACACCTCCATGCAGGTACTCGGCGGTGTGGGTATTGCGGGCAATCATCGCATCACGCGCTTCTGGCGTGACCTGCGTGTTGACCGTGTTTCCGGTGGCTCTGATGAAATGCAGATCCTGACGTTGGGTCGTGCGGTACTCAAGCAATACCGCTAAGTGGGATGCCGGATGGCGCTTCGCCTATCCGGCCTACAACTAACTGCCAGGAGTTACATTATGGACCATTTACCAATGCCTGCATTTGGGCCGCTTGCCGGCGTACGCGTTGTCTTTTCAGGAATCGAAATCGCCGGACCGTTCGCCGGACAGATGTTTGCCGAATGGGGCGCTGAGGTTATCTGGATTGAAAACGTCGCCTGGGCCGATACCATCCGCGTGCAACCCAACTACCCGCAGCTGTCACGCCGCAACCTGCACGCCCTGTCACTCAATATTTTCAAAGATGAAGGCCGGGAAGCGTTTCTGAAGCTCATGGAAACCACCGACATTTTCATTGAAGCCAGTAAAGGTCCGGCCTTTGCCCGCCGCGGTATTACCGATGAGGTTTTATGGGAGCATAACCCGAAGCTGGTTATCGCTCACCTCTCCGGCTTCGGCCAGTATGGCACCGATGAGTACACCAACCTCCCGGCGTACAATACCATCGCCCAGGCGTTCAGCGGTTATCTGATTCAAAACGGCGACGTTGACCAGCCGATGCCAGCCTTCCCGTACACCGCCGATTACTTCTCCGGCATGACAGCCACCACGGCAGCCCTGGCTGCTCTGTATAAAGTGCGCGAAACGGGTAAAGGCGAAAGTATTGATATTGCCATGTACGAAGTCATGCTGCGTATGGGCCAGTACTTCATGATGGATTACTTCAACGGCGGTGAAGTTTGCCCGCGTATGACCAAAGGTAAAGACCCCTACTACGCCGGTTGCGGCCTGTATAAATGCGCCGACGGCTACATCGTGATGGAGCTGGTTGGCATTACGCAAATCAACGAATGCTTTAAGGATATTGGTCTGGCGCACATTCTCGGAACGCCAGAAGTTCCGGAAGGCACACAGCTCATCCATCGTGTTGAGTGTCCGTACGGCCCGTTAGTCGAAGAGAAACTGGATGTCTGGCTGGCAGAACACACTATTGCAGACGTTCAGGCGCGCTTTGCCGAACTGAATATCGCCTGCGCGAAAGTACTGACGATCCCGGAACTGGAAGACAACCCGCAGTACGTAGCCCGTGAATCTATTACCCAGTGGCAAACGATGGATGGTCGCACCTGTAAAGGACCCAACATCATGCCAAAATTCAAAAATAACCCAGGGAAAATCTGGCGTGGCATGCCGTCACACGGCATGGATACCGCCGCCATTCTGAAAAATATCGGTTACAGCGAAGCAGACATTAATGAGCTGGTCGGCAAAGGCCTGGCCAGGGTTGAGGATTAAACGCGATGCGCTGACCGGCTTTGCGGGTTAGCGCTCACGCCTGATTTCAGTGGATAAGGTAAAATGGATATCGTTGGCAGACAAAACTTACGTCAGATGTGGGACGACCTGGCCGGGGTTTACGGAGATAAAGCAGCACTTATTTTCGAATCCTGCGAAGGAAACGTTCGGCAGTTTAGCTATGCCTCACTTAATGAAGAGATTAACCGTACGGCGAACCTTTTTCATTCATTGGGCATACGCAAAGGCGATAAGGTCGCATTACATCTGGATAACTGCCCGGAGTTCATTTTTTGCTGGTTTGGGCTGGCAAAAATTGGCGCCGTGATGGTACCGATTAACGCCCGCTTGCTGGGGGAAGAAAGCGCCTGGATCCTGCAAAACAGCCAGGTCAGCCTGCTGGTCACCAGCGCTCAGTTTTATCCAATGTACCGCCAGATAAAACGGGAAAATACCACCCCGCTCAATCACATTTGTCTTATCAGCGAGCAGGTTCCGGCTGACGATGGCGTGAGCCATTTTTCTCAGCTCAAGGACCAGCAGCCGACAACGCTGTGCTATACACCACCGTTATCCACTGATGACACGGCAGAAATTCTGTTTACCTCAGGCACCACCTCACGTCCCAAAGGGGTGGTGATTACTCACTATAACCTGCGTTTTGCCGGTTACTACTCCGCCTGGCAGTGCGCCCTGCGCGATGACGACGTCTACCTGACGGTCATGCCCGCTTTCCATATTGACTGCCAGTGTACGGCAGCCATGGCGGCTTTTTCCGCAGGCAGTACCTTTGTGCTGATAGAGAAATACAGCGCCCGGGCCTTCTGGGACCAGGTACGTAAATATCAGGCGACGGTGACGGAATGCATTCCGATGATGATCCGCACCCTGATGGTACAGCCCGCAAGCCCGACTGACAGGCAGCACAAGCTGCGCGAAGTGATGTTCTACCTCAATTTATCGGTGCAGGAAAAAGATGATTTTATCACGCGCTTTGGCGTTAGGCTGCTGACCTCCTACGGCATGACGGAAACCATCGTCGGTATTATTGGTGACCGCCCCGGTGACCAACGGCGCTGGCCTTCCATTGGCCGCGTGGGCTTTAGCTATGAAGCCGAAATCCGCGACGATCATAATCAGCCGTTACCTGCCGGAGAGATTGGCGAAATCTGCATTAAAGGCGTGCCGGGTAAAACGATATTTAAAGAGTACTACGCACAGCCACAGGCCACGGCCAACGCGCTGGAGCCGGACGGCTGGTTGCATACCAGTGATTCCGGCTACCGGGATGAAGACGGCTTTTTCTATTTCGTTGACCGGCGCTGCAACATGATTAAACGCGGTGGGGAAAATGTTTCCTGCGTCGAGCTGGAAAATATAATCGCTGCTCACCCTAAAATTCAGGACATTGTCATTGTCGGTATTAAAGACGCTATCCGCGATGAGGCGATTAAAGCCTTTATCGTATTGAATGAGGGCGAAACATTAAGCGAAGCGGAATTTTTCAGTTTCTGCGAAGGCAATATGGCGAAGTTTAAGGTTCCCTCGTTTTTGGAGATAAGAACCGACCTGCCGCGTAATTGTTCCGGAAAAATAATCAAAAAAAATCTGAAATAAATCCTCCGCCAGGAATGCCTCCTGTCGGCAAATCTATTTTTTGGAGATGAGCTATGAGTGAATCATTACATCTGACCCGTAACGGCCCGATTCTGGAAATTACATTAGACAGGCCCAAAGCGAATGCCATTGACGCCAAAACCAGTTTTGCCATGGGTGAGGCTTTTCTTCATTTCCGCGATGACCCGGAATTGCGCGTGGCGATTATCACCGGCGGCGGCGAGAAATTCTTTTCTGCCGGCTGGGACCTAAAAGCGGCAGCAGAAGGTGAAGCGCCGGATGCCGATTTTGGTCCCGGCGGTTTTGCCGGTTTAACGGAAATATTTGATCTCGACAAGCCGGTCATCGCCGCAGTAAACGGCTATGCCTTCGGCGGCGGATTCGAGCTAGCGCTGGCGGCAGATTTTATCATCTGTGCGGAAAACGCCAGCTTTGCGCTACCGGAAGCCAAGCTTGGTATCGTGCCAGACAGCGGCGGCGTGCTGCGTCTGCCGAAGCTGCTGCCGCCTGCTATCGTCAACGAAATGGTGATGACCGGCAGACGAATGAGCGCCGAAGAAGCACTGCGCTGGGGGATTGTGAACCGCGTCGTCAGCCAGGTTGAACTGATGGACAGCGCCCGCGAACTGGCGCAGCAGCTGGTGAATAGCGCCCCGTTGGCCATCGCCGCGCTGAAAGAGATTTACCGCGCGACCAGCGAAATGCCGGTAGAAGAAGGCTACCGCTACATCCGCAGCGGCGTGCTGAAGCATTACCCATCCGTACTGCACTCTGAGGATGCGCTCGAAGGACCGCAGGCATTTGCTGAAAAACGCGATCCGGTGTGGAAAGGTCGTTAATGTGCTGAGGCCGGATGGCGCTTTGCTTATCCGGCCTACAAAAAATGCACACTCGTAGGCCGCGTTATCCGGCAAAAACAACTGAGGAATATCGTGAGTTATTATGCGTTTGAAGGCCTGATCCCGGTGGTACACCCACAGGCGTATGTCCATCCTAGCGCAGTGCTGATTGGCGATGTGATCGTCGGTGCTGGCGTATATATCGGTCCTCTTGCCTCGCTGCGCGGCGACTATGGCCGCCTGATCCTTGAAGCAGGCTCGAATCTTCAGGATGGTTGCATCATGCACGGCTACTGTGATACCGACACCATCGTGCATGAGAATGGACACATCGGACATGGTGCAATCCTGCACGGCTGCGTCATTGGCCGGGACACGCTGGTTGGCATGAACAGCGTCATAATGGACGGCGCAACAATTGGCGAAGAGAGCATTGTCGCCGCCATGAGCTTTGTTAAAGCCGGATTTACCGGCGAGGCAAGGCAAATGCTGGTCGGTTCACCTGCCCGCGTGCTGCGAGAGGTGACAGACCAGGAGCTGCACTGGAAGCGGCTGAACACCAAAGAGTATCAGGATCTCGCGGTTCGCTGTCGGGTAGGGTTACGCGAAACACAGCCGTTAACGCAGATTGATAAAAACCGCCCGCGTCTGAAAGGCACAACGGATGTGAAGCCCAAATCAGCACAGTAATTGATGCCGGATGCGCTCACGCTTATCCGGCCTACGGGTCAATTACCGTTTATGCCGCCATCAGGCAAACTTACAATTAGCGACGCATACTTTTTGACAGCATCATCTGCCATTTCTGCTCGCGATTAAGCTCTGTTGGCGGTACAGCCGACATACGCGGCATTTTCCCTACGCTCACTTTTTTATCCTGCAAATTGTGATTCAATCTGCTGTAGAGATGAGAATCAATACTCACGACTTTCACCAGACGCTGGCACTGACAGCCCCGGCCTGCAATCTGGTTAGGGATCATCTTAACTTCACAAACAATTTCTCCCACCTCAGACAGAATATAGGAGAGCGTATTAATTGCTTTGCAGTGTTCAATATTAAAATGGAGGGAGATTTCTTTTGCCGTGACCCAACGATCTTCAGCCCTGATCCAATCGGCAATTAACAAATAAAGCGGTCTTTCAACATATTCTTCACACATAAGCACACCATTTCACAAATTAAAAATCTGGCTACGGCCTGTCTGGATAAATAAAAACAAAGCCCTATTAAAATTGTGTATATGAGAGATAGTATGCGACTTGAATGTTGATTAGTGTGAGCAACATCTTGCTTATTACATTGAAAATGTGGTTATCACAGCGCTATTTGCCTGTAATGACCTTAATAGATAAAAAAAACGGTTTCTTTACAGAAACCGTTTCTTATTAAATTGCAGACCCGACCCGCTCAGAAGCAGGTGGGTCATTGTCGATTACTTCGCGATCTGTGCGTGCATTTCCTGAACGGAGGTCACCTTCTCGGTAGCATCCGCATTCAGCGCCATCGCCGTGGCGAAACCGCCGTTTAGCGTGGTGTCATAATGAACTTTGTACTGCAGCGCGCTGCGGCGAATCAGCTTGGAGTCTTCAATCGCCTGACGACCTTCAGTGGTGTTGATGATATAGGTATATTCGCCATTCTTGATACGGTCCTGAATATGCGGACGACCTTCATGCACCTTGTTTACCAGACGCGGGTTGATACCGGCTTCCCCCAGTACAATTGCCGTACCGTGGGTGGCGTCCAGCTCGAAACCAAACTTCAGCAGCTTCGCCGCCAGGTCAACGACGCGCTCTTTATCGCCTTCACGCACGGAGAGCAATGCGCGGCCCTGTTTCTTCATGGTGGAGCTGCTGCCCAGCTGCGCCTTGGCGAATGCTTCCGCAAAGGTGCGGCCTACGCCCATCACTTCGCCGGTAGAGCGCATTTCTGGCCCTAACAGGGGGTCAACGCCCGGGAACTTGTTGAACGGCAGCACCACTTCCTTCACCGAGTAGTACGGCGGGATAATTTCCTTGGTGACGCCCTGCTGTGCCAGCGTTTGACCGACCATCACGCGCGCCGCCACTTTTGCAAGCGGTACGCCGGTGGCTTTGGAGACAAACGGTACGGTACGCGCCGCACGCGGGTTGACTTCAATCAGGTAAACTTCGTTGTTCTTCACCGCAAACTGGACGTTCATCAAACCACGAACCTGCAGTTCGAAGGCCAGTTTCTGCACCTGCTGGCGCATCACGTCCTGAATTTCCTGGCTCAGCGTGTAGGCTGGCAGGGAACACGCGGAGTCACCGGAGTGAACGCCCGCCTGCTCAATGTGCTCCATGATGCCGCCAATCAGCACCCTTTCGCCGTCGCAGATAGCGTCCACGTCCACTTCTACTGCGTCATCCAGGAAGCGGTCCAGCAGCACCGGCGCGTCGTTGGAGACGCTGACCGCGGTCTGGAAGTAGCGACGCAGGTCGGCTTCGTCGTACACAATTTCCATTGCCCGACCGCCAAGCACGTAGGACGGGCGCACCACCAGCGGGTAGCCAATCTCTTTTGCCTTCTCGACCGCCATTTCAATGGCGGTAACGGTGGCGTTGGCCGGTTGTTTTAGCTTCAGACGGTCAACCGCCTGCTGGAAACGCTCACGGTCTTCAGCGCGGTCAATCGCGTCCGGGCTGGTGCCGATAACCGGCACGCCTGCGGCTTCCAGCGCACGCGCCAGCTTCAGCGGAGTCTGCCCGCCGTACTGCACGATAACGCCTTTCGGCTTCTCGATACGCACGATTTCCAGCACGTCTTCGAACGTTACCGGTTCAAAGTACAGACGGTCGGAGGTGTCGTAGTCGGTAGAAACCGTTTCCGGGTTACAGTTGACCATAATGGTCTCGTAACCGTCTTCGCGCAGCGCCAGCGACGCATGTACGCAGCAGTAATCGAATTCGATACCCTGACCGATACGGTTCGGACCACCGCCCAGCACCATAATTTTGTCGCGATCCTGAGTCGGGTTCGCTTCGCACTCTTCTTCATAGGTGGAGTACATGTAGGCAGTGTCGGTGGAGAATTCTGCGGCGCAGGTATCCACACGCTTATAAACCGGGTGCAGCTTATACTGTTCGCGCAGTTTGCGGATTTCCGCTTCGCGCACGCCAGCCAGTTTTGCCAGACGCGCATCGGCAAAGCCTTTACGCTTGAGCTGGCGCAGGAAATCAGCGTCGAGGCCGTTAATCCCCAGCTCTGCAACTTTTTCTTCCAGACGCACCAGTTCTTCAATCTGTACCAGGAACCAGCGGTCAATGTTGGTCAGGTTGAAGACGCCATCAACGGACAGACCAGCACGGAACGCATCGGCGATGTACCAGATACGCTCAGCGCCTGCATCTTTCAGCTCGCGACGAATTTTGGTCAGCGCTTCCGGGTCATCCAGGCTCACTTTCGGGTCGAAACCGGTGGCGCCCACTTCCAGACCGCGCAGCGCTTTTTGCAGCGATTCCTGCTGTGTGCGGCCAATCGCCATCACTTCGCCGACGGACTTCATCTGCGTCGTCAGACGGTCGTTAGCACCGGCAAACTTCTCGAAGTTAAAGCGCGGGATCTTAGTCACAACGTAGTCGATAGACGGTTCGAACGACGCCGGGGTGCGACCACCGGTGATGTCGTTCATCAGCTCATCGAGGGTATAACCGACCGCCAGTTTCGCCGCCACTTTGGCAATCGGGAAACCGGTCGCTTTCGAGGCCAGCGCCGAGGAGCGGGAAACGCGTGGGTTCATTTCAATGACAATCAGGCGGCCGTTTTTCGGGTTCACCGCAAACTGCACGTTAGACCCGCCGGTTTCTACGCCGATTTCACGCAGTACCGCCATCGAGGCGTTACGCATGATTTGATATTCTTTGTCGGTCAGCGTCTGGGCAGGTGCCACGGTAATGGAGTCACCGGTATGAATGCCCATGGCGTCGAAGTTTTCGATGGAGCAGACAATAATGCAGTTATCATTTTTGTCACGTACCACTTCCATCTCGTACTCTTTCCAGCCAATCAGCGATTCATCAATCAGCAGCTCTTTCGTTGGGGAAAGATCCAGACCGCGTTCGCAAATCTCTTCAAACTCTTCGCGGTTATAGGCAATACCGCCGCCGGTACCGCCCATGGTGAAGGACGGGCGGATGATGCACGGGAAGCCGACGTCAGCGGCAACCGCCAGCGCTTCTTCCATGGTGTGGGCGATACCAGAACGCGCGGTGTCGAGATCGATTTTCTTCATTGCGATGTCGAAGCGACGGCGATCTTCTGCTTTATCAATCGCATCGGCGGTGGCACCAATCATGGTCACACCGAACTCTTCAAGTACGCCCTGACGCTCCAGCTCCAGCGCGCAGTTCAGCGCCGTCTGGCCGCCCATGGTAGGCAGTACCGCATCCGGGCGCTCTTTTTCGATAATTTTGCGTACCACTTCCCAGTGAATTGGCTCGATGTAAGTGGCATCGGCCATTTCCGGGTCGGTCATGATGGTCGCCGGGTTGGAGTTGACCAGAATAACGCGGTAACCCTCTTCACGCAGGGCTTTACACGCCTGCGCGCCGGAATAGTCAAACTCACACGCCTGGCCGATAACAATCGGACCCGCGCCCAGAATCAGGATACTTTTTATGTCTGTACGTTTTGGCATGGCTCTTTTAACTCCTGATTATTTCGCGGACTGACGGTATTGCTCAATTAACTCGATAAAGTGGTCGAACAGCGGCGCAGCATCGTGCGGCCCCGGGCTCGCTTCAGGGTGGCCCTGGAAGCTAAACGCCGGTTTGTCGGTGCGATGGATACCCTGCAGGGTGCCATCGAACAGTGATTTGTGTGTGACGCGCAAGGTAGCAGGCATCGAGGCTTCATCCACCGCAAAACCGTGGTTCTGCGCGGTAATCATCACGGTGTTGTTATCGATATCTTTCACCGGATGGTTGCCGCCGTGGTGGCCAAACTTCATCTTGATGGTCTTCGCACCGCTCGCCAGCGCCAGCAGCTGATGGCCGAGACAGATGCCAAACACCGGAATATCGGTTTCGAGGAATTTCTGAATCGCGGCAATCGCGTAGTCACACGGTGCCGGGTCGCCAGGACCGTTGGACAGGAAGATACCGTCCGGATTCATCTTTAATACGTCTTCTGCGGAGGTCTGCGCAGGCACAACCGTCAGGCGGCAGCCGCGGTCCACCAGCATACGCAGAATGTTGCGTTTCGCGCCGAAATCGTAGGCAACAACGTGGAACGGGAGTTCTTCAGCGGATTTTGCTTCCGGCAGGTCGCCTTCCAGCGTCCAGCTTCCCTGTGTCCAGCCATACGGTTCTGCCGTAGTGACTTCTTTCGCCAGATCCATGCCGTTTAGGCCCGGGAAGGCTTTCGCTTTTTCCAGCGCCAGCTGTGCATCCAGGTTATCCCCTGCGATGATGCAGCCGTTCTGAGCGCCTTTCTCGCGCAACAAACGGGTCAGCTTACGGGTATCAATATCGGCAATCGCCACGATGTTATGGCGCTTCAGGTAAGAAGAGAGGTCTTCGGTATTGCGGTAATTGCTGGCAATCAGCGGCAGGTCGCGGATGACCAGACCTTGCGCATGTACCTGAGAAGATTCTGCATCGGCTTCATTGGTGCCGACATTGCCGATATGAGGATAAGTAAGGGTGACGATTTGGCGGGAATAGGAAGGATCAGTGAGGATTTCTTGATAACCGGTCATTGAAGTATTGAAAACGACTTCCCCAACCGCCGAACCTGTTGCCCCTATGGCCCGACCGTGAAACTGGGTTCCGTCTTCCAGAACCAATAGCGCTGACTTAATCAAAACACCCTCCAGAGAATATTCACTCACTTTATTTGCATATTAATTCATTAACACAGTATGAATCAATGCAAATTTGCTTACCTATGGATTTCTGGCAAACGGCGGCATTCTAGAGACAGCCCGGGGAAAAGTCTACCCAAAAGGGGATTTTTTATTATTATTTTACGCCACTGGGACAAATCATGTGATTTAACAGGCAAAAAGATCAGCTAAGTAACGGTAGAAAACGCTTGCGGGAGGTCAAGAATGTAAAAATGAATCATGACAGACAAAAAAGTGGACCATTTGGTCAAAATTTACATTGAGGCAACAAAAACACATTACAAAACATCTTAAAATAAGTATTTTAATTGAAAATTATAAAAACAATGGAAAAATAAAAGGGCAATAAAATATTGCCCTATGTAATCAATAAATTATGATTACCATAACCACATCACGAAGGGTAATAAAACCTTATAAACTGCCTAAATCAAGCACATCTTTCATATCAAAAAGACCGTTTGACTTACCTTTCAACCACATCGCCGATCTTACCGCACCGTTGGCAAACGTCATACGGCTGGACGCTTTGTGCGTAATCTCGATACGTTCGCCAATATCGGCGAACATCGCTGTATGTTCCCCGACGATGTCACCAGCACGCACCGTGGCGAAACCGATAGTGCCAGGCACACGTTCACCGGTGTAACCTTCACGCGAGTAGACGGCACAGTCCTTTAAATCTTTGTCCAGCGCCCCGGCAATCGCCTCCCCCATCGCCAGCGCCGTCCCTGACGGTGCGTCGACTTTATGACGGTGGTGCGCTTCAATAATTTCGATGTCGGTGTAGTCGCCCATCACCTTCGCCGCTTTCTCCAGCAGTTTAAGCATCACGTTCACACCGACGCTAAAGTTGGCGGCAAACACAATGGCAATATCCTGCGAGGCATCGCGAATGGTCTGCTTACCGGCATCATCAAACCCGGTCGTGCCAATCACCATGCCTTTTGCATGCTGCCGACAAAATGCCAGATGCGTCAGCGTGCCTTCCGGGCGGGTAAAATCGATAAAGACATCGAAATCGTCTTTTACCGCTTCGAGGCTGCTCTGAACGGTTACGCCAGATTTTCCAACGCCCGCCAGCTCACCAGCATCGCTGCCCAGTAAAGAGGAGCCATCACGCTCTAGTGCCGCCCCCAGTTGTACTCCTTCCATCGCCATCGTGGCCTGAATTAACTGCCGTCCCATGCGGCCACCGGCGCCTGCAATGGCGACGCGGATTTGTGCATCATGCATAGCTATTCTCTTTTGTTAAAATTGCGTAAATCGTTTTCAGAGTAACCAGCCCGCGACAGGGTCGCCAGCCGAAAACGTCCATAATTAGAAATTAATGATAAACAGAGAGGAATATCAGTAAAAGACATGATTCACCCCGCAGGATGAATCATTGCCGCAGTCGGGGAAAGAAGTCAAACTCGCTCAGAATGGCGACAGACGATAAGAAAAGCACTTTAAAACCCAACGGTAGGTAGCCAATTCGCGTGACCGTTTCTGCCAGCCCATTTTCAGGCCGCTAGAGTATAGCTCACCACCATCTGCCCTTTTTTCAGCTTAACCTGTGTAATGATCACCTCACCCAGCTCGGATAAACGGGCCACGTGCGTACCGCCACAAGGATATCCCGGTAGGTCACCAAAACCGACCTGGCGTAAGCCGCCGTCAAAGGTAATTCGGCGCGCAAGATTGTCGGTCTGCCATTGGCCAATTTTCGCCATCAGTTGTGTCGCTTCCGGCAAAGTGCTGCCCTCACCTATCGCAAAAGTAATGCGCCCTTCATTCGGCCAATGGTGCGCTTTAACCGGTCGCCAACCAAATATTTCACCGGCCTGACCAATCATGTGCCCGGCTGAGTGCAGACGGGCGTGAAGATGGCGGACAGCAGCATCAATATGCAGCGTCGTTTCGCCAGGCGGCAGCGGTTGCGCCACAATATGCACCACCTCTTCACCGCGCGTCATCACGCCTTCAACCGGGACGCCACCGATCGCGCCACTGTCCGAGGGTTGTCCGCCGCCCTGTGGATGAAACAGCGTGCTATCGAGCGTAATCGCATAGCGCCCATCGGGTTCTGCCGTGCAGTGTGTGATCGTCGCATGGCCTCGGGTGTCATCGCTGGTGTAATAAAGACGTTCAGTCATGGTTGTTCTCCTCTTGATGAGCAGAGTATATTCACTTTACCAGCACCGATAATCCCATCAACATTCAATGCATCTTTGCCCGGTACGCACAAATGAATCCCAACCTGCTTCCTGACCTTGCCACCTTTGTGTTGATTGTCGACCAGGGGAGTTTCTCCGCCGCCGCCAAAATATCCGGCGCAACGCCTTCCGCTATCAGCCGCAGCGTCTCGCGGCTTGAGCAGGCATTAGGCAGCAAACTGCTGCACCGCACCACCCGTAAGCTGGCGCTAAGCGAGACCGGGAAGATGGTTTATGAACACGCGCAAGAGATGCTAAACGCCGCGCAAATGGCGGTAGACTCCGGCAGCAGCCGCCAGGCTATTGCCCAAGGGAAGCTAACGGTCAGCGTGCCAAAGGCGGTCGGGCGTTTTGTTATTCACCCTTTAATGGCGGAGTTTTTCACCCGCTTCCCGGACGTGGATGTCTGTCTGAGGCTGGAAGACCGCTATATGGACTTGATTGATGATGGCGTGGATCTGGCACTGCGCATCAGTCAGTCGCCGTCGCCGGGTTTGTACGGCAAGCCGCTGATGCCGGTCAGTCACGTTATCTGCGCCACGCCGGAATATTTGCGCCAGCACGGTACGCCCGATACCCCACAAGCCCTACGCGATCATAGCTGTATTAGCCTTGGCGAAACGCCCGCCGATTCGCGCTGGAAGTTTCGCCGTGGGGATAAAATTGAAACTCTGCAAACTCATGGGCGTTATGCTGCCAACCATACCGGCGTGCGGCTGGACGCGGTAAAGCATCATCTGGGGATTGGCAGCCTGCCGCTGTTTACCGCCCGTGAAACGCTTGCCAGCGGCGAGATTGTCCAGGTATTACCGGAGTGGGAGTTTATCAGCGATTACAGCGGCGATCTGTGGCTCTTATGGACACGCAACCAACACATGCCCGCCAGAATGCGGGCCATGATTGATTACCTTAGCGAGAAATTGCCTCAATCTGGCCGTTGATTATGGCGCGCGTGACAGCACCTCAGCGACCCACTGGCGGAAGCCGTCAACATCCAGCGCCAGCGCGACCTGCGCGTTGGCAGGCTGCCCAAGGCGACCCTCGATATCCACTACCGTCGTTCCCGAGGTGTATTCCCCCTGGGTTTCCACCGCCACAAAGCAGGGCTGGAGCGTGAACAGATCCGGGCGGACCAGCCAGGCAATGGCGCAGAGATCGTGCATACGCAGACCGGTATTCATGCTGCCGCTACGATAATGACTGAACAGCGCGTGCAGCATTTTCCCCGTCTGATTAAGTGCGGGTAATGTTGCTAGGTACTCTGGTGCCAGCATGGCCTGGTTGGTGACATCCAGCCCGCACATGACTATCTCCAGCCCACTGCGAAAGACCTTCGCCGCCGCTTCGGGATCGACAGCAATATTAAACTCCGCATTGGGCGTAAAGTTACCGCGCCCGGCTGAACCGCCCATCATCACCAGGCGGCGAATATTGAATACGCATTCAGGATAGTGGGTAAGCAACAGAGCAATATTGGTCAACGGGCCAATTGCCACCAGCGTAACGGGCTGCGGGGCATGCATCAGCGCATCTCGAATTGCCTGGAAGGCGGGTTTCGCCAGCGGCTGCCGATTGTGTTCGACAAAATCATACCCTGCCATACCGGACTCACCGTGCACTGAAGCCGCATCACGCAGCGGCCGCACCAGCGGCATAGCGGCCCCCTGCGCCAACGGAATATCCGCATTCCAAAAGTGCAGCAACTGCAACGCATTACGGGTCGTTTTTTCCACCGACACGTTGCCTGCCACCGTCGTCATCAGCTGCAGATCCAGCTCGGGGGAAAACAGTGCAGCGGCAATCGCCGCCGCATCATCAATGCCGGGATCGGTATCAAGAATGATCGGTAACCGCATGGTTTCTCCAAAAAAAATGCCAGACGTTAAGTCTGGCATCTTCTCATAATCATGACGCGAAAGAGTTACTCTACTTCACGAACATCCACACGCAGCTCTTTCGGCACTTCGAAAACGATGTTCTCTTCACGGCCTTCCAGTGGGATAGCATCCCCACCACCGAGCTCCTGCAGACGGACAATCACGTTCTGTACCAGAATATCCGGCGCAGAAGCACCGGCCGTCACGCCGACGCACGCCGCATCTTTCACCCAGACTTCCTGGATATCGGTCGCATCGTCAATCAGATACGCGGCCTTGCCCATACGCTGGGCCAGTTCTGCCAGGCGGTTGGAGTTCGACGAGTTTTTCGAGCCGACAACCAGTACCACATCCGCTTGCTTCGCCAACGCACGAACCGCTTCCTGACGGTTGGTGGTGGCATAGCAGATATCGTCTTTGCGCGGCCCAACAATTTTTGGGAAGCGTTGACGCAGGGCATCGATCACATCAGAGGTGTCATCAACCGAGAGCGTAGTCTGGGTCATGAAGGAGAGCTTACCTTCATTTTTAACATTCAACGTCAGAACGTCTTCCGGCGATTCCACCAGGTACATCCCCCCCTGCGGGTTGCTGTACTGGCCCATCGTACCCTCAACCTCCGGGTGTCCGGCGTGACCAATCAGAATCGACTCTTCGCCACGGCGGCTGGCGCGCGCGACTTCCATATGCACTTTGGTCACCAGCGGGCAGGTGGCATCAAAGACCGTCAGATCGCGGCCTTTGGCTTCGTTACGCACGGCCTGAGACACGCCGTGGGCGGAGAAAATCAGGATCGCACCGTCCGGTACTTCACTGATTTGCTCAATAAAAATAGCGCCGCGCTCGCGCAGGCTATCCACCACATAGCGGTTATGCACCACTTCATGACGGACATAAATCGGCGCGCCGTAGATAGCCAGCGCGTTTTCCACAATGCTGATAGCGCGGTCTACGCCAGCGCAAAATCCGCGCGGGTTAGCCAACAGGATCTGCATTTTACGCCTCCAGTGCCGGTTCGACTTCCAGCACTTCAATATCAAAATGAACGGTATGCCCAGCCAGCGGATGGTTGAAGTCAACCGTGATGGAATCACCGTTGATTTCGCGGATAACGCCTGGCATCTCACTGCCGTCCATTGCGGTAAAGAGCATGATAGCGCCAATTTCTGGCTCACCCGCGTCCATAAACTCCCGACGCGAGAAATACTGAATGAGGTCCGGGCTTGATACGCCAAAAGCAGCATCAGGCTCCAGAGCAAAAGTGGTTTTATCGCCCTCTTTTAACCCCAGCAGGTGTTGTTCCAGTCCTTCAGACAGAGAACCGTCGCCCAGGCGAAACAGCGCAGGCTTGCCGTTGCTGCGGGTTGACTCTGCGGTGGAGCCATCGTCGAGCTTTAAGGTGAAGTGCACCAGCACCGCACTGTTACTCTGTACTGATTTAGACATGCAGATTGCTCTTTAAAAGTGCTGCCGCCTGTTTGCCCGGTGGCGCTACGCTTACCGGGCCTACAAGATTCGCAGTAGAGTGTAGGCCGGATAAGCATAGCGCCATCCGGCATATTTTTATGCGGCTTTTTTCTCTTTCGCCGGTAAGAAGCCTTCCAGCACAATCAACGCCGCACCGATACAAATCGCCGTATCGGCAAGGTTGAAGGTGGCGAAATGCCAGTCACCGACGTAAAAGTCAATCATATCCACGACGAAGCCGTGCCACAGGCGGTCAAACAGGTTGCCCAGTGCACCGCCAATGATTAACGCATACGCGATGTTATTCAGCTTCTGCGTCGCCTTCGAGCGATACATCATCACCATTAGAATGACGCAAATACCGATCGCGATACCGGCAAAGAACCACCGCTGCCAGCCACCGCTGTCAGCCAGGAAGCTAAACGCCGCGCCATAGTTACGCGCATAGTGCAGATTAAGTGACGGGAACAGCGACACCGTATCCCCCAGAGCAAAATTCTGGAGGATCAGGTACTTGCTGCCCAAATCAATAATCAGCACGACTACCACCAGCCACAGCCAGCGGAGTCCTGTTGAACAAAGAGGCTGACTCATCAGGCAAACTTACGTTGTTCGCCATCACCGGCGATGTTGCTGACACAGCGTCCGCAGATTTCTGCGTGTTCCGCCACCTGACCCACGTCGGTCGTGTAATGCCAGCAGCGCGGGCATTTCTCGCCTTCGGCTTTGCTCAGAGCAATTTTCAAGCCTTTGAGCAGTTCGCTCTGCTGAGCATCGGCCGCTGCTGCAGCATAGTCCGCAACGGTCGCACCCGAGGTCAACAAAACAAAGCGTAACTCTTCGCCCAGTGCTGTCAGCTTGGCAGCCAGTTCAGGTTCAGCGTACAGGGTCACTGCCGCTTCCAGAGAACCGCCCACTTTCTTGTCTGCACGTGCCTGCTCGATGACCTTGTTCACTTCGCCACGCACTTTCAGCAGCTCGTCCCAGAACGTATCGTTCATCGCTTCGGTATCGGCCAGGCCAAACAGCCCCTGATACCACTCACCGGTGAAGACATACTTCTCGCGGGAGCCCGGCAGGTAGCCCCAGATTTCATCTGCGGTGAAGGACATGATAGGCGCCATCCAGCGCACCAGCGCTTCAGCAATATGGAACAGCGCGGTCTGGCAGCTACGACGCGCCACGCTGTCCGCTTTCGCGGTGTACTGACGGTCTTTGATGATGTCGAGGTAGAACGAACCCATTTCGACGGAGCAGAAACGCATCAGGCGCTGTACCACTTCGTGGAAGTCATAGGCTTCGTAGGCTTTGAGGATCTCGTCCTGCGCCGCTTGCGCACAGCCCACAGCCCACCGGTCCAGAACAACCATCTCTTCCGGTTTCACCATGTCTTTCACCGGATCAAACCCGTTCAGGTTTGCCAGCAGGAAGCGCGCGGTGTTACGGATACGGCGATAGCTGTCAGCAGCACGTTTCAGGATTTCGTCAGAAACGGCCATTTCACCGGTATAGTCGGTAGACGCCACCCACAGGCGCAGAATATCCGCACCCAGCTTGTTCATCACGTCCTGCGGAGAAACGGTATTACCGATGGACTTGGACATCTTGCGGCCCTGACCATCAACGGTAAAACCGTGGGTCAGTACCTGACGGTACGGCGCTTTGCCCTTCATCGCAGTGGAGATCATCAGCGAAGACATGAACCAGCCACGATGCTGGTCAGAGCCTTCCAGATACATATCTGCCGCATGCCCCGAAAACTCAGGACGCACGTCGACGACGGATGAGTGGGTAGAACCGGAGTCGAACCATACGTCCAGGGTATCCGGTACTTTGACGTACTGATCGGCTTCATCACCGAGGATATCTTTGGGATCGAGATCCCACCACGCCTGGATGCCGTCAACTTCAACGCGTTTAGCCACTTCTTCCATCAGTTCGATGGCGCGCGGATGCAGCTCTTCAGTGTCTTTGTGGACAAACAGAGACATCGGCACACCCCACGTACGCTGACGGGAGATACACCAGTCAGGACGGTTGGCGACCATCGATTCAATACGCGCCTGGCCCCAATCGGGGATCCACTGCACGCCTTTAATCTCTTTCAGCGACTGCGCACGCAGGCCTTTCTGATCCATGCTGACAAACCACTGCGGGGTGGCACGGAAGATGATCGGTGACTTGTGACGCCAGCAGCACGGATAGCTGTGCTGCATCTTCTCAACGTGCAGCAGTGCACCTTTTTCAGTCAGCAGCGCCACGACAACATCGTTCGCTTTGAAGACGTTAACCCCATCCAGGGTCGGGTACGTACCCGGCAGATAGGTACCATCTGGTCCTACCGGGTTTGCGACTTCCAGGCCGTATTTCTGACCAATCACGTAGTCATCCGGACCGTGGCCAGGCGCGGTGTGTACCGCACCGGTACCGGCATCCAGCGTCACGTGATCGCCCAGGATCGCCGGAACATCAAAGCCCATGAACGGATGGGTAAAGCGCAGCAGTTCCAGCTCAGCGCCTTTTACTGTGCCCAGAATGGTGTAATCCGCCGCGCCGAGGCGCTGCATCACACTTTCGACCAGGTCTTTTGCCAGAATCACGGCCTGACCGTCAATCTGCACCAGTGCATAGTCAAAATCAGGGGCCAGAGAAATCGCACGGTTAGCCGGCAGGGTCCACGGGGTGGTGGTCCAGATAACCAGAGAGATCGGGCCATTCACGTCAGAAACGCCAAATTTCGCTTTCACCGCATCCTGATCGGCGGCGTGGAACGCAACGTCGATAGACGGGGAGGTTTTGTCGTAATACTCAACTTCCGCTTCCGCCAGCGCGGAACGGCAGTCTACACACCAGTGCACCGGCTTCGCGCCTTTATGCAGATGACCGTTACCGATGATTTTGCCCAGCGCGCGAATGATGTTGGCTTCGGTTTTGAAGTCCATCGTCAGGTACGGCTTCTGCCAGTCACCCAGCACGCCCAGACGGATAAAGTCTTTACGCTGACCGTCAACCTGCGTTGCGGCGTATTCGCGGCACTTGGCGCGGAACTCTGCGGCAGTGAACTTTTCACCCGGCTTGCCGAACTCCTGCTCTACTTTCAGTTCGATAGGCAGGCCGTGGCAGTCCCAGCCAGGGATATAAGGGGAGTCGTAACCGGAAAGCCCTTTGGACTTCACGATAATGTCTTTCAGAATCTTGTTAACGGAGTGACCAATATGAATGCTGCCATTCGCATAAGGAGGGCCATCATGCAGAATAAAGGTTTTTTTGCCTTTTTTAGCCGCACGAATGATGCCGTACAGGTCATCATCGGTCCAACGCGCCAGCATTCCCGGTTCACGCTTGGCGAGATCGCCGCGCATCGGGAACCCTGTTTCCGGCAAATTCAGGGTTGATTTAAAGTCACTCATCAGATTCTCGGTTCCGTATTTAAAACTCGTATAGGCGTTAAGCCGGTTTTGATAGCCCAAAAAATTCGCGGGCAGTTAACTCATCACGCGCAATCTGCGCTTTTAGTTCATCCAGCGAGGCAAATCGCTGCTCGTTGCGTATTTTTTTACGCAGCACGACATCTATATGGCGACCGTAGAGGTCCATTACAACGTCCAGTAGATGCACTTCTAACTGCTGGCGTACACCGGCCACCGTTGGACGGGTTCCGATATTCGCGACACCGGGTAAAGGCGTTTCGCCCAAGCCCATCACCTCAACCGCGTACACCCCTTTAACTGGAGAAACCTGGCGACGAAGCGGTAAATTCGCCGTGGGGAACCCGATGGTCCGCCCTAACTCGTCGCCGTGTACCACCCGTCCTGATATGGTAAACGGATGGCCCAGTAAGCTTTCGGCTAACAGCAGATTATCTTCTGCTAGCGCCTGGCGCACAGCAGTGCTGCTGATTCGCACCCCGCCCTCACAGAAGGTCTGGGTGCTGGTGATATCAAAGCCATACTCCGCGCCCGCTTCCTGTAATAACAAGAAATCGCCCGCGCGGCTAGCGCCAAAGCGGAAATCATCACCTACGGCAAGAAATTGTACGCCAAGGCGCTTCACCAACAGGTCGCTGATAAAGTTCTGCGCCGTTAATGCGGCAAAACGCCGGTCAAAACGCACGCACAGCACGTAATCAACACCACATTCCGCCAGATAACGCAGCTTTTCCCGCAGGCGGGTCAGTCGCGCAGGTGACTTTTCAGTCGCAAACAGCTCCAGCGGCTGCGGCTCGAAAATCATCACCATGACCGGTAAATTTCGTTTGCGCCCTTCTTCCTGTAAGCCCTGCAACAACGCGCGATGACCACGGTGCACGCCGTCGAAATTACCAATAGTCAGCACACACCCATGCGGGGCCTGACTGAGATTATGTATGCCTCGTATCAGCTTCATGTCTGGCTCAAAACAGTGAAAATCGTGAAAGTATACCCTGTACAGCGGTCAAGGTTAACCGGCGATTGGTTCTGCGAAACAGAAAGAAGATTGTTTTCATTGTTATGAAACAAAATGCGGTCCTCCGCTGACCAATCAATTCAACTTTTCTCGTGGAAAAGCTGTATTCACAGCACGCAAGCTGGTAGAATCCTGCGCCATCACTACGCAACGAGTGCTGCAATTTAAACGGCGCTTATTTGCACAAATCCATTGACAAAAGAAGGCTAAAAGGGCATATTCCTCGGCCTTTGAATTGTCCATATAGAACACATTTGGGAGTTGGACCTTGGCTAATATCAAATCAGCTAAGAAGCGCGCCGTTCAGTCTGAAAAGGCCCGCAAGCACAACGCTAGCCGTCGCTCTATGATGCGTACTTTCATCAAGAAAGTATACGCAGCTATTGAAGCTGGCGACAAAGCTACTGCACTGAAAGCATTTAACGAAATGCAACCAATCGTGGATCGTCAGGCTGCTAAAGGTCTGATCCACAAAAACAAAGCTGCACGTCATAAAGCAAACCTGACTGCACAGATCAACAAACTGGCTTAATCGCCTGCTTGCTGTCGCTTTGTGAAAAAACCCGCGTAAGCGGGTTTTTTTATGTCTGTTTACTTACTCCCCGGCGCAAACAATGCCGAGTAGTTAGCATTGCAAATACGCTGCACCGCCGGATGCTGGATCATCCTCTCCGCAAAAATGGCATGGTACTCCTCCATCACATTCTCCACGCGTCCAATCTCAATGATGGAATCATCAGCGTAGAAATTGTTCGAATAGAGCGTAGGGGCGACGAAAATAGCATTGTGCGTAGCGCCAAAGGCTTTCATCAAGGCGGCATCGTCAAACTCCCCGAGGATCTCAACGTTCAGTCCCTGCGAGTTAATCCAGTTCAGCAGCTTGCGTCCGAGCATTGAGCGACGTCCTGGTATCAGCAGGCGACGCTCCTCAAGGCAGGCTGGAAACGGCTTCTCCGGCAGCGGATTGGTGCACCAGAAACTCACGCAACACTCGCCGATTTTTACCGAGAACAGCCCTTCCTGCTGCGTTGAGTCGATTGGGCAGTCGGAGATAATCATATCCAGCTTGTGCTGGCTGAGCTGTTCCAGCAGCATCTCATGCGTGGATTCAAAGCAGCGTAGATGGATTTGTTCATCGTCAACGACGGCAGCGTCGAGCACGCTACTGACCAGCTGTTTAGATAACGCATCCGCCACGCCCACATCGAACAGCAAGTTAGACTCTTTGCGGTAGTTCACGATATCCAGCATCTCCTGGCTTAAAGTGAACATTTTGTCCGCATAACGAAAAACTAATTCGCCTAGCTCACTAGGCTCCAGCCCTCGCCCCTTACGCTTAAACAACTTCCCCTGTAAGCGCTCCTCCAGCGCTTTGATCTGCCCGGTAATGGTTTGCGGTGTCAGATAAAGCGCTTCTGCGGCCCCCACCACCGACCCTTCTTTATACACATGCCAGAAGTAATACAGGTGGTTGTAATTTATATGAGACATACTCTCTCCCTGAAAATTGTCACCAAAGGGTTATCGGCTCAGGCTGACGCGTTTAACCGGGTACGCAGCCAGCTATAACCGATCACCGCCGATAGCAGAGAACCAATCAGGATCCCCAGTTTCGCCCAGTTAATCAGCTCCGGATCAACGTTACCAAACGCCAGGCTGGCGATGAAAATCGACATCGTAAAGCCAATCCCGCACAGAATACCCACCGCCATGATTTGCTGGAAGTTCGTGCCTTCAGGCAGCTGCGCCACCTTGAGGCGTAATGCCAGCCAGCAGAACAGGCTAATCCCCAGCGGTTTACCGATAAGCAGGCCGGCGATAATCCCCAGCGGCAGGATGGAGGTCAATCCGTCCATCGTCACACCCTGCAGTGGAACCCCCGCATTGGCGAAGGCAAACAACGGCAGAATCAAATAGGCCACCCACGGATGTAGCACATGCTCCAGACGTTTCGCCGGAGAACGGCCATGCTTTTCCTTCAACGGGATGAAGAAACCGACAATCACACCCGCCAGCGTCGCATGCACCCCTGACTTCAGCACTGCGGTCCATAGCACGACGCCCACCAGGATATAAATACCGGTACGTCTGACACCACACAGGTTCAACGCCGCCAGAATAAGAATCGCTAATGCGGCAACCCCCAACGACAGCAGAGAGAGATCGCTGGTATAGAACAGTGCGATGATCACAATCGCGCCAAGATCGTCAATAATCGCCAACGCCATGAGAAAGATTTTCAGCGCCAGCGGAACACGGCTACCCAGCAGCGCCAGTACGCCGAGCGCAAAAGCGATATCCGTTGCCGCCGGGATCGCCCATCCTTCACGTGTGATGGGGTCGGCATAGTTGAATGCCAGATACAACAGCGCCGGGACAATCATCCCGCCAATCGCGGCAATCACCGGAAACGCAGCCTGGCGTAAACTGGCCAGCGATCCCTGCATCAGCTCACGCTTAACTTCCAGACCAATCAGCAGGAAAAACACCGCCATTAAGGCGTCGTTGATCCACAGCAGCATATTTTTATTGATCTCAAGCGCGCCGACCCGCAGTTGAACCGGGGTCTCCAGAAAGTCGTGGTACCATCCACTGGTTACGCCGATATTGGCCATCAACATTGCTACTACCGCAGCGATGATCAAAATAATGCCTCCCGAGGCATCGCTACTAAAAAAACGATGTAGATGTTTCACTTTTATTCTCTCTATTGGGTGAATACTTCGTAATTACTATCTTACTCCGCATGACTCATCGTTAATATTAGATTATTCATGATAAATAGATCGGTTTTTACGATCTAACAATCTGGATTGTTTCGTTCCTGTTCAGGACGGATCCGAAAAAATAAAAAAGCCTGAGACTCTTCAGTCCCAGGCTTTTTATCAAATTTATGGCGGTAAATTAACGCGTCAGGTCGTCAAAGAATTTCTTCACGCCGTCGAAGAAGCTTTTAGAACGCGGGCTGTTTTGTTCGCCCGTTGGGCCGCCAAAACTGTCCTGCAGATCTTTCAGCAACTGTTTCTGCTTGTCGTTCAAACCAACCGGGGTTTCAACCACGACGCGACACAGCAGATCGCCCTGAGCACCACCGCGTACCGACTTAACGCCTTTACCACGCATACGGAAAAGTTTACCGGTTTGCGTTTCGCCAGGGACTTTTAACTTCACCCGGCCATCCAGCGTCGGGACTTCAATCTCGCCGCCCAGCGCAGCCATCGCAAAGTTGATCGGCACTTCACAGTACAGGTTATTCCCTTCACGTTCGAAAATCGGGTGCTGTTTCACCTGCACCTGAACGTACAAATCGCCTGACGGTGCGCCATGCTCACCCGCTTCGCCTTCACCAGATAAACGAATACGGTCAC
Source organism: Citrobacter sp. wls829 (assembly GCF_005280825.1). Taxonomy (NCBI): domain Bacteria; kingdom Pseudomonadati; phylum Pseudomonadota; class Gammaproteobacteria; order Enterobacterales; family Enterobacteriaceae; genus Citrobacter; species Citrobacter sp. wls829. The sequence continues at coordinate 204,295 of NZ_SZWP01000029.1, forward strand.
CGGTATCAACCCCTGCCGGGATTTTAACGGACAGTGTTTTGCTCTTCTCTACGCGGCCATGCCCGTGACATTTGTTGCACGGATCTTTAATCAGCGTACCGCGGCCCTGACAGTGTGGACAGGTCTGCTGTACGGCAAAGAAACCCTGACGCATCTGCACCTGACCGGAACCGTGACAGGTCGGACAGGTCTGCGGCTGAGTCCCGGATTTCGCGCCGCTGCCGTGGCAAACGTCACACTCTTCCAGCGTAGGAATACGGATCTCTTTGGTGACGCCACGCACGGCTTCTTCCAGAGTGAGATCCATGTTGTAACGTAAATCCGCACCACGTGAGGCGCGCTGACGGCCACGACCACCGCCAAAGATATCGCCAAACACGTCACCAAAGATATCGCTGAAGTCAGCACCGCCGCCGAAACCGCCACCGCCGCCCATACCGCCTTGCTCAAACGCAGCATGACCGTACTGATCGTAAGCCGCGCGTTTTTGCGCGTCGGTCAGGATCTCGTAGGCTTCTTTGATCTCTTTGAATTTGGCTTCGGCCTCTTTATCACCCTGGTTACGGTCCGGGTGAAATTTCATGGCCAGGCGCTTATAGGCCTTTTTGATTTCACGCTCTTCCGCTGTTTTGGAAACGCCCAAAATCTCGTAATAGTCTTGCTTAGCCATCTCTTTTTATCTGCCCCTAACATGCGTGCACGGGCGGAGAGGAAACCTCTTCGCCCGTGCCAGTGTTTTACCCGTTCAAAGGGCGATTATTTTTTGTCTTTCACTTCTTCAAACTCAGCGTCGACAACATCGTCATCTTTCGCGTTGTTCGCGGAAGCATCAGCTGAACCCGCCTGCTGCTGTGCATGCTGCTGCTGAGCGATTTCCATCAGTTTCTGGGAAACCTGTGCCAGCGCCTGCATTTTCGCTTCGATATCTGCTTTGTCTTCGCCTTTCAAAGACGTTTCCAGCGCAGTCAGAGCGGACTCGATAGCAGTTTTGTCGTCAGCCGGCAGTTTATCGCCTGCTTCTTCAACCTGCTTGCGAGTGCTGTGCAGCAGATGGTCACCCTGGTTACGGGTCTGGACCAGCTCTTCAAACTTACGGTCAGATTCTGCGTTCGCTTCTGCTTCGCGAACCATTTTCTGAATTTCTTCTTCGTTCAGACCAGAAGACGCCTTGATGGTGATCTTCTGCTCTTTACCGCTGTTTTTATCTTTCGCAGAAACGTGCAGGATACCGTCAGCATCGATATCGAAGGTCACTTCGATCTGCGGCATACCGCGCGGTGCCGGGCTGATACCATCCAGGTTAAACTGACCCAGATCTTTGTTATCAGCAGCACGTTTACGTTCACCCTGCAGCACATGGATGGTTACCGCGGACTGGTTGTCTTCAGCGGTAGAGAACACCTGGCTGTGCTTGGTCGGGATAGTGGTGTTTTTCGCGATCAGCGGAGTCATCACGCCGCCCATGGTTTCGATACCCAGAGACAGCGGGGTAACGTCCAGCAGCAGTACGTCTTTAACATCACCGGTCAATACACCACCCTGAACAGCAGCACCGATTGCTACAGCTTCGTCCGGGTTAACGTCTTTACGCGGTTCTTTACCGAAGAACTCAGCAACTTTCTTCTGTACCATCGGCATACGAGTCTGACCACCGACCAGGATAACATCCTGAACGTCAGAAACAGACAGACCAGCATCCTGCAGAGCAACTTTCAGCGGCTCGATAGAACGGTTAACCAGGTCTTCTACCAGGCTTTCCAGTTTCGCACGAGTCACTTTGATGTTCATGTGTTTCGGACCAGACGCATCTGCAGTGATGTACGGCAGGTTAACGTCGGTCTGCTGCGCAGAAGACAGCTCAATTTTCGCTTTCTCTGCGGCTTCTTTCAGGCGCTGCATTGCCAGCGGGTCGTTACGCAGGTCAATGCCCTGATCTTTCTTAAATTCATCAACGAGATAGTTGATCATGCGGCTATCGAAGTCTTCACCACCGAGGTGGGTATCACCGTTGGTTGCCAGAACTTCGAAGGTTTTTTCACCGTCAACTTCGTCGATTTCGATAATAGAGATATCGAAAGTACCACCACCGAGGTCGTAGACCGCGATAGTACGGTTGCCGACTTCTTTGTCCAGACCGTAAGCCAGTGCAGCAGCGGTCGGTTCGTTGATGATACGTTTGACTTCCAGACCTGCGATACGGCCGGCGTCTTTCGTTGCCTGACGCTGAGCATCGTTGAAGTATGCAGGTACGGTGATAACCGCTTCAGTTACCGGTTCGCCCAGGTAATCTTCAGCCGTTTTCTTCATTTTTTTCAGCACTTCAGCAGAGATCTGCGGCGGTGCCAGTTTCTGACCTTTTACGTCAATCCATGCATCACCGTTGTCAGCACCGATGATTTTGTACGGCATGATGGCTTCATCACGCTGTACTTCTTCGTCCTGGAAGCGGCGGCCAATCAGGCGTTTAATCGCAAACAGGGTGTTTTGCGGGTTTGTCACTGCCTGACGTTTAGCCGGCTGACCAACCAGAGTTTCACCATCCTGGGTATAAGCAATGATAGAAGGCGTGGTGCGATCGCCCTCGGCGTTCTCCAGCACACGTGCAGTAGTGCCATCCATAATCGCTACACAAGAGTTGGTAGTACCCAGGTCGATACCAATAATTTTACCCATCTAAACGTCTCCACTAAAAATTCTGTCATCAGGTGGTTGTGAATCTGTAATAAGGGCGAAACGTGCGGTTTCAACTACCCTGAATCGTTTTTTTTCAGACTCACCACTGCGGTTGTCTACAAGATGGGGTCGTAACCCACGTCATCAAGGGGGGCATGCAAATTTTTTTTAGCCCGATCGCAATAAAATGAGAGATAACGGGCAGAAAAACAGGAAAGTAAATAGTCACCACCCCAAAATAATTCATAAAACCAATATTAAAAATACCAGTCATTCACTTGAAAATTGTAATAAAAAGAAAAGATTACCTGCATGAACCGTTTTTCCAACGGCGGTATTATGGTCACTCGTCACTCACTTTTGAACCCGTCAAAGAGAAATTTCATGAAATCCCTGTTTACCCTTCCCGCCAGCCTGTTGATAGGTCTGCTGCTGAGCAGCACTGCACAGGCTAACGATCATAAAGTTCTGGGAATGATTGCCATGCCCAGAAATGCAACCAACGATCTCACGCTAAGAATCCCTATTTGTCGTGTCGTGAAGCGTATTCAACTGACGGCAGACCGTGGTGATATCACACTAAATGGCGCTTCCGTTTATTTTAAAGCCGCGCGCATGTCCAGCCAGAGCCTGAATGTTCCTTCCTCCATCAAAGAGGGGAAAACCACCAACTGGATTAACATCAATAGCGACAACGACAACAAACGCTGTGTGTCTAAAATCACCTTCTCTGGCCAGTCAGTAAACTCCTCCGACATGGCGACCTTAAAAGTCATTGGTGATGACTAACCCCCTGACTTCTCGGCCATGATATTCAGTACTGGGGAAAAAAATTCATTTTCCCCTCATCAGATCATAGACAGCCCCCTCTCCCCTGATTATCATGCCGCGCCCCGAAGTCCGTGATCGTTTTTCGGGGAAATTATTTCACCATTCAATCAATGATGATTTTGAGGAATTATGGGCAACACTAAGTTGGCTAATCCGGCACCGCTGGGCCTGATGGGCTTCGGCATGACCACCATTTTGCTTAACCTGCATAACGCGGGTTTCTTCGCCCTTGACGGTATTATCCTGGCGATGGGACTGTTCTACGGCGGTATCGCGCAAATTTTTGCCGGTCTGCTGGAGTACAAAAAAGGCAATACCTTCGGCTTAACCGCCTTCACCTCTTACGGCTCGTTCTGGCTGACGCTGGTCGCGATCCTGTTAATGCCGAAAATGGGCCTGACAGAAGCACCGAACGTGCAGTTCCTCGGCGTGTATTTGGGTCTGTGGGGCGTGTTCACCCTGTTCATGTTCTTCGGCACACTGAAAGCAAACCGCGCGCTGCAGTTTGTCTTCCTGAGCCTGACCGTGCTGTTCGCCCTGCTGGCTGTGGGCAATATTGCAGGTAACGAAGCGATTATTCATGTTGCTGGCTGGATTGGCTTAGTGTGTGGTGCAAGCGCCATTTACCTGGCGATGGGTGAAGTGCTGAACGAACAGTTTGGCCGCACCATCCTGCCAATTGGTGAAATGCACTAATTCTGTCTGTATCCCCCCGCAAGGGGGGATAATCCTTACAGACGCTGTAATTCTCCCTCAGCGTCCGTATCACGATGATAAATATCCTGTCGTAGCCAAATCCCCAGCCCTAAACCCACCAGCGAAAGCGCCAGCACATACCAGGCCGGAGCCATCGGCGACACACTCATCAACATCGTGACCGCGATTGGCGTCAAACCACCGAAAATGGCATACGAGACGTTATAGGAAAAAGAAATACCGGTAAAACGGACTTCCGCCGGGAACGCCCGTACCATCACGTAAGGCACCGCGCCAACCACGCCAACGCACAGCCCAACCAGACCGTACAACAGGAACAGGTGCTCAGGATGACTGCCGATCAGGTGATAGAAAAACCAGCTGGAACAGGCCAGCAGCAGGCTACCGACAATAAAGGTTTTGCTGGCACCCACTCTGTCGACCACGAATCCCGCCAGCAAGCACCCGATGCACAGCATAATGGTGGCCACGCTGTTGGCCTGTAACGTCAGCGCAGGTGCAAAACCATACTGTTTTTGCAGCCAGACGGGCGACATCAGGATCACCACCACAATCCCAGCTGAGAGCAGCCAGGTCAGTAGCATCGACACCGCCACCGCTTTTTTATGCTTGCTGACGACCGACTTCACCGGCAGTTCCTGCGCCAACGCTTTGCGCTGCTGCATCTCGAGAAAGATCGGCGTCTCCTGCAACCAGCGGCGCAAATACATTGCCACCAGCCCAAACGCACCTCCCAGCAAGAAAGGTATACGCCAGCCGTACTCATGTACCGCCTGCTGCGTCAGGCTGGTATTCACCAACGTGGCCACCACCGAGCCCAGAAGGATCCCCACCGTTAACCCGGCAGTCAGCGTTCCACAGGCAATGCCGATACGGCGCTCCGGCACGTGTTCGGCAACAAACACCCAGGCCCCCGGCACTTCTCCTCCAATGGCGGCACCTTGCAGAATACGCATCAGCAACAGCAACAGCGGGGCCAGGATCCCCATCGAGGAATACGTCGGCAGCAGACCTATCGCCAGCGTCGGTATCGCCATCAGTAAAATGCTCAGAGTGAACATTTTTTTGCGCCCGACCAGATCGCCAAAATGCGCCATGATGATGCCGCCTAACGGGCGCGCCAGATAGCCCGCGGCAAAAATACCGAAGGTTTGTACCTGACGTAGCCATTCGGGAATGTCCGCGGGGAAGAACAGCTCACCCACAACGGCGGCAAAGAAGACAAAGATAATAAAATCATAAAACTCGAGCGCCCCACCGAGAGCAGCGAGCGAAAGGGTTTTATAATCCTGGCGATTCAGCGGTCGAGAATGTTGTGACATAGCAAACCATGCGTCAGTGGAGTGATTGAAGGTGTTTAGCGATACGTGTATATCAAAAATTACTATATCGTAAACAATTCAATACTCCACCGGCATTGCGCTTTATGTCACGAAAAGGCTACTTTCAGGCATTTGTATCGCGTATCGCGCTTTTAGGCCGAAAAGATGCTACCACTTCCGGGGCGGTTTCCACATACGGCCCATCCAGCAGCTGTATACAATATGGTACACTTGCAAAAATACCCGCCACAATAACGTTACCGTCGGCGTCTTTCACCCCTTCCAGCGTTTCTTTGATCGATTTCGGCTGGCCAGGCAGGTTGAGGATCAGTGCCTGCTTGCGAATAACCCCAACCTGACGGGAGAGGATCGCCGTCGGCACAAAGTGCAGGCTAATCTGGCGCATTTGTTCACCAAAGCCGGGCATCTGCCTGTCGGCTACCGCCATCGTAGCATCTGGGGTTACATCACGACGCGCCGGGCCGGTGCCGCCGGTGGTCAGCACCAGGTGACAGCCCATTTCATCAACCAGTTCACACAATGTTTGTTCAATGATCGCCTGCTCATCCGGAATCAACCGGGTTTGCAGTTCAAAAGGCGTTGTCAGGGCGGACGCTAGCCACTCTTCAAGTGCGGGAATACCCTTATCCTGATAAACACCGCTGGAGGCACGGTCAGAAATAGAAACTAAGCCAATGCGTAAAGTATTCATGATTATTCCGTTTAAACAGTCTCGTTAAACAGAATGATACACTGCGAAGGGAAGGACAGACAGATTTCAGAAGAGGTAGCGTGACCCCCGTCAGGGCCACGCGCAAATGATTACAGCAGATCGCCGATCATTTTTTCCAGTTTGCCCTGGTCTACAGCAAACTTACGGATACCGTCCGCCAGTTTGTCTACAGCCATCGGGTCCTGGTTGTGCTGCCACAGGAACTCAGCTTCAGTGATACGTGCAGGACGGGCTTTCACTTCGCCAGAGAAGGACAGTTTACGTTCGAGCGCGCCTTCGCTTTCAGCCAGCTCTTTCAGCAGTGCCGGGGCAATAGTCAGACGATCGCAGCCCGCCAGCTCAATGATTTCGCCGATGTTACGGAAGCTCGCGCCCATCACCACGGTTTCGTAACCGTGCTGTTTGTAGTACTCATAGATTTCCGTGACGGAAACCACACCCGGATCTTCTGCCGGTGCGTACTCTTTCTTATCGGTGTTGGCTTTGTACCAGTCCAGAATACGGCCAACGAACGGAGAAATCAGGTAAACGCCTGCTTCTGCACATGCACGCGCCTGCGCGAAGGAGAACAGCAGAGTCAGGTTACAGTTGATGCCTTCTTTTTCCAGCTGCTCCGCGGCACGGATACCCTGCCAGGTAGAAGCCAGTTTGATCAGAATGCGATCGTTGCTGATGCCAGCATCGTTGTACATTTTGATCAGACGTTTCGCTTTCGCGATAGACGCTTCGGTGTCGTAGGACAGGCGCGCGTCAACTTCAGTAGAGATACGACCCGGGACCAGTTTCAGGATCTCCAGGCCGATGTTTACCGCCAGTTTGTCCGTCGCGTCGACTACCTGCTGCGCGCGGTCGTTGCTCTGCTGCTTAGCCCAGGCCACAGCGTCATCAATCAGCTTGCGGTATTCCGGGATCTGCGCTGCGTTAAGAATGAGAGAAGGGTTAGTTGTGGCATCCTGAGGCTGATACAGCTTCATTGCCGCGATGTCTCCGGTGTCGGCCACTACAGTGGTGAACTGACGAAGGGAGGTCAATTTGTCCGTCATGATAGCGTTTCTCTTTAAACAGCGTGTTAGGGGGATGTAACCGATCTTTCCTGATGATAGCACGACGCACTCTCAGCGCAACCGCCGGGAGTGCCTCACCTGCCGTTCAGCCCTGATTACGCATCTCAGAGCCTATAGTGCGCAATTAAAGAGTCGACCTGATGTTATGGTAAACTCCCACTATCAATCTCATTACAAGGTTTATACTGTTCGATAATTGGTAGCGCTTACATCAGGATATTAGCGCGTGCCGGCATCAACAAGAGGGATGTTAATGCCTGATTTTTTCGCATTTATTAATGAAATACTGTGGGGCTCGGTGATGATCTATCTCCTGCTGGGCGCAGGATTTTGGTTCACTTACCGTACCGGTTTCGTCCAGTTCCGCTACGTTCGCCAGTTTGGCAAAAGTCTTAAAAATAGCATCAACCCACAACCTGGGGGTGTAACCTCATTTCAGGCTCTGTGTACCAGCCTCGCCGCCCGTATCGGCAGCGGAAACCTGGCAGGCGTTGCCCTGGCTATCGCGGCTGGGGGGGCGGGTGCCGTCTTCTGGATGTGGGTCTCGGCGGTGATCGGCATGGCAACTTCATTTGCCGAATGCTCACTCGCCCAACTGTATAAAGAACGCGACAGTAAAGGCCAGTTTCGCGGCGGACCCGCGTGGTATATGGCGCGCGGGCTGGGCATGCGCTGGATGGGTGTTCTGTTCGCCATCTTTTTACTCATTGCCTATGGCTTAGTTTTTAACAGCGTCCAGGCGAACTCGGTCTCGCGTGCGCTGGAGTTTGCTTTCGACATCCCGCCCCTCGTATCCGGGATCTCGCTGGCAGTGCTGTCTTTGCTCGTCATCGTCGGCGGTATTAAAGGCGTTGCCCGCCTGATGCAATGGATCGTGCCCTTAATGGCCCTGCTGTGGGTCGGCTGCAGCATCGTCATCTGCCTGTGGCATATCGGACAGATCCCTGAGGTCATCGTCACCATTGTGAAAAGCGCGTTTGGCTGGCAGGAAGCCGCCGCCGGCGCCGCCGGGTATACGCTAAGCCAGGCCATTGCCAGCGGCTTTCAACGCGGTATGTTTTCTAATGAAGCGGGCCTGGGTTCAACGCCTAACGCCGCGGCCGCGGCCGCGTCATGGCCTCCGCATCCCGCCGCACAAGGCATTGTGCAGATGATTGGCGTGCTGGGCGATACGTTGGTTATCTGTACGGCCAGCGCAATGATTATTCTACTGGCAGGCAATGGCACCACGTACGTTCCAATGGAAGGTATTCAACTGGTCCAGAAGGCCATGGTAACGCTCACGGGGGAATGGGGTGCCGGGTTCGTTGCGCTGATTGTGGTTCTGTTCGCCTTCAGCTCTATTGTCGCTAACTACATTTATGCAGAAAATAATCTGATCTTTCTGAAACTGGACACCATTCGCATCATCTGGATTTTGCGTATTACCACCGTCTGCACCGTGATCGGCGGAACACTACTCCACTTTCCGCTGGTGTGGCAGCTCGCCGACATTATTATGGCCTGCATGGCCATCACGAATCTGACGGCGATTTTGCTGCTTTCCCCGGTTGTTCATACTCTTGCCAGCGACTACCTGCGCCAGCGAAAACTCGGCGTGCGACCGGAATTTGATCCGCAGCGTTATCCTGATATCAGACAACAGCTTGCACCTGATACCTGGGATGAGCCGCCGCGCAGCTAGCGCGGCAATCGCAACCATCGATCAATTCTGTCGTTTTTTTTGCTACAGTCGCAGTAAATCTCCCGCAAGGACTGGATATGCTGATTCTGATTTCACCTGCAAAAACGCTCGACTACCAAAGTCCACTGGCCACCACGCGCCATACGCTGCCCGAGCTGCTGGACCATTCCCAGCAGCTTATCCACGAAGCGCGTCAGCTGTCTGCACCGCAAATAGGTAAGCTGATGGGGATAAGCGACAAGCTGGCGGACCTGAACGCCACCCGTTTCCACGACTGGCAACCTGACTTCACGCCCGATAATGCGCGTCAGGCCATCCTGGCGTTTAAAGGCGACGTCTACACTGGGCTGCAGGCAGACACCTTCAGCGAGGCCGATTTTGATTTCGCCCAACGGCATTTACGCATGTTGTCCGGGTTGTACGGCGTGCTGCGCCCGCTGGATCTGATGCAGCCTTACCGCCTCGAGATGGGCATTCGCCTTGCCAACACCAAAGGCAAAGATCTCTACCAGTTCTGGGGGGACATCATCACTGACAAGCTGAACGAAGCGCTGGAAGCACAAGGCGACAACGTGGTGATTAACCTCGCCTCGGATGAGTATTTTAAGTCCGTGAAACCGAAAAAACTGAACGCGGAGCTGATCAAACCGGTCTTCCTCGACGAGAAAAATGGCAAATTCAAAGTGATCAGTTTCTATGCTAAAAAAGCGCGCGGTCTGATGAGCCGCTATATCATTGAAAACCGCTTAACCCAGCCAGAACAGCTGACCGCCTTTAACAGCGAGGGCTATTTCTTTGATGAAGAAGCTTCCGGTAAAGGCGAGTTGGTGTTTAAACGTCACGAGCACTAGTGTACATGCCGGATGGCGGCTAACGCCTTATCCGGCCTACGACACAAAACGAATGCCCGTAGGCCGGATAAGACGCGCTAGCGTCACCATCCGGCACAACAATTATCCGCGGGTCATCATCAGTTGACGCAGCGCGGCAAAATCAGCCGGTAGATGATGCGACAGCAGCGGCAAGTCCGCACGCTCCGCCAGCTCTTTTGGTAGATCCAGCGTCACATCAAGGATCTGTTCAACGCTTTCTTTAAACTTCGCCGGGTGCGCGGTCCCAAGGAACAGGCCATATTCGCCTGGGTTCAGTTGATCACGCAGCGCGCGGTACGCCACCGCCGCGTGCGGCTCTGAGGTGTAGCCAATCGCCTGCAGCTCACGCATCGTTTCCTCAGTGGTCGCATCGTCAACGGCCGCATAGCCCAGTTCGTTCAGACGCCAGATTTTACGACGGAACAGCTCTTCCACGCGCGGCCAGTTGTTCGGCTGGCTGACATCCATGGCATTCGATAAGGTCGCCTGGGTGGCTTTCGGCGCCCACTCGCCTTCTTCAAGGAAACGCGGAACCGTATCGTTGACATTGGTTGCCGCGATAAAACGCTTCACCGGCAAACCGAGCGATTTTGCCAGCAGTCCAGCGGTCAGATCGCCAAAGTTGCCGCTCGGTACAGAAACCACCAGCTGATTGCGCGCCTCCTGCGGCAGTTGCGCCACGGCCTCAAAGTAGTAGCAGATTTGCGCCAGCAACCGGCTGATGTTGATCGAGTTAGCCGAATTTAATCCCAGCGCCACCTTCAGTTCTTCGTCATCAAACGCCTGTTTCACCAGCGCCTGGCAGGCATCAAAATCACCGTCAATGGCGACAGTTTCAATGTTTCCACCCAGCGTACAGAACAGTTTTTCCTGTAACGGGCTGATCTTACCGTTAGGATAGAGGATCACCACGCGCACATTTTTCAGGCCATAAAAGGCATGCGCGACCGCCGCCCCGGTATCGCCGGACGTGGCCGTCAGGATGGTTACCGGCTTGTCGCCGCTGATGTGCGTCAGCATCTGCGCCATAAAGCGCCCGCCAAAGTCTTTAAAGGCCAGCGTCGGGCCGTGGAACAGCTCCAGACAACCGACATCCCCCGTCACCTGAGCAACCGGCGCAGGGAATGCAAACGCCGCGCGCACGCGATCTGCGAGGACGTCATTCGCTATTTCATCACCAATAAAGGCGGACAGGATCTTTGCGCTACGGCTGACAAAATCCAACTTCAGCATTTCATCGATTTCGGTCAGGCTAAATTCCGGCAGATCGTGCGGAAAAAATAACCCCTGTTTTCTACCCAACCCTTGGGTGACGGCCTGCGCGAAACTGACCTGCTCGTTATGATCTTTTAGATTGTAGAGTTTCATTTATTTTCCCAGTACCCGTGCGCCCGCCGTGTCCAGCCGGCAAATATGAACAAAGCCTTCCTGATTTTGCAGGTAATTTTTACCCAGCCAGTCTGCAACCCGCTGCGCCGTCTCCGGTTTATCGCACAGGGCAAACAGCGTCGGTCCAGAACCGGAAATACCACTGGCCACCGCGCCGATTTCCGCCACCGCCTGACGCGCCTGGCTGAAGCCGGGCAGCAAGCGGGTGCGATATGGCTCGGCAATCACATCTTTCATCAGCTTTGCCGCTAACCCTGGCTGACGGGAATAGCAAGCATGAATGAAGCCCGCCAGATGTCGCCCGTGGGCGATACAGTCCTGGCGACGGTATTGCGCCGGTAAAATCGCCCGCGCTTCAGCCGTTGAAACCTTAATTCCCGGATAGGCCAGCACCCACAACCACTCATCAAAGCCTGGCACCTGTTGGCTGATAATGCCGTTTTCCTCAATCATCAACTGCATACCGCCCAAAAAGCACGGTGCCACATTATCGTAGTGAACACTGCCGGAGATACGCCCTTCCAGCTCACCCATGATCGCCAGCAGGCGGGTGTCGTTGAGCGGTTTACCGCAGTGCTCATTCATCGCCACCAGCGCGGCCACAACAGAACAGGCGCTGGAGCCTAAGCCGGAGCCAATCGGCATATTTTTTTCCAGCGTCATCGTCACCGGAACGGCTTTCCCCAGCTCCTGACAAAATCGCTCCCAGCACTGGTAGACGATATTTTCCCGCGGCTCTGACGGCAGTTTGCTCGCAAAGCGCCCCAGGTTGTTGAGGCTAAAGCTGTCAGCGGCTTCCACAGAGACAACATCACCTAACAAAGAACCATCAACGGGCGTAACCGCCGCCCCGAGCACATCAAACCCGACGCTCATATTGGCACTGGAAGCCGGGGCATAAACTCTCACCATGTTAAACTCCTAACTTCCATGAAAGGGTGCGTAGCAGATCGGCAAAGACGCCCGCCGCCGTGACATCATTACCTGCACCGTAACCACGCAGTACCAGCGGTAATGGCTGGTAGTAGTGACTGTAGAACGCCAGCGCGTTTTCGCCATTTTTCACTTTATACAGCGGATCGTTGCCATCCACTTCGGCGATTTTCACCCGACACACACCGTCTTCTTCGATATTGCCAACATAGCGCATGACTTTCCCTTCATCACGGGCTTTCGCCACGCGCGCGGCAAACGCATCATCGAGCTGCGACAGCTTAGCCATAAACGCAGAGACATCGCCAGAATCATCAAAATCTTGCGGTAACACCGGCTCAATAACGATATCGCTAAGCTCCAGCTCGCGACCGGTTTCGCGGGCGAGGATCAGCAGTTTGCGCGCCACATCCGTCCCGGAAAGGTCATCGCGTGGATCGGGCTCGGTATAGCCCATTTCGCGTGCAAGCGTGGTGGCTTGCGAGAAGCTCATGCCTTCATCCAGCTTGCCAAAAATAAACGACAGCGAACCGGACAGAATCCCCGAGAAGCGTTGCAGTTCATCACCTGCACTGAGCAGGTTTTGCAGGTTTTCGATAACCGGTAATCCCGCGCCAACGTTGGTGTCATAGAGGAATTTACGTCGGGACTTCGCGGCGGCAAAACGTAGCTGATGGTAGTAATCCATCGACGAGGTATTCGCCTTTTTATTCGGCGTCACGACGTGGAAGCCTTCGCGCAGGAAGTCCGCATACTGATCTGCCACGGCCTGACTTGACGTACAGTCCACAATCACCGGGTTAAGCAGATGGTATTCTTTCACCAGGCGAATTAAGCGACCGAGGTTGAAAGGTTCCTTGGCTTCCGCCAGCTCCGCCTGCCAGTTTTCCAGATTCAGACCGTGAACATGGGTCAGCAGGGCCTTCGAATTCGCCACCCCACAAACGCGTAAATCAATATGCTTGCTCTTCAGCCAGGTTTGTTGCCGCTTAAGCTGTTCAAGCAGCGCAGACCCGACGCCACCGACGCCTATGACAAAGACTTCTATCACCTGATCGGTATTGAACAGCATCTGATGCGTCACGCGCACGCCGGTGGTGGCATCATCATTGTTCACCACCACCGAAATAGAGCGCTCAGACGAGCCCTGGGCGATAGCCACGATATTGATGTTGGCACGCGCCAGCGCGGCAAAGAATTTCGCGGAGATACCGCGCAGTGTACGCATACCGTCGCCAACTACTGAGATGATCGCCAGGCGCTCAGTGACCGCCAGCGGCTCCAGCAGTCCTTCTTTCAACTCGAGGTAGAATTCATCCTGCATCGCACGCTGTGCACGCGCACAGTCGCCCTGCGGGACGCAGAAGCTGATGCTGTATTCAGAAGACGACTGGGTGATCAGTACCACCGAAATCCCTGCGCGAGACATCGCGGCAAACACGCGGGCCGCCATGCCGACCATCCCTTTCATTCCAGGGCCCGACACGCTGAACATCGCCATATTGTTGAGATTCGAAATGCCTTTTACCGGCAGATCATCTTCATCGCGGCTGGCGCCAATCAGCGTACCCGGCGCTTGTGGGTTACCGGTATTTTTAATCAGGCAAGGGATCTGGAACTGGGCAATCGGGGTAATGGTGCGCGGGTGAAGCACTTTGGCGCCGAAATAAGACAGCTCCATCGCTTCCTGATAAGACATTGACTTCAGCAGTCTGGCATCGGGGACCTGGCGCGGGTCGCAGGTATACACGCCGTCAACGTCCGTCCAGATCTCACAGCAGTCTGCACGCAAACAGGCAGCCAGCACGGCGGCGGAGTAATCAGAGCCGTTACGTCCCAGCACCACCAGCTCACCTTTTTCATTCCCGGCGGTAAAGCCTGCCATCAACACCATATGGTCTGCCGGAATACGGCTGGCGGCAATTCGACGCGTAGACTCGGTAATATCAACGGTCGATTCGAGGTAATGACCCACCGCTAACAGTTTCTCAACCGGATCAATAACCGTCACTTTGTGGCCACGTGCTTCCAGCAGCCCGGCCATAATTGCGATCGACATTTTTTCACCACGGCAGATAAGCGCGGCGTTGATGCTGTCCGGGCACTGTCCCAGCAGGCTGATGCCGTGCAGGACATGCTTAATTTGGGCAAATTCTTGTTCAACAAAGGCTTTGAGTTGCGCCAGCGGGAAACCGGGCTGAACCGCGGCAAGACCGACCAAAAGCTCAGAGAAAATACGTTCGGCGTCGCTGATATTGGCTAAAGCATCCTGGCCACCGATGGTCTTCTCAATCATCGCCACCAGATGGTTAGTGATTTTTGCCGGGGCAGAGAGGACGGTCGCAACCTGCCCCTGCCTGGCATTGCTTTCCAGAATATCGGCAACCCGCAGAAAGCGCTCTGCATTTGCCACTGATGTACCGCCAAACTTCAACACTCGCATGGTTTACCTCGTTGCCTCTGGTCGAAAAAAAAGCCCGCACTGTTTAGGTGCGGGCTTTTTTCTGTGTTTCCTGTACGCGTCAGCCCGCACCGTTACCTGTGGTAATGGTGATGGTTGTAGTAATGGTGGTGCCGATGCGTTTCATGATGTTGTGTGCTCTGTAATTATTATCTGTCTGTGCTCTATTCTTTTAGGGTTAAAGTATCTCGTGACCTAAGTCAATAAATTTCTAAATTGATCACGTTCCGAAACTTGTTCACGAGTCACTGCTTACCGTTTTACTTTCAACCAATACGGCGCGTCAGGCACGCTTGAAGTTAGAATAAAAAACCCACAAAGAATAGATTGGCAATATTTTATTTTGTGATATTTTTTTCAATATCATGTAATAAACGGTGCAACATTGCCGTGTCTCGCTGTCCTAACAGGCCCATTCGTTGTTGCAACCAGTCCGTGAGTTTGATGTCATCGGCAACATCCAGCGTGGTCAATAAACGTAAAACACGCGTCCGTAATGCCTGGAGCTGAAGCTCATCCGTCACCTCAGCGGTTTTAGCGGGCTGTTGTATTAAACCGGCTAATTGATAGCAATACACCATCACCGCCTGCCCCAAATTCAGTGAAGGATAATCAGCCACCATCGGTACGCCGGTCAACACGTCTGCCAGCGCCAGTTCTTCATTCGTCAGGCCAGAATCCTCACGGCCAAAAACCAGCGCAGCGTGATCCATCCACGCCGATTTTTCCTCCAGCAACGGAACCAATTCGACCGGAGTAGCGTAATAATGAAACTTTGCGCGACTGCGCGCCGTGGTAGCAACGGTAAAATCCACGTCGTGCAGCGCCTCGGCTAACGTTGTAAAAACGTTAATATTATCAATAATGTCACCCGAACCGTGGGCCACCCAGCGCGTGGCCGGTTCCAGGTGTGCCTGACTGTCAACGATCCGCAACTCGGTGAATCCCATGGTTTTCATCGCACGGGCTGCCGCACCAATATTTTCCGCTCTGGCAGGGGCCACCAGAATAATTGTTAAACGCATTTTGCTACTCTTTTTGGTCAGTTTGCCGATAATAATGTGATGCACATCAACATATTACGCAGCGCGAATTTACATATTTTTAACAGAGATCACTGAAAAAGCATTTTACATTAAGTAAAAAATGCTAAACTGTTTCGTACCTGTACTATTGCTTTTTATGTTAACAGAAGTTGCATATCCTTCTGTTTATTCATGATAATTTAATTTAAAATGGATCTCATTCGTAGGATTCATTACATTTATTAGTTAGCACGTGCAACTAGTTGTATTATTGCAATTTTGTGATGAAAGCTAACATTTGGATACGATGATTTCATCAAACTGTTAACGTGCTACAATTGAACTTGATATATGTCAACGAAGCGTAGTTTTATTGGGTGTCCGGTACGTCTTAGCCTGTTATGTTGCTGTTAAAATGGTTAGGATGACAGCCGTTTTTGACACTGTCGGGTCCAGAGGGAAAGTGCCCACGACCAAGCTAATGATGTTGTTGACGTTGATGGAAAGTGCATCAAGAACGCAATTACGTACTTTAGTCATGTTACGCCGATCATGTTAATTTACGACATGCATCAGGCAGGTCAGGGACTTTTGTACTTCCTGTTTCGATTTAGTTGGCAATTTAGGTAGCAAACATGCAGACCCCGCACATTCTTATCGTTGAAGACGAGTTAGTAACACGTAACACGTTGAAAAGCATTTTCGAAGCGGAAGGCTATGATGTATTCGAGGCGACAGATGGCGCGGAAATGCATCAGATCCTCTCTGAATATGACATCAACCTTGTGATTATGGATATCAATCTGCTAGGTAAAAACGGTCTTCTGTTAGCGCGCGAACTCCGCGAACAAGCTAACGTTGCGCTGATGTTTCTGACGGGCCGCGATAACGAAGTCGATAAAATTCTCGGCCTCGAAATCGGCGCGGATGATTACATCACCAAACCGTTTAACCCGCGTGAACTGACTATCCGTGCTCGTAACTTGCTGTCCCGTACCATGAACCTGGGCACGGTCAGCGAAGAACGTCGTAGCGTCGAAAGCTACAAGTTCAATGGTTGGGAACTGGACATCAACAGCCGTTCTCTGATCGGTCCTGACGGCGAGCAGTATAAACTGCCACGCAGCGAATTCCGTGCCATGCTTCACTTCTGTGAGAATCCGGGCAAGATCCAGTCTCGCGCAGAACTGCTGAAAAAAATGACCGGTCGCGAACTGAAGCCGCATGACCGTACCGTTGACGTGACTATCCGTCGTATTCGTAAGCATTTCGAATCTACGCCGGATACGCCAGAAATCATCGCCACCATTCACGGTGAAGGCTATCGTTTCTGCGGCGACCTGCAGGATTAATCTCATCCTTGCGGGAACAAAAACGGCGCGTAAAGCGCCGTTTTTCATTTTATCTCCACCCTACTTCCACAAACGAAATTCATCGTTTTCCACGGGTTGCGTCTCTTTTGCTTTGGGCCGAGCCAGTGCGTGCCAGTCAAGATGACGCGTTAGGAACATAATCCCGCACAGTGCCAATAACAGCACGCCGGTTCCCAGTAGCAAAGAACTGTCCTGCGAACGCAGTAACACCCACATCACCCCGTCCAGTGCCAACAGCGCCAGGGTGAACAGAATACTGTTACGCCACCCTTGTAATACCGCCTGTAAATACACGCCGTTCATCAGGGCACCAATCAGGCTGGCAATAATCCACGCCGCGGTAAAACCAATATGTTCTGACAGTGCCAGCAACAGCAGATAAAACATCACCAGCGATAACCCTACCAACAGATACTGCATGGGGTGCAGGCGCAGACTGGTCATACTCTCCAGCACAAAGAAAGACATAAAAGTCAGTACGATCAGTAAGATGGCATACTTCGTTGCTCTGTCGGTCAGCTGATATTGATCGGCCGGTGTAGCTACCGCCACGCTAAACGCTGGCATTCCCTGCCAGCCAATTTTTTCCCCATCAAAACGATCACCGAGGTTATTGGCAAACCAGCTGCTTTGCCATTGGGCCGTAAACCCTGATGCACTAACTTCACGCTTCGTGGGCAAAAAATCCCCCAGAAAATTGGGATGCGGCCAGTTACTGGTTAGGGTCATTTCGCTGTTACGTCCAATGGGGACAACGGAAAAATCCCCGGTACCGTTCAGATTAAGCGACAGCGCCAGACTAAGGTTTTGCTTCGTCCATTCCGCATCCGGCAGCGGAATGTGGATCCCCTGCGCACGCCCATCAAGCCCCGTTCCCGGCTCAACGGCCAGCGACGTCCCGTTAATCTGCGGCACTTTCACCACGCCAATCCCGCGTGCGTCGCCGACGCCAACCACAATAAACGGTTTCCCTAACGTTATATTAGGGTGATGCAATTCACTCAGCCGTTCAGCATTGAACTCCGCGTTCAACGACACATCGTTATGCCAGACCTGGCCCTCATAAATGCCGACTTTACGTCCTTCAACATTTTGATTGCCCTCAACCATCAACGACTCCGGTAGCCAGAAATGGATATAGCTGCGCTTTTGCGAGACTTCTTTACCGTCTTCCAGCGAGGTATAAAGTTCGGTCACGGGGATAGCAATTAGCGGCCCAACTAACTTCTGCGGCCCACTGGTACTCTGCCGGATAGCATCTTCGACCTCATTACGGTAATCCGATCGCTCAACGATTATCTGCCTGACCATCGTCAGAGGAATTAACAGCAACAGCATGGCGCCACCTAAGGTGACGATTTTCCAGAACAGGGGGGATTTCAACATAGCGTTCTCCTTTGCAATGACGACAAGGTAGAACGGCTATGTGCGCAGAATTTGAAGTTATGTGAAGTGACGGTGAAGTGTGAACGACGCCTGTACTCCGCCTTCGGGGCGATTACTCAGTGTCACATCGCCGTCAAACAGACGGGCAACTTCGCTGACAAACGCCAGCCCCAGACCGCTGCTCTTGTGACCATTCTTGCGGGGCAGTGAATAAAATCGTTCAAAAATGCGCGGTAACGCAAAATCAGGGATCCCGCTGCCGCAGTCCGTCACCTGCAATGAGACCTTTTCTCCTTGCTGCTGCGCACTCAGGACAATGGTCCCCTGTTCAGGGGTAAAGTCGATGGCGTTATCCAGCAGATTACCCATGGCCTGCTCCAGCAGCGCAGGTTCAGCCGCAACCACCCATGATGAGGGCACAATGTTGAGCGTGATATGTTTAGCAGCCAACTGGACGCTACGCGACTCGCGCAGCTGAGCAAACAGTGCATCAACCGCAACGGGCGTAAACGCAACATCCTGCCGGTTTTCCAGCCGCGCCTGGCGCAACAGGGTTTCGACCAGTGCCTGCATACGCGCATTTTGCGTCAGAATATTTTCGGTAAAACGTGCCACCACGTCAGGTGGCGGCCCTTCACGTAAAATCTCCGCCGCGCCACGAATAGCCGCCAGCGGGCTTTTCAGTTCATGGGTTAAGGCATACACATACTGCTCAATGTAATTCTTACCCTCCAGCTTCAGGCGCATACTTTCCAGCGCCTGCGCCAGTTTTCGCAATTCACTGCTGCCTAAATCCGGTAACGCGACGGGCCGATTCTCCGTCACCGAGTCAGCATAGCGCGCCAGCCGGGCAATAGAGCGGTTGATCCACCATACCATTCCCACGCCAATCACTAATGCGATCCCCAGCAACACCGCGCTCGCCCACAGCATCCGCCGCTCGCTGCGTTTAATTACCGGTGCCATTGCCGCATTGGGCTTCCCGACGCTAAGCACCCCAATAATGCGCTCACCGTCGATAATCGGTGCCGCAACGTACATCACCGAGCTTTCTGGGTCAGCCGGATTTTGCAGCGTACTGCGCGCGCCATATTGCCCGCGCAGCGTTAACCACACGTCGTTCCAACGGGAATAATCTTCCCCTACTGCTTTATTGGCGGAATCAAACAACACCTTGCCCTGAGCATCTGTCATGTAGACGTGATACTCATTGCGCACTTTGTTAATGCCGCTGATGTTGGCACGAAAAGGGCGGTTATGCAGTTGCGAGAAGGCCTGCGCCAACTTACCGTTGGCAGCAGAGCCAGAGAGTACGTCGTCGCGTGCCAGCGCCGCTAACAGCGTGGCGGTGTCAATCAGCGTGCCTTCGGTGGCCCGGCGTACGCCAGGTTTAATCTCCTGCACAAAAATAGACAGAACAAACCAGGCGGCAACGGCGACAATCAAAAAGTAGCCCAGCAGCAGTCGCATGCCAATGCGCATCAGGCGTTCCTCAGGCTGTATCCCATCCCGCGATGCGTGTTAATCGGCGAGAGATCCGGATTAATAGCTCGCAGTTTGGCGCGCAGTGTTTTGATATGCGTGTCCACCGTTCTGTCGTAGGTATCCTGCGCATCGGCCCAAACTAAATCCATCAGTTGCTGGCGCGAGTAGATACGCCCCGGCGACATCAGCAAGGTTTTCAGCAACAGGAACTCATAGCGCGTCAGGTTTAACGGACAGCCAAACCACGCAATCTGCGCGGCGGGTTCATTGAGTTCAAAATTGCCAAAACGCGCTGCCAATGGCGGTGCTGCAAATTTCCTCACCCGCCGCAGCAGCGTGCGCACTCGGGCGCACACCTCGCGCGGCGAGAAGGGTTTGGCGACGTAATCATCCGCGCCAATCTCCAGACCTAACAGGCGGTCCACTTCATCGCTGCGGGCGGTCAGAAAAAGAACCGGCAGCGCCGGGTGGCGCTCCAGCAGGCGACGGCACAGTTCAAAACCGCTGATATCAGGCAGTCCGACGTCGAGGATTATCGCATCCGGGCATCGCTGACGCGCGCTTTCCAGCACCGGCAGTCCACGCTCAAACGCTTCCACGCTAAAACCTTCCTGTTGCAGCATGTAGATAAGCGTATCCGCGATACCCTGCTCATCCTCAACCAACCAGATCAACGCCTGTTGCATTTTGCTTCCTTGTTACTGCCGCCACGGCATGATGGGCACCGCGCTGATGGCATTTTTTGGCGAACCGTCGACAACCTTGTCGGAATAGGCCAGATACGCCAGCGTGTTGCGTTTTTCATCATAAAAACGCACCACCTGTAATGATTTAAACACCAGCGACGTCCGTTTCTTAAAGACGACTTCGCCCTGCGCTTTACCGTTCTTGATTCTGTCGCTCAGCTCAACCGGCCCCACTTGCTGGCAGGAAATGGCGGCATCGGAAGTATCTTCAGCCAGACCTAACCCGCCCTTAATGCCACCGGTTTTTGCGCGGCTAACATAGCAGGTCACATTGGTTACATCGGGATCGTCAAACGCTTCGACGACGATTTTATGATCCGGCCCAAACATTTTAAATACCGTATCGACAGAACCAATCTGCTCCGCATGGGCCACCTGCGCCAACAACAGCAAAATTGAGGAAATGACTAAGCTCTTATATTTCATATTGTTACCATTTTTAAAAGTTGCCCTGAGCAATTATTCAACATTCTAAAATAAAATGTATACAGATCACAGGATTACAATAATCACGCTTTCGTATGTCCGAAAACAGCATTTATGAGCAAAAAAAACACTGAATGCTAAAACAGCAAAAAATGCTATTATCCTCTTACCTGACGTCAGGTACTCGCTGTTGAAAGGATGAGGATATTTTATGGATCAGGCTGGCATTATTCGCGACCTATTAATCTGGCTGGAAGGTCATCTGGATCAGCCTCTGTCGCTTGACAATGTGGCGGCAAAAGCAGGCTATTCCAAGTGGCATCTGCAGAGAATGTTTAAGGACGTGACGGGCCACGCTATTGGTGCCTACATCCGCGCCCGTCGTTTATCGAAGTCCGCTGTGGCGCTACGCCTGACTGCGCGTCCGATTCTGGATATTGCCCTGCAATACCGTTTTGACTCTCAACAGACGTTTACCCGTGCGTTCAAAAAACAATTCGCTCAGACGCCTGCACTGTACCGCCGCTCGCCGGAATGGAGCGCTTTTGGTATTCGCCCACCGATGCGACTCGGGGAATTTGCGATGCCAGCGCATCAGTTCGTGACGCTGGAAGACACGCAGTTGCTCGGCACCACGCAAAGCTACTCTTGCTCGCTGGAACAGATTTCCGACTTCCGTCATGAAATGCGTATTCAGTTCTGGCGCGACTTCCTGAGCCAGGCTCCTGCCATTCCGCCGGTGCTGTACGGACTCAACGAAACGCGTCCGAGTTTTGAAAAAGATGACGAGCAGGAAGTCTTCTATACCACCGCACTCACACCGGAACAGGCCAGCGGCTATGTACCGTCCGCGCAGCCAATCCTGTTGCAGGGCGGCGAATATGTCATGTTTACCTATGAAGGCCTGGGAACGGGCGTGCAGGAATTTATTCTGACAGTGTATGGCACCTGTATGCCAATGCTGAACCTGACTCGTCGTAAAGGTCAGGATATAGAGCGATACTACCCGGCAGAAGATGCCAAAGCAGGCGATCGCCCTATTAACCTACGCTGCGAATTCCTGATTCCTATTCGCCGTTAACGCTGTAGCTCATCCAACGCAGGGGCGTCCAGATGCGAGATGTCCCCTGCCGTTTCTACCACCCAACCCGGCGCAAGCCATAAACTTTCCTGATAATCGACGCGGGAAATCGAGCAGTTGCGCAGACGCAGCCGACGCTCAGCCCAGGCGGGCAGTCCCAGAATCGTACTCACCAGGCAACCCAGCGCAATACCGTGGCTTACCAGCAATGGGCGGCTCCCTTGCGGCAGTTCCAGACAAGATGCCAACGCGGCGTTAACACGATCGGCCAGTTCCTGCATGGATTCCCCATCCGGAATACGACCATCAACCGTGCCGTTGACTAACTGGCGACGCCAGCCCTCTTCCTCTGGCGTCAGAGAGTCGATGTGGCGCTTTTCCAGCACCCCCATATTCAGCTCGCGCAGGCGGGCGTCGAAGGTGATATCACAGCCACACGCCTGGGCGATGATTTCTGCGGTGCGTCGTGTACGACCTAAATCGCTACTGATGACGTGAGTAATGCCAAGCGAGCGGACGCGTTCGCCAACCTGCATAGCTTGCTGTTCACCTTTAGCGGTCAGCGGGCTGTCTGACTGGCCTTGAATACGTCGCTCGGCGTTCCACTGCGTTTCACCGTGGCGAACAAGGTATACCTGTAACATGCGTTTTTTCCGTTATACTGCGATGCGATGAATTTTCAAACTGAGCTTAATTATGCACAAGGTTATCTCTGCGACCACCAATCCTGCCAAAATTCAGGCAATTCTTCGGGCATTTGAAGAGATTTTCGGTGAAGGATCCTGCCATATTGAACCCGTCGCCGTCGAGAGCGGTGTGCCGGAACAACCTTTTGGAAGTCAGGAAACGCGCACTGGCGCACGAAATCGCATAGATAACGCACGCCGCCTGCATCCTCAGGCCGATTTCTGGGTGGCCATTGAAGCCGGCATTGACGATGACGCGACCTTCAGCTGGGTGGTGATTGATAATGGCGTTCAGCGTGGTGAAGCGCGTTCCGCTACGCTGCCGCTGCCGGCGGTGATTCTCGACAGAGTCCGTCAGGGAGAAGCGCTCGGTCCGGTGATGTCACAGTACACAGGCATTGACGAGATAGGCCGTAAAGAAGGGGCGATTGGCGTGTTTACCGCCGGGAAGTTAACCCGTGCCAGCGTCTATCACCAGGCGGTGATCCTGGCGCTCAGCCCGTTCCATAACGCGGTGTATCGGTAATTATTTGCGCTACGTTGTAGGCCTGATAAGCACTGCGCCATCAGGCAATTCAATCTTTTCCGAGCAGCACCTGTTCCAGCCACTGACGCAGCTCGACCGGCGCAGTTTTGAGGCTATTGGACCCACGCGTTATGGTCGCAATACCGGCCCCAAGCTCGTTTTTCAACTCGCGTTGGCTCATCTCGCCGCGCAGCAGTTCTTCAATAATGCGCACGCGAGTCCCCAGCGCTTCGCGCTCATCAGGCGTTAACATCAAATTGAGCAATGGCTGGTGTAAATCTTGCTCATAAGCGTGTTTAAGCAGGTCGACAAAACGTAACCACTCCTGGTGACGCTGTTCTGCCATCTCTGCTGAATAGGGTGATTGCTGAGTCATAAGATATCGCCATCGTTGCGGGGGAGGCGCGATTGCCTCCCCCTTTGTACTCTTTAACGAGTACGATAGCATAACACACTCACCACGATCAGTAACGGCGTTGCCATTCTGCGTCGTTCATCAATTCCGGCTTATCACCGAGGAAGTAACGATAGTAGGCATCGTAAGCCAGCACGTTTTTCACGTACCCACGGGTCTCGGAGAACGGGATGCTTTCTACAAAGGCCACCGCGTCAATGCGCCCTGCACTGTTGCCAAGCCAGGTACGAACGCGACCCGGTCCGGCGTTATAGGCTGCTGAAGCAAAGATGCGGTTATTGCCAAACTGTTGATACACATACTGTAAATAGCTGGTGCCGATGTTGATATTGGTCTCAGGATCCAACAGCTGATTAGGACTGCTGTAACCCGGAATCGAGAACATCTTCACTGTATGCGTCGCCGTACCCGGCATAATTTGCATCAACCCGCTGGCACCCACCGGCGATTTTACCTTCGGGTTCCAGGCACTTTCCTGACGGGCAATGGCCATCGCGTAGCTTGGCTGAATGTCTTTCCCGCTGGTGTAACGGGTAAACAGATCTTTGTAGGCCAGCGGGAAACGCTCTTCCAGATGATCCCAGAGTTTGCCAGCGATCGTGGCCTGCACGCTCAGATCCCACCAATGGTTGTTAAACGCATAACGCGCCAGCTGCGCCTGCTCAGACTTGGTGCGGCTGGTGACCAGATTCGCCCACTCGCTGCGCGCGGTGTTGTCCATGTTCCAGTACATCAACTCACGTACGCGCGCCATCTCCGGTCCCTGCGTCAGGGCAGCGTCAACATCCGCAGGCGCTTTGTCTATTTTCAGCGTGTATTCTTCACCAAGGCGCTGTGCCGCCACCATCGGATAGAAACCACGCTGCTGCATCAGCGCATGCAGGATCTCTTTCGCTTCGGCGTCACGTCCGCGCTCCAGCAGCAGATCCGCCTGCCAGTAACGCCATTCATCTTTTTCCTTCGCGTCCATCGGCAGGCGCGCCAGCCAGGTATTCAGCCCTCGACGATCGCCAGTTCCCAGCGCCATCCGCACACGGCGCTCCACAAGCGTGGTGGATTGTGAGCGCATAATCGCATCATCGCGCCATTTGGCCTGCTCGTCAGTAACGTCGTTGCCCATCAGACGCCAGGCGACGATATCGCGTAGCTCCTGAGTTTGATCGTCATTTAACTGCTGCGCCTGCGCCAATGAAGGGATCATCAAACGTGCATTTTCCGCGTCC
Organism: Citrobacter sp. wls829; assembly: GCF_005280825.1. Taxonomy (NCBI): domain Bacteria; kingdom Pseudomonadati; phylum Pseudomonadota; class Gammaproteobacteria; order Enterobacterales; family Enterobacteriaceae; genus Citrobacter; species Citrobacter sp. wls829. Next base: position 229,346 of record NZ_SZWP01000029.1, read on the forward strand.
TGACGCGCTACGCTGGCAAACGCCACCGCCGCCATCTGACGGGTAAAATCCGTAGCGCCGGTGGTGCGCGCAAACGTCATCACCGAGTTAGGGTTGTTTGCCAGTGCAATAATCGCTGAAGCAATGGTCTGATAATCCGCTGGCATTTGTCCGGCCAGCGCGGTAACCAGTCCGGTATTACCCGCCTTCATCGCCAGGCGAATACGTTCAAGATACGCTAACGGATCCTGAGTCCCCGATGCCCGCCATACGCCGAATAATTTGTCACAGGCGTTGGGCTGACTCTTCCCGGTCAGCCAAAGATCTTTTGCACCTTGCCAGGCTTCTTCGGCCTGCCCGGTACTCCATTTCGCATAGTAGTAATTACATTGCGCTTCGGTGGTGCCGGGCTTATCCGGGCTGAATGCTAACAACCCTCGCCAGTCTTCCCGACGTGCCAGTTCGTTCACGAAGCGCGATTGCAACGTGCGTGCAGGCGGCAGCGTTGGATTAGCGCGCACAAAATTGGTGACGGTAACGGTGGGCTGATTCATCAGATCGTCAGTAATCTGGTGATATTCAAGGTAGGGATACAGAGGATAGCTTTTCAGGCCCGGCATCATCTGCTCGACGACGTCCATCTGCCGGTTATCCCAGGCCTGCTTAATTTGTGCATAGCGATTGCGCTGTTCATCCAGAGAATCCGCTCGCGCCACTTGACTGATCGTCAGCAGACATACGCTGGCTGCCAGCAGGCGCCAGGCTACGTGTTTGGCTTTGTCCACAAGCTCTTCCTCTTATCGTGTTACGACTGTGCAGCATCATGCCGCTTAATAGATTCATGCTAATCAGACATTGCAGAAAGTGCCACGTTCCGGACACTTTTTTACTTTTGTTGCGAGTGAGATCTGCTGGCTGGGATTGAGCAATGAAAAAGGCTACACTTCGCCTTTGATAACTATTCATCACCCTACTCAAAATCATTCTGGCTGCATCAAGGCGGCAAGAGAGAAAATCCCTGCGAGCATAGATGGCTATGTGACCAGGGTTTTCGAATGCAGCCAACACAGAGGCAGCCTGAAGGATGAAGAGTATATAAAAGAGGCGAAGTCCAACGTGGCTCAATTCGTTTATACCATGCATCGTGTCGGCAAAGTCGTTCCGCCGAAACGTCATATTCTTAAAAACATCTCTCTGAGCTTCTTCCCGGGTGCCAAAATCGGTGTACTCGGTCTGAACGGCGCGGGTAAATCCACCCTGCTGCGCATCATGGCCGGTATTGATACCGACATCGAGGGCGAAGCTCGTCCACAGCCGGGCCTCAAGATCGGTTACCTGCCTCAGGAGCCGAAGCTGAATCCGGAACATACCGTGCGTGAGTCCGTTGAAGAAGCGGTCGCCGACGTGGTTAACGCCCTGAAAGGCCTGGATGAAGTGTACGCGAAGTACGCCGAGCCGGATGCCGACTTCGATAAGCTTGCCGCACAGCAGGGTAAATTCGAAGAAATCATTCAGGCACACGACGGCCACAACCTGAACGTACAGCTGGAGCGCGCCGCTGACGCACTCCGTCTGCCGGACTGGGATGCCAAAATTGAGAAGCTGTCCGGGGGTGAACGCCGCCGCGTCGCGCTGTGCCGCCTGCTGCTGGAAAAACCAGACATGCTGCTGCTCGACGAACCGACCAACCACCTGGATGCTGAATCCGTGGCATGGCTGGAACGCTTCCTGCACGACTTCGAAGGGACCGTGGTGGCAATTACCCACGACCGTTACTTCCTCGATAACGTGGCTGGCTGGATCCTGGAGCTTGACCGCGGTGAAGGTATTCCGTGGGAAGGTAACTACTCTTCCTGGCTGGAGCAGAAAGATCAGCGTCTGGCGCAGGAAGCCTCTCAGGAAGCGGCTCGCCGTAAATCCATTGAGAAAGAGCTGGAGTGGGTACGCCAGGGTGCAAAAGGCCGTCAGTCGAAGGGTAAAGCCCGTCTGGCACGCTTTGAAGAGCTCAACAATACCGAATACCAGAAGCGTAACGAAACCAACGAACTGTTTATCCCACCAGGACCTCGTCTGGGCGATAAAGTCGTTGAGGTTACTAACCTGCGTAAATCCTACGGCGACCGCGTCCTGATCGACGACCTGAGCTTCTCGGTACCGAAAGGCGCTATCGTCGGGATCATCGGTCCGAACGGCGCGGGTAAATCCACCCTGTTCCGCATGCTCTCCGGTGAAGAACAGCCAGATAGCGGCACCATTGAACTGGGTGAAACCGTGAAACTGGCCTCCGTTGACCAGTTCCGTGACGCAATGGATAACAGCAAAACCGTGTGGGAAGAAGTGTCCGGCGGGCTGGATATCATGAAGATCGGCAACACCGAAATGCCAAGCCGCGCTTACGTAGGCCGCTTCAACTTCAAAGGTGTTGATCAGGGTAAACGCGTCGGCGAGCTGTCCGGTGGTGAGCGTGGTCGTCTGCACCTGGCGAAGCTGCTGCAGGTTGGCGGCAACATGCTGCTGCTCGATGAACCGACCAACGACCTGGATATCGAAACCCTGCGCGCGCTGGAAAACGCCCTGCTGGAGTTCCCGGGCTGCGCAATGGTTATCTCGCACGACCGTTGGTTCCTCGACCGTATCGCCACCCACATTCTGGATTACCAGGATGAAGGCAAAGTCGAGTTCTTCGAAGGTAACTTTACCGAATACGAAGAGTACAAGAAACGCACGCTGGGCGCAGATGCGCTGGAACCGAAGCGTATCAAGTACAAGCGTATTTCTAAGTAATTGCCGTTAAGTGCCGGATGGCGCTGTGCGTGTCCGGCCTACGAGGTGAGTGCAACTTGTAGGCCGGACAACGCGTTTATGCCGCCATCCTGCATTAAAATCTACCCCTGCTCACCCATCAATTCTTTCACCAACTCCACGCAGCGCAGGAAGCGACCGTCATAGTCTGGCTCCTCGACGTGGACAAAATCGATGTTATTTTCCTGCAGCATTTCCACCAGCAGCGACTGAAACGCCTTCCGGTCAACCGAACTGCCCAGACTGCGTAGTCCATCTGCCACCCACGGCGTGTTATTTTCCAGCAGAATCACCAGGTCAAAGCGGTACTCGTCGATCAGCGCCTGCACAAACGGGTGCTCACGCCCTTCATACTTTTTACAGAACGCCTGCGTCGTGACAAAGTCGGTGTCGATAAATGCCACTTTATTAGCATATTTAACTGCAAAATCAATGTATTGCGCTTGTCCAAGCGCGATTTTATCGTAATCGGAATACTGCAGAGCCATCTCATCGCCGCCCAAATGGGAGAAGACGTAATCACGGCCATATTCCCACGCACTGGTGGTGTTGAAGATATTGGCGAGTTTGTTCACCAGCGTCGATTTTCCGCTCGACTCACCGCCAAGGATCGCCACGGTGCGCACGAAAAACGGTTTCACCTCGGTGGGAATATACTCCCAGTAGCGAAACGGGTTCTCACGGATTTGCCCGCCGCTGATGCTCATGAATGTGCGCTTGGGATCGACCAGCACCGTTTCAATTCCCAGATGTTCCAGATACTGCGGCGCATCGGCTTCTTCAGAGGTGTAGATCCAGTTTGGCTGGATCCCTTTCTCCTGCATAAACGTTTTTATGCCGTTACTCCAGACATCCCAGCCGTGCGGATAGGGCTCCATGCCTTCTTCATTAAAGGCATGAATACGGATATTTTTCTGATATTTGAAGGTTTGCAGCAGCCAGCGAAGACGGTCAGAAACTGTGGGCTGCTGTGACATGGCGCTGTCTTCAAACAGGCTACGGTCGCGCGTTTCATCATAGCCCATGATGATATGCAGCTCGTCAACCTGGCTACAGGCGCGCTGGATCAGATAGATATGCCCGGTATGCAGCGGATAAAACTTACCGAATACCACACCGATATTTTTCTGCTGACGGGGAAACTCAAGCCCGAGAAAACGGTGCAGCGCCTCCAGCTTTTGCGCGCTGGGGCTTTTGATTTTGGCATTCAGCAGTTGGCTTAAATATCCCTTGGTCATACCACTGGCATCCGCCACCTGTTGCAAGGTACAGCCCTTTTGCTTAATGGCGGTTTTGAGATAGTCGAACGATGACACAAGAGCCTCCTGCTGGAAAAATCGCGTAACACTGCCTGATGGCGCTTCGCTTATCAGGCCTACAGGGTGAAACAAATAATTACCCTATGGATTTCTGGTGGCAGCCAACATACCTGCCGACAGAAAGACGACGGGTAATGAATTATAAGTCGTCAAACACGTTTAACGCATCCGCGAGCTTTTTAACGCCAAAAACCTGCATTCCTTCCGGCACCTTTTTCGGCACATTGGCGGCAGGGACAATCGCCCGACGGAAACCGTGCTTCGCCGCTTCAGAAATTCGCTCCTGGCCGCTGGGAACCGGGCGAATCTCCCCCGCCAGCCCCACTTCGCCAAAGACCACGAGATCGTGCGGTAACGGCCTGTCGCGCAGGCTGGAAACCATCGCCAGCAGTAACGCAAGATCGGCACTGGTTTCGGTGACTTTGACGCCGCCAACCACGTTAACGAACACGTCCTGGTCAGACATTTGCAGGCCGCCGTGACGGTGCAACACTGCCAGCAAGATCGCCAAACGGTTTTGTTCCAATCCGACTGCTACGCGCCGAGGGTTCGCCATCATCGAGTGATCGACCAGCGCCTGAATCTCCACCAGCAGTGGACGCGTCCCTTCCCAGACCACCATCACCGAGCTGCCGGAGGTCACTTCATCGCCACGGCTTAAGAAAATAGCGGAAGGGTTGCTGACTTCGCGCAGGCCCTGTTCGGTCATGGCGAAGACGCCAAGCTCATTCACCGCACCAAAGCGGTTTTTATGGCTACGCAGGGTACGGAAACGAGAATCCGCATCGCCGTCAAGCAGCACCGAGCAGTCAATGCAGTGCTCCAGTACTTTTGGCCCAGCCAGAGAGCCATCTTTGGTGACGTGACCGACCATGACAATCGCCACGCCGCGCGTTTTAGCAAAGCGCGTCAGGTATGCGGCGGTTTCACGCACCTGCGCCACGCTGCCCGGCGAAGACTGAATATCCGCCATGTGCATCACCTGAATGGAGTCGATGACCATCAGCTTTGGCTGCTCTTCCTCTGCAATCAGGCAAATCTGCTCAATGCTGGTTTCTGACAGCATATTCAGATTTGCCGTCGGCAGACCGAGTCGATGGGCGCGCATCGCCACCTGTTGCAGCGATTCTTCCCCGGTGACGTACAGGGTCTTCATCTGCTCGGCAAGCTTGCACAGCGTTTGCAGCAGCAGGGTGGATTTCCCGGCGCCTGGATTACCGCCGATCAGAATGGCACTGCCGGGCACCACACCGCCGCCCAGCACGCGGTCAAACTCTTTAAAACCGGTAGAAAAACGCGGCAGCTCTTCCAGACTGATATCCGCCAGCTTTTGCACCTTAGCGACGCCTGCATTACCGGCATAGCCGCTGAGGCGCTCGTTACGTGCCACCGTCGGTGACGCCGCAAGACGCACCTCGGTGATGCTGTTCCAGGCCTGACAGGCGCTACATTGCCCCTGCCAGCGCGGATAATCGGCCCCGCATTCATTACATACAAAGGCGCGTTTAGGAGCTTTTGCCACGTTTTACCTCGTTATTTCTGGTTCATGCTACCGGAGAGAATGCAGAACACCCCCATCAGGTCAGCGTGACGGATAGTAATCTCTGTCTTTTCATTCACTTTCGGCTTAGCATGGTAGGCGATCCCCAGCCCTGCCGTTTTGATCATCGGCAGATCGTTAGCGCCGTCGCCAATCGCCACCGTTTGCGTCATTGGGATTTCATATTCCTGCGCCAGTCGGGTCAGGGTGGTGGCCTTGTACTGAGCATCGACGATATCGCCAATCACGTTGCCGGTAAATTTCCCGTCCATGATCTCCAGCTCGTTCGCCACAACCGCCGTCAGGCGCAGCTTTTCGCGCAGATATTCAGCAAAGAAGGTAAAGCCACCGGAGGCTATCGCGACTTTCCAGCCCAGCGTTTCCAGCTTCAGCACCAGTTGCGTTAAGCCGGGCATCAGCGGGAGATTTTCACGTACCTGCATCAAAATATTGGCATCCGCACCCTTCAGCGTGGCGACGCGGCTGCGCAAGCTAGCGGTAAAATCCAGCTCCCCGCGCATCGCGCGTTCCGTCACTTCTGCGACCATCTCGCCGGTTCCGGCCAGTTTAGCGATTTCGTCAATGCACTCGATCTGGATCGCCGTCGAATCCATGTCCATCACCAGCAGGCCTGGCGTGCGCAAATGCGGGATTTTCCCCAGCGGGGCAACATCCAGTTTGGCATCATGCGCCAGTTTTGTTGCCCGCGGCGTTAACGATCCCGCGAGGCGAATCACCTGATAATCCTCGACGCACCAGGCCGCCACAATCACCATCGCCGCCCCCAGTTTGCTCTGGTATTGCGTTAAGCGTTGTTTATCCAGCCCACGACCATACAGCAGCCAGCCGCTACGGCCCGCGTGGTAATCCAGTGGCATCACTTCATCACCACTTAAAGAGAGGGGCAGACCTGGCCACAGAGAGACATCTTCAGGTAGATCGCACCAGGTAATGTTAGGCATTAAAGCTCCTGTAAAATCGTTCGGGTCGGAATCATCAGGGGAAAATAACGCATGAGGCTACCCTGTAACCAGCGCTTCTGGCAACATTAAGTCTCAAATTTTCAGCAGGTGGAATATGGCTCGCGCAAAACTGAAATTCCGACTTCATCGTGCAGTGATTGTATTGTCCTGCCTCGCGCTGCTCGTCGCCCTGATGCAGGGCGCGTCGTGGTTTAGTCAAAACCATCAACAGCAGCGAAATCCGCAGCTGGAAGAGCTGGCCCGCACGCTGGCCCGCCAGGTTGCGTTAAACGTCGCGCCGCTAATGCGTACCGAAACGCCGGATGAAAAACGCATCGCTGTCGTGCTGCGCCAACTCACCGACGAGAGCCGTATTCTCGATGCGGGCGTCTATGATGAACAGGGCGATCTCATTACGCATGCCGGTGAGAGCGTGAATGTTCGCGACCGGCTGGCGCTGGACGGTAAAAAAGCCGGGGGCTATTTTAATCAGCAAATTGTCGAACCCATTCAGGGCAAAAATGGTCCGCTGGGCTACCTGCGCCTGACGCTGGATACCCATACCCTTGCCACCGAGGCCAAACAGGTGGATAACACCACCAACATTCTACGCCTGATGCTGCTCCTGTCACTGGCGATTGGCGTGGTATTAACCCGGACATTACTGCAAGGTAAGCGCACCCGCTGGCAACAATCGCCGTTCCTGCTGACCGCCAACAAACCGGTGCAGGAAGAAGACAGCGAGAAAAAAGAGTAATTCACCAGGAAGGAAATCAACCATGACCACATTACGCCTGCTTATCTCCGACTCTTACGATCCGTGGTTTAATCTGGCGGTTGAAGAGTGCATTTTTCGTCAAATGCCCGCCACGCAGCGCGTGCTGTTTTTATGGCGCAACGCCGATACGGTGGTCATAGGCCGGGCGCAAAACCCGTGGAAAGAGTGCAATACCCGACGCATGGAAGAGGATAACGTCCGGCTGGCTCGCCGTAGCAGCGGCGGCGGCGCGGTGTTTCACGATCTCGGTAATACCTGCTTTACCTTTATGGCAGGCAAACCGGAATACGACAAAACCATCTCCACCACTATCGTACTCAATGCCCTGAACGCACTGGGCGTCAACGCTGACGCCTCCGGGCGTAACGATCTGGTGGTCAAAACGGCCGAAGGCGATCGCAAAGTTTCAGGTTCGGCGTATCGAGAAACCAAAGATCGCGGGTTCCACCACGGTACGCTGTTGCTGAATGCCGACCTCAGTCGTCTGGCGAATTACCTCAACCCTGATCAGAAAAAGCTTCAGGCGAAGGGGATCACCTCCGTGCGTGGTCGGGTCGCGAATCTGGTTGAACTGCTGCCTGAGATCACTCATGAAAAAATCTGTGAAGCCGTGACCGACGCCTTTTTCCAACACTACGGCGAACGCGTAGCGGCTGAAATTATTTCCCCGGATAACACGCCGGATCTGCCCAACTTCGCCGAAACGTTTGCCCGCCAGAGCAGTTGGGAGTGGAACTTTGGTCAGGCCCCTGCCTTCTCTCATCTGCTGGATGAGCGTTTTACCTGGGGTGGCGTCGAGTTACATTTCGACGTGGAGAAAGGCCATATCACCCGCGCGCAGGTCTTTACCGACAGCCTCAATCCCGCGCCATTAGAAGCGTTGGCGGGCAGCTTGCAAGGGTGTCTGTATCGGGCGGACAGGCTGCAACAGGAGTGCGAGGCGTTGATTGGCGATTTCCCGCAACAGGAAAAAGAGCTACGAGAACTGTCGGCGTGGATAGCAAGCGCGGTACGCTAATAAAAAAGCCCGCTGGCGCTGTGCTTAGCGGGCCTACAAAACCGTAGGCCGGGTCAGGCGAAGCCGCCCCCCGGCACTAAAGATATTACTCTTTATCGCCCAGCAGCACGGATTCCAGCGCGATTTTGATCATGTCGTTGAAGGTCGTCTGACGTTCAGCAGCCGTGGTCTGCTCGTGAGTACGGATATGGTCGGACACGGTGCAAATGGTCAGCGCTTTCGCACCAAACTCAGCCGCAACACCGTAGATACCCGCCGCTTCCATTTCCACGCCCAGCACGCCGTATTTTTCCATCACGTCGAACATTTCGCCGTCCGGAGAGTAGAACAGGTCAGCGGAGAACAGGTTGCCCACGCGCGCGTCTACGCCCAGCGCTTTGGCCGCATCAACAGCATTACGCACCATGTCGAAGTCAGCAATAGCGGCAAAGTCATGATCTTTAAAGCGGATACGGTTAACTTTGGAGTCGGTGCAAGCACCCATTCCAATCACCACGTCACGCAGTTTGACGTCCATACGCACAGCGCCACAGGAGCCTACGCGGATGATTTTCTTCACGCCGAAATCGGTGATCAGTTCTTTGGTGTAGATGGAGCAGGATGGGATACCCATACCATGACCCATGACGGAGATCTTACGGCCTTTGTAAGTCCCGGTGAAACCTAACATGCCGCGAACGTTGTTCACTTCACGGACATCTTCGAGGAAAGTTTCAGCAATGTGCTTCGCACGCAGCGGGTCGCCAGGCATCAATACGACGTCAGCGAAATCACCCATTTCTGCATTAATATGTGGAGTTGCCATCTTTTATCCTTATTTCGTTGTTATTGCCTGATGGCGGCTACGCCTTATCAGGCCTACAAAACCGTAGGCCCGGTAAGCTTGCGCCACCGGGCAATTGCATTACAGCATGTTTTTACCGTAGTCCATCGGCGACGTGCCAAAGTAGCTCGCCAGCGTCTGACCGATATCCGCGAAGGTTTCGCGGTGACCCAGTGAACCCGGTTTGACTTTCGGGCCATAGATCAACACCGGAATGTGCTCACGAGTGTGGTCAGTGCCCGGCCAGCTTGGGTCACAGCCGTGGTCAGCGGTCAGGATCAGAATGTCATCTTCCCCTACCAGCTCCATCAGCTCAGGCAGGCGGCGGTCGAACAGCTCCAGGCCTGCGGCATAGCCGGCGATATCGCGACGATGGCCCCAGGAAGAGTCGAAGTCGACGAAGTTGGTGAAGACGATGGTCTCATCACCCGCTTCTTTCATCTCTTTGATGGTGGCGTCGAACAGCGCGTCCAGACCGGTTGCTTTCACTTTTTTAGTGATACCGCAGTTCGCGTAAATGTCAGCAATCTTACCTACAGAGACAACATGGCCTTTTTTCTCGTCGACCAGTTTCTGCAGAACGGTCGCCGCTGGCGGTTCTACGGCCAGATCGTGACGGTTACCGGTACGTTGGAAGTTACCGGCTTTATCACCAATAAACGGACGGGCGATCACGCGACCAATGTTGTAGCCGCCTTCGGTCAGTTCTTCACGGGCGATTTCGCACAGCTCGTAGAGTTTATCCAGACCGTAGGTCTCTTCGTGACAGGCAATCTGGAACACGGAGTCAGCGGAGGTATAGAAAATCGGCTTGCCGGTTTTCATATGTTCTTCGCCCAGTTGATCCAGAATGACCGTACCGGAAGAGTGGCAGTTGCCGAGGTAGCCCGGCAGGTTGGCGCGCTTAACCAGTTTGTCCAGCAGCTCCTGCGGGAAGCTGTTTTCATGATCGGAGAAGTAACCCCAGTCAAACAGCACCGGCACACCGGCGATTTCCCAGTGACCAGACGGCGTGTCTTTGCCGGAAGAGAGTTCATGCGCCCATGCGTAGGCACCGATCACTTCCGCATTACCGTCCATTCCGGCGGCAATTTTACCTGTAGAACCTTCGTGAGCTTTCACCAGGCCCAGACGGGTCAGGTTAGGCAAATTCAGCGGACCTTTGCGACCATTGTCAGCTTCGCCTTTCGCACAGGCTTCTGCAATATGCCCCATAGTATCGGCGCCAACGTCGCCAAAGCGGTCAGCGTCTTCAGTCGCACCTATACCAAAGGAGTCCAGCACCATAATAAATGCACGTTTCATATTATTCTCCGTACCTTTTGCGCCGCAAAAAAGCGATCAGATCAGTATACAGTTATTCGGTTATACGACGATAGACTGTCGGTGTAATTTCTGGCGCTTTGTCGTCAAGACTGATTGCCGCTTTGACCGCTTTCGCCGCTTCCTGCCAGCTGGCTTCATCTTTGGCATGGATCACCGCCAGCGGACGCTGCCCGTCTACGCTGTCGCCCAGACGCGCCATGTCGCTAAAGCCGACGCTGTAATCAATGGTGTCCGATGCCTGACGACGACCGCCGCCCATGGAAACTACCGCCATCCCCAGCGCACGGGTATCCATTGAGCTAACAAAACCTTCGGTATCAGCATATACCGCTTTGCTGAGCATTGCCGTCGGCAGATACTTCGCATAATTTTCCACGAAGTCGGTCGGACCTTTTTGCGCCGCGACCATGCGACCAAAAATTTCCGCCGCTTTACCGTTATCCAATACCGCCTGCAGCTTGGCGCGGGCTTCGGCATCGTCTTTCGCCAGTTTGCCGGAGATCAGCATTTCCACACTCAGCGCCATGGTGACGTCTAACAAACGTGGATTGCGGTATTCACCGGTCAGGAACTGCACGGCTTCGCGGACTTCTACTGCGTTACCGGCGCTGGAAGCCAGCACCTGGTTCATATCGGTTAACAGTGCGGTGGTACGCACGCCTGCCCCATTCGCCACGCCGACAATTGCTTCAGCAAGGGCTTCTGAAAGTTCGTAGGTTGGCATAAAGGCGCCGCTACCAACTTTCACGTCCATGACCAGCGCATCCAGCCCTTCCGCCAGCTTTTTCGCCAGGATCGAACCGGTGATCAGCGGAATGGAATCCACCGTCGCGGTAATGTCGCGGGTGGCATAAAAACGTTTATCCGCCGGTGCGAGCGAGCTGGTTTGCCCAATAATCGCCACACCCACGTCTTTAATAATTTCACGGAAACGCGCGTCATCCGGGAAGATGTCAAATCCCGGGATCGCTTCCAGTTTATCCAGCGTACCGCCGGTATGACCCAGACCCCGCCCGGAAATCATCGGAATATAGCCGCCGCATGCTGCAACCATTGGACCTAACATCAGTGACGTTACGTCACCCACACCGCCGGTAGAGTGCTTATCCACAATCGGGCCGTTCAGCTGCAGACTTTTCCAGTCCAGCACGGTTCCTGAATCACGCATTGCCATGGTCAGCGAAACACGCTCAGGCATTGTCATATCGTGGAAGAAAATGGTCATCGCCAGGGCGGCGATTTGCCCTTCAGAGATGGTGTTGTCGCGAATACCGTTAATAAAGAAACGAATTTCTTCATCACTCAGCGCATGACCATCACGTTTTTTACGAATAATTTCTTGTGCGAGAAACAAGGGAACCTCCCGATTATGGGCCGGGTAAGCAATGCGCCACCCGGCAAGTCGTATTCATGCCGGATGGCGGCTTGCGCCTTATCCGGCCTACGATGGGCAATAAAAACTTAGTAGCTGCTTGCGCTCTTACCGTCGCCGTGACCCAGCGCCTTCAGCAAGCTTGCCAGCAGGCTGGATGCGCCAAAGCGATAGTGACGGGAATCCGCCCAGTCTGCGCCAAACAGTTCATCAGCAATGGCGAGGAATTGCTGCGCGTCTTCCGCTGTACGCACGCCGCCAGCCGGTTTGAAACCAACGGTTTTCGAAACGCCCATATCGCGGATCACTTCCATCATGATGCGTGCGCTTTCCGGCGTCGCATTAACCGGGACTTTACCGGTAGAGGTCTTGATGAAATCAGCCCCTGCTTTGATGGAGATTTCAGATGCTTTGCGAATCAACGCTTCTTCTTTCAGTTCACCGGTTTCGATGATCACTTTCAGCAGCACGTTTGCCGCTGCACACTCTTCTTTACAGGCTTTCACCAGGTCAAAACCGACCTGCTCATTACCGGCGATCAGCGCACGATACGGGAATACCACATCAACTTCGTCTGCGCCGTAGGCAATCGCTGCGCGGGTTTCTGCCAGCGCAATATCGATGTCATCGTTGCCGTGCGGGAAGTTGGTTACCGTTGCAATACGGATATCCGGCGTGCCCTGCTCGTTCAGCGTTTTACGCGCAATAGGGATGAAACGCGGATAGATACAGATTGCCGCCGTGTTACCCACTGGGGTTTTTGCCTGATGACACAGCGCGATCACTTTTTCGTTGGTGTCGTCATCATTCAGGGTGGTCAGGTCCATCAGTTTCAGGGCACGCAGGCTGCTTGCTGTTAAATCGGTCATAACATTCTCCAACGGCATCGCCGTATAAAATTTCACCTTGCGAGTTTGTTAGTATTCTAACATCCACTCGCTATTACACTTCGATATACATCACAGTTAATGAAAACCACATACAGATTTGCATTACTCTAATGAGATCTACTTCAAATAATTGAGCTTTACTGGCGAGAAGCGATGGCATCAGGCGCATCCGGATCAAAGGTTGAGGATCGGTTGCTTCCTACAATGTTGCTTAACCTTCGGCACATAAAGGAATCGACGATGCCCACTTCAAGCGAACTCGCGCTGCAACAGCGCTGCCAACAAATCGTGACCAGTCCGGTGCTCAGCCCTGAGCAGAAACGCCACTTTCTGGCGCTGGAGGCAGAAAACGCACTGCCTTATCCGCAGTTGCCTGCTGAAGCACGCCAGGCGTTGGATGACGGGGTTATCTGCGATATGTACGAAGGTCATGCCCCGTTCAAACCACGTTATGTTTTGCCCAATTATGCGCATTTTCTGGCCAACGGTTCAGCCTGGCTGGAGCTGGAAGGTGCACAGGATCTTGATGACGCCTTATCCTTGCTCACCATTCTGTACCACCATGTTCCGTCAGTGACGTCGATGCCGGTGTACCTTGGTCAGCTCGATGCCCTGCTGCAACCGTATGTTAGAATTCTAACACAAGAAGAGATCGATATTCGAATAAAACGTTTCTGGCGGTATCTCGACAGAACCCTGCCAGACGCCTTTATGCATGCCAATATTGGCCCGGCCGATACGCCGATCACCCGCGCCATTTTACGTGCAGATGCAGAGCTAAAGCAGGTCTCGCCTAATCTTACCTTTATTTATGATCCACAAATCACACCTGACGACCTGCTGTTAAACGTGGCGCAAAATATTTGCGAATGCAGTAAACCGCATATTTCCAACGGCCCTGAAAATGATAAAATTTTCACAAAAGGCCATTATGGCGTCGTCAGTTGTTACAACTCGCTGCCGCTGGCGGGCGGCGGAAGTACGCTGGTTAGGCTGAATCTGAAAGCCATCGCAGAGCGCAGCACGTCTGTCGATGACTTCTTTACGCACACCCTACCGCACTATTGCCAGCAGCAAATTGCCATCATTGATTCACGGTGTGAATTCCTCTATGAGAAATCACATTTCTTTGAGAATAGCTTCCTGGTGCAGGAAGGGTTGATTGATCCCGAACGTTTTGTGCCGATGTTTGGTATGTACGGCCTGGCGGAGGCGGTAAACCTGCTGTGTGAGAAGGCCGGGCTGAACGCACGCTACGGCAAAGATGAGAGCGCTAATGAGATGGGCTATCGGATCAGCGCCCAGCTTGCCGACTTTGTGGCCAACACACCGGTGAAATACGGCTGGCAGCAGCGGGCGATGCTGCATGCGCAGTCGGGGATCAGTTCAGACATTGGCACCACGCCGGGCGCGCGTCTGCCGTATGGCGACGAGCCGGATCCTATTACTCATCTGCAAACCGTGGCCCCGCATCACGCGTATTATCACGCCGGGATCAGCGACATCCTCACGCTGGATGAAACCATCAAGCGTAACCCACAGGCGCTGGTACAGCTTTGCCTGGGCGCGTTTAAAGCCGGAATGCGTGAATTTACCGCCAACGTCAGCGGTAACGATCTGGTCCGCGTCACCGGTTATATGGTGCGCCTGTCAGATCTGGAAAAATACCGTGCCGAAGGCTCACGCACCAACACCACCTGGCTGGGCGAAGAGGCCGCTCGCAATACTCGCATTCTGGAACGTCAACCTCGCGTGATGAGTCATGAACAGCAGATGCGCTTCAGTAAGTAGGCTGATCCCTTTCTCCTGCGTCGACGGGCCGGGCAGTCGCCTGGCCCTGTTCCTGCAAGGGTGCAATCTGCGCTGTAAAAATTGCCACAATCCGTGGACGATGGGGCGATGCAACGATTGCGGGGAGTGCGTACTGCATTGTCCACATGACGCCTTAAGTCTGAGTGCGGGAAAAGTGTGGTGGCAGTCCGATGTTTGCCAGCAGTGCGACACCTGCCTACAAATGTGCCCGCAGCAGGCCACGCCAATGACGCAGACGATGAGCGTCGATGAGGTGCTGCATCACATTCGTAAGGCATCGTTGTTTATTGAAGGGATAACCGTGAGCGGCGGTGAGGCGACAACGCAGCTTCCTTTCGTGATTGCGCTGTTCTCAGCGATCAAAGCCGATCCGCACCTGCAACACCTGACCTGCATGGTGGACAGCAACGGCATGCTGCGTGAAACCGGCTGGGAGAAGCTGCTGCCGGTTTGCGATGGTGTCATGCTGGATTTAAAAGCCTGGGATAGCGCATGTCATTTGCAGCTCACCGGGCGCGATAACGCGGCAATCAAGCGCAGTATTCTCTTTCTGGCCGAGCGGGGAAAACTGGCGGAGCTTCGCCTGCTGGTCATTCCCGGACACGTTGATTACCTGCAGCACGTTGATGCGCTGGCCGCGTTTATTCACCGCCTGGGCAACATTCCCGTGCGGCTTAACGCGTTTCATGCGCATGGCGTGTATGGTGAAGCCAAAGCCTGGCCGAGCGCGACGCCAGAGGACGTGCAGCAACTGGCGCAAGGACTGCGCGAACGCGGTGTGAATAATGTGATTTTCCCGGCGCTGTACCTGTGAAATGCCTGATGCGCTTCGCTTATCAGGCCTACGGAGCGCACACTTTTGTCGGCCGGATACGCCATCCGGCACTCAACAATCACACCGTAAACAATGCCGTCGTATTGCGATACAACGCCTCGGCGATGACCTCTGCGGGCTCCGGGCGCAGCTCACATAATACTTCAAACACCCTGGTGACCTGCTCCGGGCGATTGGGCTGACCCTGAAAGCCGTTGAGCGGCATATCCGGCGCATCGGTTTCCAGCAGCAAGGATCCCAGCGGCAGCCGCGCCATCACCTCGCGCGTTTTGCTGGCACGGGGATAGGTAATGGTTCCGCCCACGCCAATTTTATATCCCAGCTGCACAAAGCGTTCCGCCTGCTGCAAGCTCCCGGCAAAGCCATGCACTACGCCGGTACGCGGTAGCGCATGGCGCTTAAGGTGCATCGCCAGTTTGTCATGAGTACGTCGTGAATGCAGGATCACCGGCAGTTCGTAGCGCTTCGCCAGTTGAAGCTGCGCGTCCAGCATCCTTTCCTGCTTGTCGAACTGCGGATCGTCACGATACAAATCCAGTCCTATCTCTCCTACCGCCACCACCTTCTGTACACGCTTTTCCAGCGCCTGTTGCAACTGGTCAAGGGCATCATCGTCATGATGTTCAATCACAATCGGATGTAAACCCAGAGCTGCAAATAGCGGGGGGTAGGTTTGCGCCAACGCCAGCACGCGGGAAAAGTTCGCCGCCTCGGTCGCCGGCATAATAATGCGGCTCACACCGGCTTCAATTGCCCGCTGAATGCTGGCAGGTTCGTCGCCGGTGAACGGCGGAAAATCAAAATGACAATGCGTATCGATAAACCGATAGCTCACGCCAGATCCTCATGGCTAAACGTCGTGTCGTTGGCCTGAGGTGCATCGGCCACCACCGGTATAAGGGCATCGTTGGCAACCGGTGCCGGAGGGACCACCACCGGTCCAGGCACCATAATCTTCGGCGTCTGGCGGGGCAACGGTGTGTTTTTCGCCAACAGTTTACCGACGGTCGCCAAAAAGTAACGTCCACACAGGCGTCCGGTTTTGTAGTCTTCCCGCAGGGCCGGAATTCGGCTTCCCAGCGCCATACTGTGGAGCGGCTTGGGCGGATAGATCTCAAAGATACGCAGCTTACCCGGCGGTTTTTCAATAAAACTCTGAATGGCGCGATAGCTGGCCTCATGATGCTGCACCAGATTGACCAGCGGTTGCAGGCTGCTTTCCCCCAGCCAACGTTCCATGCGTTTGAACCACTGCGGGGTGTAGTACATTTGCGAGGGCACGGTGCGGATCACCACCAGCGTTTTGGCCCCCTGCTTTACCGCCTGCTGAACGGGGATGGCGTCACTGACCCCACCGTCCAGATAGTTCACGCCGTCCAGCGCTACCCCGCTACGATAAAATCCAGGAATGGCGCTGGACGCACGCAGAAGGTCGAGCCAGTTTTGTCGGTTCGGCGAAAAATAGCCCGGCGTGTAGTCATCTCCGCGACAGGCGCACATGTAAAACGCTTTTCCCGCGGCAAATAACTGTTCGGCATGGTCTATCGCCAGCGGCATCTGCGCGGCGGTGGCCTCTACCAGCCAGTCGAGATCGATGAGATTTCCCCCGCGCACAAACCGCACCGGGTCAAAGAATTCACGTCGGGTGGTGTAGCGCATAATCACTTTGCGCCCGTAACCCGGCTGGTTACAGAGATAGGCCGACAGGTTTTGCGCACCAGCGGACGTCCCGTAGAAGAGATCAAAAGGATTAAACTGCGCGCGCATAAACTCGTCCAGCACGCCCGCGGTAAAAATGCCTCTTTGCCCTCCGCCCTCGCACACCAGCGCCATGCTGCCGGGTTGAAACGGACGTAACGATAACGGCGCAATATTACCGAGCGTGACGGGTATTCTCTGCCCCACCTCTGCCTTCCTGTTTTTTTTATGATAGAGCGACAAAGTAACGCAAATTACGTATCACTAAAACCGTAAAAGCCAGTCCGCTGGACTGGCTGAGTAGCAATTTTTCTTTACGGTTTACCAACTAGGGTCGTTTACGCCCGGTAAACAGGCTGACCAGGAACAGGATAATCCCCACCACGAAGACAATTTTCGCTGCACCTGCAGCGGTACCCGCCAGTCCACCAAAGCCCAGAGCGGCGGCAATTAACGCGATAACCAGAAATATGATGCCCCAACGAAACATACGCTTCTCCTTTACCATAGTTAATGTCAACCGCTTGATATGGGCGCTCAGGCCGCCCATTGCGATATTTTAGTGTGGTGCACAACGCGCCTTCCGACAAATATCAGGTTGGCGAATTAAGTCGAATTACTGAGTTTTGAGGTCGTTTTTAACGCTTTTCACGCCATCAACGGCTTTGGCGATACTCTCAGCGCGCTCGATTTGCGCCTGTGAGTCAACGGTGCCTGAAAGCTGAACCACGCCATCGGTGGTCTCCACTTTCACTTTGCGAGAAGGAACGATGTCATCAGCCAGCAATTTGGCTTTGACTTCACTGGTGGTTGCCGTATCGCCCGCATAGCCTTTTACAGAAGTGCTTTTGCTGTCACGCACGTGCAGTTTGTCGCTCACGGAGGTAACTCCCTCAACGCCTTTCGCCACTTTTACCGCTTCTTCTGCCTGCGCCTGGCTTTCAACAAATCCGCTTAACGTGACCACTTTCTGGTCTGTTTTAACCGAGATATCGGTGCTCTTAATGCTTTCGTGATCGACCAGCGCGGCTTTCACTTTTGCGGTAATGGAGCTGTCATCCATGAAATCGCCGACTTTATTCATCGAGCTATCAACTTTCTGCCCTGCGCTTTCAAGACCGGATTGCCCTTTATCGGTGGTCGCGTTTTCTGCAAATGCAGACCCCGTGGCAACAGCAGACGTCAGCATCACAGCCAGCAGCGTTTTTGAGATCTTCAGTTTTGTCATTGTCATCGATTTAATCCTTTTTTTGCTCATATCGATGCTCTGCCGCTTATCGGGCTGAGCCAGCAACTAATCTCGTAATCAAAATAAATATCAGCTAAAACAACTAAGATGAGAAAGTAACGTAGAATTTAAAGCCGATATTTATGTCATCACATTGTTAAATATAGATCACAATTTTGATGCCGCAGACAAATATGGTCAAAAAATAGGCGAAATAAGGAAAAAGTGCGGGATTTAAGAACATTCCGTAAGGGATTAATAAGGCAGGGAAAGTCGCAGGGCACGGCATAAGCCGCACCCTGGAAGGTCGATTAGTGTTCGCGAGTTTTACGGAACGTCACGTCCGGATAACGTTCCTGGGTGAGGTTCAGGTTAACCATGGTCGGGGCGATATAGGTCAGGTTATCGCCGCCATCCAGCGCCAGCTGAATTTCGTTTTTACGCTTAAACTCTTCGAATTTCTTCACGTCTGAGCATTCTACCCAGCGCGCGGTCGCCACATTGACCGATTCGTAGATCGCTTCAACGTTGTATTCGCTTTTCAGGCGGGAAACGACGACGTCAAACTGCAGCACACCAACGGCACCGACGATCAGGTCGTTGTTGGCAATTGGACGGAAGACCTGCACAGCACCTTCTTCAGACAGCTGTACCAGCCCTTTCAGCAGCTGTTTTTGCTTCAACGGATCTTTCAGGCGAATACGACGGAACAGTTCTGGCGCGAAGTTCGGAATACCGGTGAATTTCATCATCTCACCCTGGGTAAAGGTGTCGCCAATCTGAATGGTGCCGTGGTTGTGCAGACCGAGGATATCGCCCGGGTAGGCTTCTTCCACGTGAGAGCGGTCACCCGCCATAAAGGTCAGCGCATCAGAGATCACTACGTCTTTACCAATGCGCACCTGACGCATTTTCATGCCTTTCTCGTACTTGCCGGAAACCACACGCATGAACGCCACGCGGTCGCGGTGTTTCGGGTCCATATTGGCCTGAATTTTAAACACAAAACCGGTGAATTTCTCTTCAGATGCCTCAACGATGCGGGTGTCGGTTTTGCGCGGCATAGGCGCAGGCGCCCACTCCACCAAACCGTCAAGCATATGGTCAACGCCGAAGTTACCTAACGCGGTTCCGAAGAACACCGGAGTGATTTCACCGGCGAGGAACAATTCCTGGTCGAACTCGTTAGACGCGCCCTGCACCAGTTCCAGCTCGTCGCGCAGCTGCTGCGCCAGGTCTTCACCGACGGCGGCATCCAGCTCCGGATTATTCAGGCCTTTAACAATACGGACTTCCTGAATAGTGTGACCTTTACCGGTCTGGTACAGATAAGTTTCGTCTTTATACAGGTGGTAAACACCTTTGAACAATTTACCGCAGCCAATCGGCCAGGTAATTGGCGCGCAGCCAATTTTCAGTTCGTTTTCGACTTCATCCAGCAGCTCCATCGGATCGCGGATATCACGGTCGAGTTTGTTCATGAACGTCAGGATCGGCGTATCGCGCAGACGCGTTACTTCCATCAGCTTACGGGTACGGTCTTCTACACCTTTCGCGGCGTCGATAACCATCAGGCAGCAGTCCACCGCCGTCAGCGTACGGTAGGTATCTTCCGAGAAGTCTTCGTGCCCTGGGGTATCCAGCAGGTTTACCAGGCAGTCATGATACGGAAATTGCATCACAGAGGTGGTAATAGAGATACCACGCTGCTTTTCCATCTCCATCCAGTCTGATTTCGCATGCTGGTTAGAGCCGCGGCCTTTAACGGTACCGGCGGTCTGGATTGCCTGTCCGAATAACAGCACCTTTTCGGTGATCGTCGTTTTACCGGCATCCGGGTGAGAAATAATGGCAAAGGTGCGGCGTTTGGCCACCTCTTGCAAATAAGGAGACAACGTCATAGTTCAATCTTCTTGAGTAAGCGCGGCTCTACGTCACGCATGTTGAATACGAAAAATTGCGGCTATTTTACCCATCAATGGGGGGGAGGCAATCAGTGTTTACACAGGAGTTGTTCCAGTTCGCTTAATGAAGCCACGGTCCAGGTCGGTTGAATGCCCACCGGCTGTTCGCGTTGGTGCGCATTTAGCCAGCAGGTTGATAGCCCGGAATTGATGCCACCCAGAATATCGGACTCCGCCGTGTCACCCACCATCAGCACGCGGGAGCGTTCGGGATTGCCCGCCTGCTCCAGCGCATAATCAAAAATACGCGGGTCGGGTTTTGCTACACCAACCTGCTCAGAAATAACCATCAGGTCAAAATAATCGCGCAGACCGGTGCGCTCAAGACGGATTTGCTGCAACGCGGTAAACCCGTTGGTAATAATACCGATTTTCGTTTTGCCACGAATCGTATTCAGCAGCGACACCGCACCTGGCAACGGAGAGCAGATTTCTGCCATCGCATTAATAAACGCATCATTGAGCGACCCAGGCGGCACATTCAGACGCTCAGCCCAGCTCAGGAAACGGGCATGCTGCAGTTGTAATGAGGTAATCGCACCGTTTTGATAATCCACCCACAGCGGTTTATTCACGGCCTGGTAGTCCTGAAAATCCTCAGCGGTAAAGGTAATGCTGTAGTCAAGAAACATCCGCTGTAGGCCGGTAAACGCGTCAAATGTGAACAGCGTTTCGTCGGCATCAAAGAAAATCCAGTCCCACTTCTTCATCATTACACCTTGTCTTACATACTGATTGGCAATGCCATAATAATGGCGTCTTCGTGGCCGTCGGCTGTCGGGTAGTAATTGCGACGGATCGTCGCCTCGTTAAAGCCCAGGCTTTCGTACAGCGCAATCGCCGCAGCGTTCGAGGCGCGAACTTCTAACCACAGCGTCAGAATGCCGCGTTTTTCCAGCTCGTCGATCAGGTACTCCAGTAGCTCACGTCCCAGTCCCCGTCGCTGAAAATCAGGATCGACGGCAATGTTGAACAGCGTGGCTTCATCCAGCACGACCTGCGTTATCGCAAAGGCGGCCATCGTTCCATCAACGGTTAACTGATAGTTGAGATAGCGATCGCCCTGGTTGCTGGCAAATGTTTTTTCGCTCCATGGAAAAGCATGGGCGCGTTTTTCAATCTGAAATGCTGCGGGTAAATCAGTCGGATTGAGGGAAGAAATCGTGTTCATATGCGCAGATTTGTTGCCATAAGGCGGCGCGTGCCGCTGGGTTTTCCCGTAATTCATTAAACGCAGGACTGGTGACCTGAGCGCCATCCAGTTGCAGAGGCTCTTCGGTTCCCAGCCGCCAGCTATTACAGCGACTGCCTTGCGGCAGCATGGCGACACGGTCTGGCGTCAGTTGTAAAACCTGATCCGCACTGACGGTCAATGCGCGTAAAATATCGTTCATCAACGGTTCGGTTAACGCGGGTGGCTCCGCCGCGACCATCACCAGACGGACGTGCGCAGGAATGGAAATCGCGATCTCCCCTTGCAGTGCGCCAGGACGGCGCAGCGACCACTGCGTAATGCCCAGTTGCTGTAACTGCCAGTCTCGTCGGGATGTCATAGCGAAACACTCCTGTCTATCAGGGGCGCAAATATAGCAAATCTGTCGAATCTACGCCAACAAACAACGATACACGACATCCCGCAGGCCGCCTTGATTCAGCTTGACTGATTTTGTGTATATAATCGCAACCTGTATAAATTGAGGAGCATTCCATGTCTGCTTTTACCCCGGCAAGTGAAGTCTTGCTGCGCCACAGTGATGATTTCGAACAAAGCCGTATTCTGTTTGCCGGTGATTTGCAGGATGACCTGCCTGCCCACTTCGAAAGTGCCGCCAACCGCGCACATACCCAACAACTCCACCACTGGCAGGTGTTAAACCGCCAGATGGGCGATAACGTACGCTTTAGCCTCGTAGCCCAGGCCGAAGACGTTGCGGACAGCGATACGCTGATCTATTACTGGCCGAAGAATAAGCCGGAAGCCCAGTTCCAACTGATGAACATTCTGTCGCTGCTGCCAGTCGGCACCGATATTTTTGTCGTTGGCGAGAACCGCAGCGGTGTACGCAGCGCGGAGCAGATGCTGGCCGAATTCGCGCCACTGAATAAAATCGACAGCGCACGCCGCTGTGGTCTCTATCACGGTCGCCTGGAAAAACAGCCGGTCTTTGATGCCGAAAAATACTGGGACGAGTACAGCGTCGACAACCTGACCATCAAAACGCTGCCGGGCGTGTTCAGCCGTGACGGCCTGGATGTCGGCAGCCAACTGCTGCTCTCAACCCTGACGCCGCACACCAAAGGTAAAGTGCTGGATGTCGGTTGCGGGGCGGGTGTTCTCTCCGTAGCCTTAGCCAGTCATTCACCGAAAGTGCGACTGACCCTGTGTGATGTCAGTGCATCCGCGGTTGAAGCCAGCCGAGCTACGCTTGCGGCAAACGGAATTGAAGGCGATGTCTTCGCCAGCAACGTTTTTTCTGACGTGACCGGTCGCTTTGACATGATCATCTCCAACCCGCCGTTCCACGACGGGATGCAAACCAGCCTCGATGCCGCACAAACCCTGATTCGCGGCGCAGTGCGTCATCTGAACAGCGGCGGTGAACTGCGTATTGTGGCCAACGCCTTCCTGCCGTACCCGAAAATTCTGGATGAGATGTTTGGCTTCCATGAAGTCATCGCCCAGACCGGTCGTTTTAAGGTGTATCGCACGGTAATGACCCGCCAGGCAAAGAAAGCCTAACGGAAATCACTCACGGCCATGTACGTGGCCGTTTTTGCGCCAATCAACCCAGACCGCGCAATTAGCTATTGACGAAAAGTTGAAAACCACTAGAATGCGCCTCCGTGGTAACGATACTTTTTGAGTGTCGATGGTATGCGAAGGTGGCGGAATTGGTAGACGCGCTAGCTTCAGGTGTTAGTGTCCTTTCGGACGTGGGGGTTCAAGTCCCCCCCCTCGCACCATAATCCACGTTTGATATTGCTCGCACTGGGCGAAGGTGGCGGAATTGGTAGACGCGCTAGCTTCAGGTGTTAGTGTCCTTAGGATGTGGGGGTTCGAGTCCCCCCCCTCGCACCAACGAGGCGATATCAAAAAAAAGTAAGATGACTGTGCGAAGGTGGCGGAATTGGTAGACGCGCTAGCTTCAGGTGTTAGTGTCCTTAGGATGTGGGGGTTCGAGTCCCCCCCCTCGCACCAATTATCTTATTTTCCTCTCGATTATCTTCCTTGCTTTGTTCATCCCTGATTCCAGTTCATCATCATCAGAACCACACCGGCGATCACTGCTGCGCATGAAGGCAGTAAAACAAAATGCCGTAAACGCTTGTGGTACAGCATCAGTGAAGTTAACAGTAATCCTAATACAATCATCGCTTTCCATGCGTGAACTGACAGGTCAGTAAAAGCCAGACCCGCAATGAATATCCCCGGCAGCAGCACACCCCATCCACTGCCCAGCGCACGTTGCAACATGGTTTCACCTATGACATTGATAATGATAACCAATATCATATGATATATTTTCTCATTTGTCAGCGGGGAGGTACTATCAATTATATGAGTTTTACTTAACGATTGATGACATGAATAATTTAAGGTGATAAATTGCTCGCCGGTTAGCTTTTCAACTAAAAACAATAAAGACCCCGGCTAATGATACCTCGTTCGTTATTTGTTTTATTTACCAACACACCTTCGTATATAGCAGATAAATAACAACATTTACCTATGACAGTACAATCCTGGCGAACGCTACGCACCAAAAAATATCAACTCTCTTTACGACTGTTTCTGCTGCTCAACGCAGTCTCCGCACTGTTTACACTCTTTTTTCCACTTTTTGCCGTTAAAGCGTTATCAGAACCGGCGTTGACGATACTCGTGATGAGTACACTGGTGCTGGCATGGCATGGGAAATATGCGGATAAACGAATTAATCTTCCTTTTATTTCACTCGCTTTTGGCTTGTTGTGGGCATTACATATTTCCTTGAAATATAACGCACTAGGTCATAATGATTATTCTTTTCTATTGATAGCGCTGCTCAGCGTACTGTTTATTGGATCAATTGCTTTTGCCAATAATATCATCGCCTTTACCTTCCATTCACTCCCCTCCGTTGCCGTCTGCTTGTGGCTGAACGGCAGCGAACATGGACTGCGCGTGATCTATTTTATGGCGCTGCCGATGGCCGGGATCGCCATTCAGCACGTGATACAAAAGCGCTATGACGGTTTTGCTCAGCAACTGATGTACAAGCTACTGGAAGAACGGGAAACGCTAAACGGTCTCAGTATGCTCGACCCGTTAACCGGGTTGTATAATCGCCGGGGACTGCAACACCGACTCGATACGCTGCTGGCCCTGAGCAACGCGAAGCATTACGTGCTGCTGCTGGATATCGACCATTTCAAAGCCTATAACGACCATTACGGGCATATGATGGGTGACCAGGCGCTGATCCGTGTTTCTGCCGCCATTCGGGATTCCGTACGCTCACGAGATGTGGTGGCACGCTTTGGCGGCGAGGAATTTATGGTTTTACTGACAGCAGTCGATCCGCAGCAGGCACAGGCCGCCGCCGAGCGTATTCGCCAGAAAGTCTACGATCTTAAAATTCCCCACATGTTTAACGAAAACGTGGCCACCAACGTGACCGTCAGCATCGGCATTGCGCCGTTGGTGGATCAGGATATTGATGCCGCAATAAGCAAAGCGGATAAAGCCCTTTACGAAGCCAAAAATCAGGGACGCAATAACACGCTAGTCAGCGATGAACTGCGGATAAACTAACCCCTGCCTACGCTATCCGTGCGCTGCCTCCCGACACCACGACAAAGATCTTGCCATCGCCAGCCCTCGCCTATAGGATTAGCAATCATTATCATTTAGATTAACATCCTTATATAGCTATGGCTTATCGTTCCGCACCGATCGTTGAAATCGTTGAAGATGTCATCTGGCGCAGCCACCTCCCTACGGAGATGCCGTCGCTGGCCGATTCAGTGCGTACAACCATTGCTCAAACCCGTGAGCACCTACTGGACTTCATTCGTCTCGATGAAACACCGCCACAAGGTGCCATGACGCTGCATGAATGGGCCCAACCCGCCACGCTGCGTTCACTCCTGGCAATTTATTCCGATCATATCTATCGCAATCAGCCCACGTTAACTCGTGAAAACAAACCGCTGATTTCACTCTGGGCACAGTGGTATATCGGCCTGATGATGCCCCCGCTGATGGTGGCGCTGCTGACGCAAAAAGACGCCATTGATGTTGCACCCGAACATATGCACGTCGAGTTTCACGAAACGGGTCGTGCAGCCTGCTTCTGGATAGACGTTCACCCCGACAGGCAGACCACCGCCCGCTCCCCACAACAGCGGATGGAAACACTGATTCTTTCTGCACTGACGCCGGTTGTCCGGGCGCTGGAAGCAACGGGAGAGATTAACGGCAAGCTTATCTGGAGCAATACCGGATACTTAATTCACTGGTATTTGACAGAGATGAAGCCGCTGCTGGGTGATGAACTACTGGCTGCGTTGCGCCAGACCTGCTTCTTTGAGAAACAACTCACCTGTGGCGAGGATAATCCACTCTGGCGCACCGTGGTGCCACGTGACGGGCTGTTAGTCCGCAGAACATGCTGCCAGCGCTACCGTCTGCCAGACGTCCAGCAATGCGGCGACTGTACGCTGAAATAAGCGAGAATCCTCCCCCCTCGCCGCTCGTCTTAAACGTCCTGCTGATGTTGCTTTGTTGTAACAATAAAATATTTACAGCCACGCTTCCCCTGTGACAAATTACGCCATGCGGTTTTCTGCCGTGCAGAACTGCGCGTACGCTATCGGGAGAGAAGAATGAGTTTGCAATCAGTACGGCTATTTTTGGCGGAACATGCCCCGGATATTGAAATCATTGAACTGGACCAGAGCACGACCACCGTCGATCTGGCAGCGAAAGCCCACAATGTCGAACCCGGACAGATCGCTAAAACGCTTTCTCTAAAGGTAAAAAATGACATTATCCTGGTCGTCGCCAAAGGCGATGCCCGTCTGGATAATAAGAAGCTAAAAGGTACGTTTGGCGCGAAAGCCCGCATGCTGAGTAGTGATGAAGTGGTCAACGCAACGGGACATCCGGTTGGTGGCGTCTGCCCTTTTGGACTGGAGACCCCCATTTCAGTCTACTGTGATATCTCCCTGAAGCATTACGCTGAAGTCCTTCCCGCAGCTGGAGCCACGCACAGCGCAGTGCGTATCACGCCAGACAGAATGGCTGAACTGACTTCTGCTACCTGGGTTGATGTCTGTCAGTAACGAATACCCACCCTGGTGCCGGAGAGTGAATCCGGCACACGCGTAATCGCCCCGTTACGAAACCGCATGGAGAAAAGGCGCTGGCTCCCCGGCACGCAGGTACAGCAGAATATCAGCGGCATCCAGGAGTCCGGCGTCAGAATTCACACCCAATTTAGACATCACGTTAAATTTATGCGCCCGAATGGTTTTAATGTTCCGTTCAAGCTGAATGGCGATCTGCGGCATCGAGTATCCATTCGACATAAAACGCAGTATTTCGCGCTCAGTAGGGCTTAACATACGGTTTTGGTTAACAAACCAGTGATTTTTTGTCCCTTCGATTCCCCGTTTGGCGCAATTCAAGGCCGCGAGTAGCCCTTCCTGTAATACATCCAATGATGATGCTTTGCTGATGACCCCATCCAGCGGCAGCGGGGAAAGCGAGCTAATTAATCGCACTTCCGCATCATCATCAGCGATCACCACGCGCCGGATACGCGGGTAATTGACCGCCAGTTCCGTCAGGTAGACCAGCCCTGCGCGGCGATCCGCTCTTAACGCTGAAAGTGAAAAAATGACCGCAGAAAAAGACGTTTTTAACATTTCCTGGCTAAAGGTCGGCTGATTAGAAAACTGATAAAGATGGTATGGGCTATCTGGCATGGTATTAAATAAACTCTTAATACCTACACGACTCATTGCGCACTTTTCTACCAGTGCGACATTGCTTTTGTTATTTCTGCTTTCCATTCCGTGGTCTCTCCATAAACTGAAGGTAAGTTCAGCTCTCGTGCTCCTTGAGAACTGTTTATCCATGCATACATTTCTGCATTGCTATGGATTGATAAACGACGCATCGCGCTATTTTTTTGCGCGCTAATTGTTTTATTACTTTTCTTTAGTAACATCGCAATCTGGTTAATTCCCCAACCTTTTCCGAGTAGCCGTAACACTTTTCTTTCAGAAAGGGTGAGCACAATTGACCGAGCGCTGTGATCCTGTAATTCAGGGATAATTGGCGGAGAGAGCAGCACCTTACTGATTCTCTCGGCCCGGGTATTTCCCGAATGAATAACATTCACCAGACTCTCAATGGGTTCCGCATCAGATAAGAGTGAGCTGACAGGACACATGAGCAACTCAACAGCCAGAGGATAAAACAGGCGTGAAACGAGAAAAACCCAGTGGATATCGCGATATTGAGACAGTAAAGAATAGTATTGATCGCAGATTGCACGCGGATTACTACAGTCCCTGGTTAAGTCGGCTATCACCAGGTCAGAGCAGCGCAACTGCAGCAAAGTTAGTTCTTCTACGGAGCGACAATACGTCAGTTCATAATCAGAGAACTGCCCTTGCATCACCCCTTTAAGCCCAGTTTGTATGATTGGTAATTTACTAATGATAATTGCGTTCTTGCAGCGTCCTGGCAACATAAATCCTCCATATTCACCTGTCCGCAATCTTGTTCACCTGAAATTCTTTCATAAATAAAAAAACAATAAGACAGCAGGTAAAAAAGATAGACAGTATGAATTGTTTATCCTTGGTTTTTATTTTAAATATATGAAAAAGTGATGACACTACAATCCTAATAGCATCACACTATAAAACCATCCTGACATAATCACTTAGAGGAACATTAATTGTACAATTAAAATATCTACATTAATTTATTAGCGCTACTTACGTAATTGCTGCACACAGGAATAACCGCACCAGGGAAGTTAACCCTATAGCATAGAAAAGAGAGCCGTACATCGGCAAAACTCACCGCTCTGCCTCTTTTTTCAACACAAAGATTGATCTTAGCCAGAGCCAGCGGGATCATGCTTCATGATAAAAAGAAGACAGTCGTTATCCAGAGTGCATCTTTTCAGTCAGAGCGAGCCATGCAAACAGAGCAGTCGTCACAGCGAACGGTTACACGGTTATGTATACAATGCGGACTATTTTTATTGCAACACGGAGCGGAAAGCGCGCTGGTTGACGAACTCTCTACCCGCCTCGGCCTGGCGCTTGGTATGGATAGCGTAGAAAGCGCCATCTCCTCTAATGCTATCGTCCTGACCACCATTAAAGACGGACAATGCCTGACATCGACCCGAAAAAATCAGGATCGCGGCATCAATATGCACGTCGTAACCGAAGTTCAGCACATCGTCATTTTGGCCGAGCATAAGCTGCTGGACGGCAAAGGCGTGGAGAAACGCTTTAGTCAGATTAAACCGCTGCGCTACCCTCGATGGCTGGTTTCATTGATGGTCGGCCTGTCCTGCGCCTGCTTTTGTAAGCTGAATAATGGCGGATGGGATGGGGCGGTTATTACCTTTTTTGCCAGCATGATTGCCATGTATATCCGCCAGATTCTGGCCTCTCGGCATTTGCATCCGCAAATTAACTTTTGCGTCACCGCTTTTGTCGCCACCACCATTTCCGGTCTGCTGCTGACGTTGCCGACGTTTAATCACACGCCGACGGTTGCCATGGCGGCCAGCGTGCTGCTGCTGGTTCCAGGTTTCCCATTGATTAACGCGGTCGCAGATATGTTTAAAGGGCACATAAATACCGGGCTGGCGCGCTGGGCCATTGCCAGCCTGCTCACGCTAGCAACCTGCGTTGGTGTAGTGATGTCGATGACTCTGTGGGGGTTACGCGGATGGGTGTAATTGATTTCATTTTTGCCCTGCTGCAGGACATGATCCTGTCTGCAATTCCGGCTGTCGGATTCGCCATGGTCTTTAACGTACCGCATCGGGCGCTCCCCTGGTGTGCCCTGCTCGGCGCGCTTGGGCACGGTTCACGCATGGTGATGATGACCGCGGGGCTCAATATCGAATGGTCAACCTTTATGGCATCATTAGTGATTGGCTGCATCGGGATCCAATGGTCACGCTGGTATCTGGCGCACCCGAAAGTCTTTACCGTCGCGGCAGTAATCCCCATGTTTCCGGGGATCTCCGCGTACACGGCGATGATCTCTGCGGTAAAAATCGGTCATTTCGGTTACAGCGAAGAGCTGATGATTACCCTGCTGACTAACTTCCTGAAAGCCTCGTCCATCGTGGGGGCTTTGTCCATCGGGCTTTCCGTACCTGGATTATGGCTGTATCGCAAACGCCCGCGCGTGTGACGGTGCACCTGCTTAATACCATAGCGGATGGGGAATCACCCTCATCCTGCTGCTCTCCTTCTTCTCTGTGTTACTATAAAAGCAGTCCCCTTCTCGGTTGTTGTTCAGTATTGAGAAACATTATGCCCTGTAAAATTTTGACTCCGGACGTCGTCGGTATTGACGCCTTATTACACGATCACCAGGCCGTGCTGGCAAAGTCAGCAGGTGGCGCAGTGGCCGTTTTCGCCAATAATGCGCCCGCGTTTTATGCCGTAACCCCTGCGCGTCTGGCCGAGCTACTGGCGCTCGAAGAGAAGCTGTCACGTCCGGGAAGCGATATCACGCTGGATGCGCAATTTTACGAAGAGCCGCAAGCGGCACCTGTTGCCGTACCGATGGGGAAATTTCCGATGTACGCTGACTGGCAGCCCGATGCTGACTTTCAGCGACAGGCCGCGCTATGGGGCATCGCGCTCAGAGAACCGGTCACCGCCGAAGAGCTGGCCGCGTTTGTGGCCTACTGGCAGGCAGAGGGCAAGATCTTTCACCATGTTCAGTGGCAGCAAAAACTCGCGCGTAGCGTACAAATTGGCCGGGCCAGCAATGGCGGAATGCCCAAACGTGATGTTAACAGTGTCAGCGAACCTGACAGTCATATTCCACCGGGTTTTAGAGGATAACGATGAAAAACGTTGGCGACCTGATGAAACGTCTGCAAAAAATGATGCCGCCCAATGTCGAGCCCGCATTCAAAACGGGCGAGGAACTGCTGGCGTGGCAAAAAGAACAAGGTGAAATTCATGCCGCGGCGCTGGCGCGCGAGAACCGGGCCATGAAAATGCAGCGCACGTTTAACCGCTCCGGTATCCGTCCGCTGCACCAGAACTGCTCGTTTGAGAACTATCGGGTCGAGTGCGAAGGACAAATGAATGCCCTGAGCAAAGCCCGTCAGTACGTCGAAGAGTTTGATGGCAATATCGCCAGCTTTATCTTCTCCGGCAAACCTGGCACCGGAAAAAACCATTTGGCTGCCGCTATCTGCAACGAACTGCTGCTGCGCGGCAAGTCAGTGCTGATCATTACCGTGGCAGACATTATGTCGGCAATGAAAGAGACGTTCAGCAATCGTGAAACCAGCGAAGAACAGCTGCTCAACGATCTCAGCAACGTAGATCTGCTGGTGATCGACGAGATCGGCATGCAGACCGAATCGCGCTATGAAAAAGTGATCATCAACCAGATCGTCGATCGCCGCTCTTCCTCCAAGCGACCGACCGGCATGCTGACAAACAGCAATATAGATGAAATGAACAAACTGCTGGGTGAGCGCGTGATGGATCGTATGCGACTCGGCAATAGCCTGTGGGTGATTTTTAACTGGGAAAGTTATCGCAGCCGGGTGACAGGCAAAGAGTATTGAGACCATTCCTAACATCAGCAGCGCTATACTGCGCTGAAAAGGCATAACACGAGTTACCTATAATGATAATGATGAAAGCAACAAAACGATTTCTGTGCTGTGCGGTTGCCGCCAGCACGCTGATCTCCACCAGCGTTTTCGCCGCCTCCTGGCAGGATTCACTCTCCAGCGCGGCTGGCGAACTGAGTAAGCAAACCTCTGGCTCTCAGAGCAGCAGCTCACTTTCTTCCCTGACCAGCCTGCTCGGCAGTAATCAGTCGCTCACGTCCAGCAGTATGAACAACGCAGCCGGGATTCTGGAATATTGTGCGAAACAGAAACTGGCTTCGGTCACCGATACCGAAAACGTCAAAAATCAGGTGCTGGATAAACTAGGCCTGGGCGCAACGGAGCAGAAAAAAGACACCAACTATCTGGACGGCATTCAGGGCATGCTCAATGCCAAAGATGGTCAACAGCTAAATCTGGATACGATTGGTAACAGCTCGCTGGCAAAGCAAGTCAAAACCAAGGCCTGCGATCTGGTGTTAAAACAGGGTATGAACTTCATTTCCTGATGCACAAATGCCGCGCACGGTTTTTCACAACCTGCGCGGTATCAATTTATGTCCCGCAAACATTCCTCAAAATAATCAGTAATCCCCTTCAACACCCTGCATATCTAAACCAATTCTGAATAACAACGTAATTAAATGTCACTACAATTGCAGCAATGTAACAACGCTATTACATTGTACTTTCCAGAAATGATTAGCCTGCCAGGTATTTACCCGGCTTACTGAGGATCGTCCGTTGTCTGAATTATTCTCCATCACTCTGTTTCTCGCGTCGGTGTTGATTTACGCTTGGAAAGCGGGTCGCAACACCTGGTGGTTTGCTGCCACGTTAACGGTGCTGGGGATTTTTATTGTCCTGAATATCACGCTGTATGCCAGCGACTATTTCACCGGCGACGGCATCAACGACGCAGTTCTGTACACGTTGACCAACAGTCTGACCGGCGCGGGCCTTGGCAAATATGTTCTGCCCGGCATTGGGATTGCACTGGCGCTGGCCACCGTGTTTGGCGCGCTGGGTTGGGTGCTTCGCCGTCGTCGCCACCATCCTCATCACGTGGGTTACAGCCTGCTGGCTCTGCTGCTGGCGCTGGCGTCGGTGGATGCCAGCCCGGCGTTTCATCAGATAACCGAACTGGTGAAATCCCAGTCGCGCGATGGCGACCCGGATTTTGCGGCGTATTACAAAGAGCCGTCAAAAACCATTCCCAACCCGAAGCTGAACCTGGTATATATCTACGGCGAAAGCCTGGAGCGCACCTATTTTAACAATGATGCATTCCCGGATCTGACCCCGGAGCTCGGGGCATTAAAAAACGAAGGGATGGATTTCAGCAATACTATGCAGCTGCCGGGAACGGATTACACCATCGCCGGCATGGTCGCTTCACAGTGCGGCATTCCGCTGTTTGCCCCGTTTGAAGGTAACGCCTCGGCATCAGTTTCCAGCTTCTTCCCAAACAATATTTGCCTGGGCGACATCCTGAAGAACTCCGGCTATCAAAACGTCTTTGTACAGGGCGCAAATCTGCGCTTTGCCGGGAAAGACGTGTTCCTGAAATCCCATGGTTTTGATCATCTGTACGGCGCTGAAGAGTTAAAAGGCGTAGTAGCGGACCCGGCCTATCGTAATGACTGGGGCTTTTACGACGATACCGTCCTCGATGAAGCGTGGAAAAAATTCGAAGAGCTTTCACAGTCTGGTCAACGTTTTTCACTGTTTACCCTGACGGTCGATACTCATCACCCGGATGGATTTATTTCGCGCACCTGCAACCGCAAACGCTATGACATCGATGGCAAAGCCAATCAGTCATTTAGCGCAGTCAGCTGTAGTCAGGAAAACATTGCCGCGTTTATTAATAAGATCAAAGCGTCACCGTGGTTTAAAGATACCGTTATTGTAGTGTCCTCCGATCATCTGGCGATGAACAACACCGCCTGGAAATACCTGAACAAGCAGGATCGCAACAACCTGTTCTTCGTGCTACGCGGCGACAAGCCGCAGCAGGATACGCTGGCGGTGAAACGCAACACGATGGATAACGGCGCGACCGTCCTGGATATTCTCGGCGGCGATAACTTTATCGGTCTAGGACGCAGTAGCTTGTCGAGCGAGTCCGTGTCAGAAGTATTCCTGAACATCAAAGAGAAAATGCTGGCCTGGAAGCCCGATATTATTCGCCTGTGGAATTTCCCCAAAGAGATGAAAGCATTCACCGTCGACACGGACAAAAGCATGATCGCGTTCTCCGGCAGTCACTTCCGCCTGCCGCTGCTGCTGCGCGTGTCGGAGCAACGCGTTGAGCCACTGCCGGAAAGTGAATACTCTGCCCCGCTGCGCTTCCAGCTGGCGGATTTCGCCCCGCGCGATAACTTTGTCTGGATAGACCGCTGCTACAAAATGGCCCAGCTGTGGGCACCGGAACTGGCGCTCTCCACCGACTGGTGTGTATCACAAGGGCAACTGGGCGGGCAGCAAATTGTACAACACGTCGATAAAGCCAAATGGCAAGGTAAAACCGCGTTTAAAGACACGGTGATCGACATGGAGCGCTACAAAGGTAACGTCGATACGCTGAAAATTGTTGATAACGATATTCGCTACAAGGCCGACAGCTTCGTCTTTAACGTGGCCGGCGCGCCAGAAGAGGTGAAACAATTTAGCGGGATTTCGCGCCCCGAATCCTGGGGGCGCTGGTCCAACGCGCAGCTGAGTGACGAGGTAAAGATCGAATACAACGCCCCGTTACCGAAGAAATTCGATCTGGTGATCACTGCCAAAGCGTTCGGTGACAACGCCAATCGTCCCATCCCGGTACGCATCGGCAACGAGGAACAAACGCTGGTGTTAAGCCATGACGTCAGCACCACCACGCTGCATTTTGATAACCCAGCAGACGCCGACACGCTGGTCATTATCCCACCCGATCCCGTCGCTACCAACGAGGGCAACATTCTGGGCCACTCTCCGCGTAAGCTGGGGATCGGAATGGTTGAAATCAAAATCGTGGACCTGCAAGGATAAAAAAACAGCGCCCAACACACCTCCGGGCGCTGCATGGCAACCTTATCAGAAGGTGATCACGCCCTTAATCAGTTCACGGTTGTTGATCACATCCCGCTCGTAGATCTCTGCAAGCGTGGCAAACGCGTAACGGTGAGTCAGCATCATGTCCGCCGTCAGCTTACCTTCCGACATCAGGCGACCGACTTTGGCAAAGTCTTCC
Organism: Citrobacter sp. wls829; assembly: GCF_005280825.1. Classification (NCBI taxonomy): domain Bacteria; kingdom Pseudomonadati; phylum Pseudomonadota; class Gammaproteobacteria; order Enterobacterales; family Enterobacteriaceae; genus Citrobacter; species Citrobacter sp. wls829. The sequence goes on from NZ_SZWP01000029.1 coordinate 263,822, forward strand.
GGCGTGGCGTTGCGACTGCCCATCATGGTGGTTTCTTTCTTGTGGAATTCTGGGTCAGAAAACTGCAAATCACCTTTGAACAGCCCAACAAACACAATGCTGCCGCCGTGACGAATCAAATTCACCGTGTTGTTCATTGCATGCTGATTCCCCGTCGCATCAATCACTTTTTGCGCCAGAGAACCGTCAAACTGCGCGCGTAGCTGCGCGTCAAAATCCTCAGCAGAGGGATCGATAACCGGTAATCCTAAGCGGGAGACTACATGCTCCCGCCTGGCGGGGCTGGTATCCGCCACCACCACCTGCGCACCATCGGCTTTGGCAATCGCCGCTGCGCCAAGACCAATCGGCCCCGCTCCCACCACCAGCACCTGCTCGCCAGGCACCACGGCAGCCCGACGCACAGCATGCGCACTGATGGCATACGGTTCGATCAGCGCCGCCGCCTGCGGATCAATGCCCTGCGCATCCAGCAAGTTGGTCTCCGGCACGGACAGGTATTCGCTGAAGCCCCCATCCTGGTGCACGCCAATCACCGAAATCTTCTCGCAGCAGTTGGTGCGCCCGCTCTGGCACGCCGGGCACTGTTGGCACGCAACGTAAGGAATAACCGCAACCTGCTGGCCTATTTCCAGATTTTGTATATTCCGCCCCAGACTGACAACTTCCCCACATATTTCATGGCCTAATACGCGTGGATAGCTGAAAAAAGGTTGATTGCCACCCCATGCATGAATATCGGTCCCACAAATCCCGACAGACTTTATTTTTATTAATGCTTCGCCATTACCCGGAATAGGTATATCACGTTCTTTCCAGACTAATTTTTTGGGTTCCTGGCAAATCAGTGTATTCATCGTAGACATGATTCTGCTCTCCTGTTTTTTTGTTGCCTCAGATATCGATGAAAATAAAAATACTGGCGCAAGCAGAAACATAATCTGTGAAACCCAACGCATAAAAATGTTTTAAATCGGGTTTTAATAGGTAAAAAGGAGACGCCATGAGCCGTTCACAGAATCTACGCCACAATGTGATTAACCAGATAATTGATGATATGGCGCGGGGTCATATTCCTTCCCCACTTCCTTCGCAAAGCGCGCTGGCAGAGATGTACAACATCAGCCGCACCACCGTGCGCCATATGCTGGGCCATTTAGCTGAATGCGGTGTGCTGACTCAGGTGGGTAGCCACTACGTAATCGTACGCAAACCGGATCATGACGACGGTTTTGATTGCACTACGGCCTCCATGGCTGAGCAAAATCGTATTTTTGAACAGGCCTTTTTCACTATGATTAACCAGCGCCAGTTGCGCGCAGGCGAAACGTTCTCCGAGCTGCAGCTTGCCAGAGCAGCGGGCGTCAGCCCGGTCGTTGTGCGGGAATACCTTTTAAAATTCGAACGTTACAACCTGATTAAAAACGAAAAACGCGGTCAGTGGAGCATGAAGCAGTTCGACCAGGCCTATGCCGAACAACTGTTCGAACTGCGCGAAATGCTGGAAACGCATTCTTTGCAACATTTCCTGAATCTGCCCGACAACGACCCGCGCTGGCTACAGGCCAAAACGCTGCTCGAGCGCCACCGGATGCTGCGCGACAGCATTGGCAGTAGCTTTCGTATGTTCTCGCAGTTAGACCGCGAGTTCCACGCCCTGCTGCTTTCCGCTGCTGATAATATCTTTTTCAATCAGTCACTTGAGATAATTTCTGTGATTTTCCACTTCCACTATCAGTGGGACGAAAGCGACCTCAAGCAGCGCAACATCATTGCCATCGATGAGCATATGACCATTCTCAGCGCGCTGATCTGCCGCAGCGACCTGGATGCCACCCTGGCACTCTGTAACCATTTGAATTCAGCCAAACAATCGATGATTCGCTCTATCAATCAAACCAGTGACAGCACCCATTAAGAACGGATAAAAAACAGCAAACCACTACCGGGAGCACGATTTTATAAAAATAAAAACGCCAGAAAAAACCTCTTGCCTATGCTCACGCTAAGTCGACTGCATTAAAAAAATTTCGTGAGCGGTGATGAATAACGTGATTTATCACTGGTATTTTTCAATACAGCACGGTCTGGCACCGTGTAAAAATAAATTATTGAGGTTCAGGAGTCCGGCGTGGAAAAAAATAATATTACCCTCGACCCGAGTTCTTCGTTTGGCACCTCGTCATCTGCGGATATTAATGTCCCGCCAGACGGCATGGTGCAACGCAGCAGTCGAATAAAACGTATTCAGACCACAGCAATGATTTTATTATTTTTTGCGGCGGTCATTAATTATCTCGACCGCAGTTCACTGTCAGTAGCTAACCTGACAATTCGTGAAGAACTGGGACTCAGCGCAACCGAAATCGGCATCCTGCTGTCCGTGTTCTCTCTCGCTTACGGTATTGCGCAACTGCCCTGCGGTCCGCTGCTGGATCGCAAAGGCCCGCGCATTATGCTGGGGCTAGGCATGTTTTTCTGGTCGCTGTTTCAGGCGATGTCCGGCATGGTACATACCTTCACTCAGTTTGTGCTGGTACGTATCGGGATGGGGATTGGTGAAGCGCCAATGAACCCGTGCGGCGTGAAGGTGATCAACGACTGGTTTAACATTAAAGAACGCGGCCGCCCGATGGGATTATTCAACGCAGCCTCAACGATTGGTGTCGCCATTAGCCCGCCGATTCTGGCCGCGATGATGCTGGTGATGGGCTGGCGCTGGATGTTTATCACTATCGGCGTACTGGGTATTTTCCTCGCCATCGGCTGGTACATGCTGTATCGCAACCGCGAGCAGATTGAACTGAGCGCCACCGAACAAGCGTACCTGAACGCCGGTAGCGTCAATGCCCGCCGCGATCCGCTGAGCTTTGCCGAATGGCGCAGCCTGTTCCGTAACCGTACCATGTGGGGCATGATGCTGGGCTTTAGCGGCATCAACTACACGGCATGGTTGTATCTGGCCTGGCTGCCGGGTTACCTGCAAACGTCCTATAACCTGGATTTAAAAAGTACCGGGCTCATGGCCGCGATCCCGTTCCTGTTTGGCGCAGCTGGCATGCTGATTAACGGTTTTGTCACCGACTGGCTGGTGAAAGGCGGCATGGCGCCGATTAAGAGTCGTAAGATTTGTATCATTGCCGGGATGTTCTGCTCTGCTGCATTTACCTTCGTGGTACCGCAGGCGACAACCTCAATGGCCGCCGTGTTACTGATTGGGATGGCGCTGTTCTGCATCCACTTCGCCGGCACGTCCTGCTGGGGTTTGATCCACGTCGCAGTGGCTTCCCGTATGACCGCGTCCGTGGGCAGTATTCAGAATTTTGCCAGCTTTATCTGTGCGTCGTTCGCACCGATTGTCACCGGATTTATCGTGGATACCACCAACTCTTTCCGTCTGGCGCTGATTATCTGTGGTTGCGTGACGATGGTAGGGGCGTTCGCTTATATCTTCCTGGTTCGCCAGCCGATTAGCGACCCGCGTCAGGAGTAATGACGTGTAGCCCGATAGCATCGGGCTACACATACCTTCCCGGTAAGCCGGATGAGCAATAGCACCATCCGGCATCACAGGCTTAGAACGTTTCCCAGTTCTCACCCGCATCCGTCGCCACGGCTTTACGCGGCTGGGTGGTTGTCGATGCCGGTTTTACGGCAGCAACATCACGCGGACGCTTTTGATCGTGCTGAATACGGAACACGGCAACGGCCTGGGTCAAACGGCTGGCTTGTTCTTCCAACGCCGCCGCGGCGGCAGCGGACTCTTCCACCAGCGAGGCGTTCTGTTGGGTTACACGATCCATCTCGGCAACGGCCAGACCGACCTGATCGATACCGCGGCTCTGCTCGTCAGATGCTGAGGCGATTTCCCCCATGATATCGGTCACGCGGGTCACCGCATTGACGATCTCATCCATGGTTTCACCGGCGCTTTCAACCAGCGTTGACCCGACATCCACGCGGCTGACCGAGTCTTCAATCAGGCTCTTGATCTCGCGCGCGGCCTGCGCACTGCGCTGGGCCAGGTTACGTACTTCACCGGCGACCACCGCAAATCCACGGCCCTGCTCACCTGCGCGTGCCGCTTCTACCGCGGCGTTCAACGCCAGAATGTTAGTCTGGAAGGCAATACCGTCGATCACGCTAATAATGTCGGCAATTTTCTGCGAACTGGAGGCAATGTCACGCATGGTTTGTACCACGTTATCCACCACTTTGCCGCCTTTCTGCGCCGTTTCAGAGGCACTCAGCGCCAGATGGCTGGCCTGACGGGCGTTTTCGGCGTTCTGCTTCACGGTTGCCGTCAACTCTTCCATGCTGGCCGCGGTTTCTTCCAGCGAAGCCGCCTGCTGCTCAGTACGTGACGAGAGATCGTTATTGCCCATCGCAATCTCGCTGGCACCGCTGTAAATGGCGTTAGCACCGTTACGCACATCACCCACGGTGCTCATCAACTCACTCTGCATGTGGCGCAGGCTCTCGGCCAGTTGCCCAATCTCGTTGGAGCCTTCCACGTCGATGCGCTTCACCAGGTCACCGCTGGCAATATGACGAATGCTGTCAATCAGGCGGTTCATCGGGGCGATCAGCGAGAACTTAATGCCAAACCAGACGGCGATAATGGCCGCCAGCACGGTAATCAGCACGCAAGCCAGCACCCACATCGCCTGGCTGTAAGAGCTGTTGTTATCTTCAACCGCAATGTCATACAGACGATCGTTCTGCTGCATGTAGTTCATATACTGCTTCTCAAAGCCATCCTGATAGCTTTGTGTCGGCTGATCAAAGAACGCATTGATCTTGCCGTCGCCCAGCAACTGGATCAGCTCCGCCAGCGCGCCGTGGTAAATGTCATAGGTACGATTGATCTCCTGGAACGCGGCTTCGCTTTGACGCGGATCGCGCGGCAGCGATTCATAGGTTGCCCAGTTTTTCTCAGTCATTTTCAGCGCAGTGCTCGCCACCTGCATCAGCTCCGCCACGGTGGCGCCGCTGCCGATATTGCTCTGATCCATCATGTAGCGGATCCCTGCCCTGTTCAGGGTATTTCGCGTTTGCAGCAGTTCAACCCAGGTCGCGTTCAGCGCAGACTGCTGCTGGCGAATGGTTTGCAGAACGGTAAAGTTCTCCTTGTCATTCTTCAGTGAATTAAAGAACAACCCGCCCGAGGCCAGTTGTAAAAGGCCAAACAGCGCCAATACCAGCAGTAAGCTGGTAACAATCTTCATTCGTTTTAACATGTTTTCTCTTTCCGCTAGACAGATGTCAGAATTTTCGGCCTGAAAAGAGAAAACTTTACGGAATTCGTGCTTCCTGAATCGATCGCAGCATCGACGAATCGTCGATACCGCCTTCCGTAAGGGCTCTAAAAGAGTTTTTTAGTGATCTCAATCACATAATCATCCCCATTTACCGCTCCCCGGAACCGCTCGCTGACACTTGGGACCGCTTAAGCTGACATATAACCACTCACATATTTACCTTACTTTACGCGCGTAATTCTCTGGCAAGATCCTCCCAACATAGCAGTCAACTTATCTCCTCAAACACACACTCAAACTCACGCGGCTTCGGCCAATTATTAATTAGATACCAGGTTTTACTATGGATACGAAAAAGTTATTCAAGCACATACCCTGGGTGATTCTCGGAATCATCGGTGCATTTTGCCTCTCGGTAGTGGCATTACGTCGGGGTGAACACATCAGCGCCCTGTGGATCGTGGTCGCCTCTGTCTCTGTTTATCTGGTGGCCTATCGTTACTACAGTCTGTACATCGCCCAGAAAGTGATGAAACTTGACCCCACGCGTGCCACGCCAGCGGTCATCAACAACGACGGTCTGAACTACGTCCCGACCAACCGTAACGTCCTGTTCGGTCACCACTTTGCTGCCATCGCCGGGGCAGGTCCGCTGGTTGGACCGGTACTGGCCGCGCAAATGGGCTACCTGCCTGGTACGCTGTGGTTGCTGGCGGGCGTGGTGCTGGCCGGTGCAGTGCAGGACTTCATGGTGCTGTTTATCTCTTCTCGTCGTAACGGCGCGTCTCTCGGTGAGATGATCAAAGAAGAGATGGGCCCGGTACCGGGAACCATCGCGCTGTTCGGCTGCTTCTTAATCATGATTATCATCCTGGCAGTGCTGGCGCTGATTGTGGTGAAAGCGCTGGCGGAAAGCCCGTGGGGTGTGTTCACCGTCTGCTCAACCGTACCGATCGCGCTGTTCATGGGGATCTACATGCGCTTCCTGCGCCCGGGACGTGTGGGCGAAGTGTCGGTGATTGGTATTGTTCTGTTGGTTGCCTCCATTTACTTCGGCGGCGTGATTGCCCACGACCCGTACTGGGGCCCGGCACTGACCTTTAAAGACACCACCATTACCTTTACGCTTATCGGCTACGCATTTATCTCTGCGCTGCTGCCGGTATGGCTGATCCTCGCCCCGCGCGACTATCTGGCCACCTTCCTGAAAATCGGCGTTATCGTTGGTCTGGCTGTCGGTATCGTTATCCTGAACCCAGAGCTGAAAATGCCGGCGATGACCCAGTACGTTGACGGTACCGGTCCGCTGTGGAAAGGGGCACTGTTCCCGTTCCTGTTCATCACCATCGCCTGTGGCGCGGTGTCTGGCTTCCACGCGCTGATCGCCTCCGGTACCACACCGAAGCTGCTGGCCTGTGAAACCGATGCGCGTTTCATTGGTTATGGCGCCATGCTGATGGAATCATTCGTCGCAATTATGGCGCTGGTTGCCGCCTCCATCATCGAACCGGGTCTGTACTTCGCGATGAACACCCCGCCTGCGGGCCTTGGCATCACTATGCCAAACCTGCATGAAATGGGTGGCGAGAACGCGCCGCTGATTATGGCGCAGCTGAAAGACGTGACCGCGCAGGCAGCGGCAACCGTCAGCTCCTGGGGCTTCGTGATTTCGCCTGAGCAGATCCTGCAAACCGCGAAAGACATTGGTGAACCGTCCGTTCTGAACCGCGCCGGTGGCGCACCGACGCTGGCTGTCGGTATCGCGCACGTGTTCCACAAAGTGCTGCCGATGGCTGACATGGGCTTCTGGTACCACTTCGGTATTCTGTTTGAAGCGCTGTTCATCCTGACCGCACTGGATGCCGGTACCCGTTCTGGCCGCTTTATGCTGCAAGATTTGCTGGGTAACTTCGTCCCGTTCCTGAAGAAAACCGACTCCCTGGTTGCCGGTGTTGTGGGTACTGCGGGCTGCGTAGGCCTGTGGGGCTACTTGCTGTATCAAGGCGTGGTTGACCCGCTGGGCGGCGTGAAGAGCCTGTGGCCACTGTTCGGTATCTCTAACCAGATGCTAGCCGCTGTGGCGCTGGTTCTCGGCACCGTGGTACTGGTTAAAATGCAGCGCACCAAATACATCTGGGTCACCGTGGTTCCGGCCGTATGGCTGCTGATCTGCACCACCTGGGCGCTGGGTCTGAAACTGTTCAGCACCAACCCGCAGATGGAAGGCTTCTTCTTCATGGCAAGTCAGTACAAAGAGAAGATTGCTAACGGCGGTGAACTGACCGCGCAGCAGATTGCCAACATGAACCATATCGTCATCAACAACTACACCAACGCAGGCCTGAGTATTCTGTTCCTGGTGGTGGTGTACAGCATCATTTTCTACGGGTTCCGTACCTGGCAGAAAGCCCGCGCCATCAACGGCCGCTCTGATAAAGAGACGCCGTATGTACCGGTGCCGGAAGGCGGCGTGAAGACCTCTTCACACCACTAACCTGATGCCGGGAGGCGCGCAGCGATCCCGGCCTACAGAATGCAGTTAACGTAGGCCGGATAAGGCGCAAGCCGCCATCCGGCTTTATTCATTAACAGGACGGCAGAATGTTTGGTACTTTAGGTCAGGCAAAAAAGTATCTCGGTCAGGCGGCAAAAATGCTGATTGGTATTCCGGACTACGACAACTACGTCGAGCATATGAAGACCAACCATCCCGATAAGCCGTACATGACCTACGAAGAATTCTTCCGCGAGCGCCAGGAAGCCCGCTACGGTAGCGGCGGAAGCAGTTGCTGTTAGAAGGAGAAATGAATGACCCCGATTGCAGTCACCCTACTCACCGGTTTTCTCGGCGCGGGTAAAACCACCCTGCTGCGCCATATTCTCAACGAGCAGCACGGTTACAAAATTGCCGTTATCGAAAACGAATTCGGCGAAGTCTCGGTGGACGATCAGCTAATTGGCGACCGCGCCACGCAGATCAAAACCCTGACCAACGGCTGCATCTGCTGCACCCGCTCCAGTGAACTGGAAGACGCCTTGTTAGACCTGCTCGACAACCTCGACAAGGGGGCGATCGATTTTGACCGTCTGGTGATTGAGTGCACCGGCATGGCCGATCCCGGCCCGATTATTCAGACCTTTTTCTCCCATGAAGTGATTTGCGAACGCTACCTGCTGGACGGCGTGATCGCACTGGTTGACGCGGTGCACGCCGACGAACAGATGAAGCAGTTCACCATCGCCCAGTCGCAGGTTGGCTACGCCGACCGCATCCTGCTGACCAAAACCGACGTAGCAGGTGAAAGCGAGAAACTGCGTGAGCGCCTGGCGCGCATCAACGCCCGCGCGCCGGTGTATACCGTCACTCATGGCGACATCGACCTCGCGCAGCTGTTCGACACCAACGGTTTTATGCTGGAAGAGAACGTGGTCAGCGCCAAACCGCGTTTCCACTTTATCGCCGACAAACAAAACGATATCTCCTCGATCGTCGTCGAACTGGATTACCCGGTGAATATCAGCGACGTGTCCAGGGTGATGGAAAACCTGCTGCTGGAATCTGCCGAGAAACTATTGCGTTACAAAGGCATGTTGTGGATCGAAGGCGAACCCAACCGCCTGCTGTTCCAGGGCGTTCAGCGCCTGTACAGCGCCGACTGGGACCGCCCGTGGGGCGACGAACAGCCGCACAGCCAGCTGGTGTTTATCGGTATTAACCTGCCGGAAGACGAAATTCGGGCGGCATTTGCGGGCTTGAAGAAGTAATCCCTGCTGATTTGCCCGGTGGCGCTACGCTTACCGGGCCTACAAAGCCTTCTCCCGTAGACCGGATAAGGCGCAGCCGCCATCCGGCACTCACAACCTCGGTATAGGGCTATTTCTTGTTTTGCTCTCTCAGCATAGCCTCGCGCAAAATAGCATTTAGCCGCGTCTGGTAACCCTTCCCGGGACGCTTTAACCACTCCATCACATCGGCATCAATGCGCACCGATGCCTGAGTTTTCAACGGACGGAAAAACGTACCGCGATTAGCCTCTGACCACTGCTCATCTTCGGTCACCGGAATGTCTCTGTAATCAATATCATCATCCGGTTTATTCGCCAGCGCCTTCAGTTCCGCCTCATGCTGAGCACTCAGCGCGGATGCGCTGCCACGTTTATGTTTAATCATGCTCATAACGATTCCTCTCTTTACGATCTGCCTTTCTGGCACTGATGATACGAATGACTTCAAAGCCACTTTCAAACCTAACGCTATGGGCAACCAGAATAACCACAATGCCATGAACAAGACCGATGGTCTGCCACCGGTACTCACCGTTCTCATAACGATCCTGTCTGGACAAATGCCGGGGATCGTCGAAAACGAGTACCGCGTCCTCAAAGCGAACACCATGTTTACGGTGGTTACTTTGTGCCTTGTTTGCATCCCACTCAAACTCCATTGGCATGTATTTTATCCCTAATTGTATATACAAAAATGTATCTACAATTATCTTACGATTATACCTGGATTGTTGGAAATAGCTTCACAACTTGACGATCAGGGATTAAATTTTGTAGGCTGGATAAGGCGGTTACGCCGCCATCCGGCACTGACAGCCTCTGTCGATGAAAGAACAATTACTCCACCTGATCGCGTCGCAGCCCGACATCCTTTAGCCGCTCATCGCTCATCTGTTGCAATACGCGCCGCGTTTGCGCCCGCAGATGCCAGCGTTTAATCGCCCTCCAGACCTGCACCAAACCAATAAATGGCTGCTTTGCTCTGTTCTCATGAAATTCCATACCCGCCTCCCCGTCTTATCTGAGACGTTATCTTCGCGGATCCAGGGGGATACAATACAGATTCACAAAGTACTTTTATTTAACATACAGATTGGTTAAAAAGGATCCTGAATCGCCTTTTTCACGCCAGTCTGTACGGGTTTTTTGATCTGTATGGTACCCATGAGGGATACAGCATGACGCGTTACCAATATCTGGCCAGTCTGCTGGCCGAACGCATTGAGCAGGGACTGTATCGCCATGGCGAAAAGCTGCCGTCGGTGCGCAGCCTGAGTCAGGAACATGGGGTCAGCATCAGCACCGTACAGCAGGCATATCAGATGCTGGAACAGCGACAGCTGATCACCCCGCAGCCGCGCTCTGGCTATTTTGTCGCCCCGCGTAAAGCACAGCCGCCGGTGCCGCCAATGTCGCGTCCGGTACAGCGTCCGGTGAAGATAACCCAGTGGGATCAGGTGCTGGACATGCTGGCAGGTCACGCAGACACATCAATCGTCCCTTTCAGCAGCGGCGTTCCCGATATTAATCAACCCAGCCTGAAACCGCTGTGGCGCGAGTTAAGCCGCGTGGCGCAGCATAATCTGCGCGCGGTGCTGGGTTACGACGAGCTGCCCGGCTGTCGGGAACTGCGCCAACAGATAGCCCGGCTGATGCTGGACGGCGGTTCGGTGGTCAGTGCGGACGATATCGTAATCACCAGCGGCAGCCAGAGCGGAATGTCGCTGGCGCTGCTGACGGTCTGCCAGCGCGGCGATATCGTCGCTGTGGAATCCCCCGCCTATTACGGCACCATGCAGCTGCTACGCGGTCTTGGCATCAAAGTGATTGAGATCCCGACCGATCCGGATACCGGGATCAGTATTGAAGCCCTGGAACTGGCGCTGGATCAGTGGCCGATTAAAGGGGTGCTGCTGGTTCCCAACTGCAATAATCCCCTCGGATTTATTATGCCGGATGCCCGCAAGCGAGCGGTACTCGCCCTCGCCCAGCGTCACGACATTGTGATTTTCGAAGATGATGTGTATGGCGAACTGGCTACAGAGTATCCGCGCCCGCGCACGATCCACTCCTGGGATATCGACGGTCGGGTGCTGCTGTGCAGCTCATTTACCAAATCTGTGGCACCGGGTCTGCGCGTGGGTTGGGTGGTTCCGGGTCGCTATCATGACAAACTGCTGCACATGAAATACGCCGTCATCGGCACCAGCGTTCCCGCCACGCAGCTGGCGGCGGCAACCTTTGTGCGCGAGGGTCATTATCATCGCCATGTCCGGCGCATGCGCCAGATCTACCAGCGCAATATGGAAATCTACACCTGCTGGGTACGAGAATACTTCCCCTGTGGGATCTGCGTCACCCGACCAAAAGGCGGCTTTATGCTGTGGGTCGAATTGCCACCACTGGTCGACATGGTCTGCGTCGCCAAACAGCTCTGCCGCCTGAAAATCCAGGTCGCGCCAGGTTCGCTGTTCTCGGCGTCAGGAAAGTATCGCAACTGCGTACGCATCAACTGCGCACTGCCACCAGACGAAAAGCACCGGGAAGTGATGCAGAAACTCGGAGAGGCGGTGATGGTGGCGATAGAGTAAATCGGCACACCCGGCTTCGCCTCTATCTAATGGCTTAAACCCTGGATATCCTCAGCGGACAGTCGGGTAATTTTTTGTATCGTGTTGATATCGATACCGTCGGTCAACATGGTGCGGGCAATACGCAATGCTTCATCACGCCGCCCCTCCATCAGCCCTTCCTGTTTACCTTCCTGTTTATCTTCCTGTTTGCCTTCCTGCCATCCTTTTTTAAATCCCGCCTCATGCAATCTGTCCGCGATCGTCATCAAATGCTCCTTATGTTGCGGTGAACGTTCGGCAATCGCACTGATAAACGTATTGAAGCGAGGTGCATCACCGGTTCGCAAAATATAATTAAACAGCGTCTTGAGCTGGCTGTCATTAGTGGACCCGGTAACTAACAGAGAAACAATGTTCTCGACCAATCCCATAAGATCGCGCTGACGGATATGTTTTTGTATTAATTCCAGCAGCGCCATACGGCGATGCTGCACAATCTCATCGTCCGGAATAACTGTAATATCGACCAGCGGAAACGCTGCGGCATAAAGCCGACGAGCCAATGTTGGATTGGCAAATTCATCCAGCCAGCACAGTGACCAGGGATACGGACTTTTAGCGCCGTGATAAAACAGCATCGGCACCACCAGCGGTAATTGCGGGTGTCCGGCATCTAAATGTTTTTGCATGGCCGCTATCGCATAGCGCATCAACCTGAACGCCATATGCGCATCCGGTGTACTCTGATGTTCAATCACTACGTAAATATATCCATCCCCTTCCGTCGTTTTCAGCGACCACAGCACATCGGAGTAATACGCGCGTAAATCCCCCTCAATAAAACTGTCAGACTCGAGCTTTAGTGTCTGCAGGTCACATATTTCGCGTAACGCATCAGGGAGATGAATCTGTAGAAAATCCCGGGCAGTCTCCGGATGACGTAAAAATGTTTTAAAGACCGCATCATGCGGGGTTGAGGTCGGTGTTTTTTGCATGGAGATCCATCGTCCGAGGAAAAAGATGGCGCGACTATAACGGTTAAATTTATGACTCTCATTCAACACGTTTTATGTCTGCGAGGCACTATCCACAGTAAATACCGCCCTCTGCAAGGCAGACATTTTCTCAGAACACTCCCCGCAAAAACGCGTTTGCTTACGCGCCCATTCGCATTACACTGCGGATGTCTATTTTCCATTCAACTGACGCCACCCGAGGTGCGATCTCGCTATTCCCGTTGAGGGTTTTCTCCCGACAAGGAGCTGTTTTATGCAACGGATTTTCGCGTTTTTCTCGCAACGCGCCACGACGCTGTTTTTCCCCATCGCGCTGATTCTGTACGACTTCGCCGCCTACCTGTCAACGGACCTGATCCAACCCGGCATCATTAATGTCGTGCGGGATTTCAACGCCGATGTCAGCCTGGCACCGGCTGCGGTTAGCCTGTATCTGGCGGGTGGGATGGCGCTACAGTGGTTGTTAGGTCCGCTTTCCGATCGAATTGGTCGCCGACCGGTGCTAATTACCGGCGCGCTCATCTTCACCCTTGCCTGCGCGGCTACACTGTTCACCACCTCAATGACGCAGTTTCTGATTGCACGCGTTGTGCAGGGCACCAGCATCTGCTTTATCGCCACCGTCGGCTACGTCACGGTGCAGGAGGCATTTGGCCAGACAAAGGCCATCAAGCTGATGGCCATCATCACCTCCATTGTGCTGGTGGCACCGGTAATTGGCCCGCTCTCCGGGGCAGCGCTGATGCACTTTGTCCACTGGAAGGTTCTGTTTGCCATCATTGCCGCGATGGGCCTGGTCGCCTTTATTGGCCTGCTGCTGGCGATGCCGGAAACGGTGCAGCGCGGCTCGGTGCCGTTCAGCGCACGCGGCGTACTGCGGGATTTTCGCGATGTATTTCGCAACCGGGTGTTCCTGTTTGGGGCCGCCACGCTATCGCTGAGCTACATCCCGATGATGAGCTGGGTGGCGGTATCGCCGGTGATCCTGATCGACGCGGGTGGCATGACCACCTCGCAGTTTGCCTGGGCGCAGGCTCCAGTATTTGGGGCGGTTATCGTCGCTAATATGGTGGTGGTGCGATTTGTGAAGGACCCGACAAGGCCGCGCTTTGTCTGGCGGGCGGCACCTGTCCAATTGAGCGGGCTGGCGATACTGATTGGTGGCAATTTACTCTGGCCGCACGTCTGGCTGTGGTCGGTGCTGGGCACCAGTCTGTATGCATTTGGTATCGGGATGATTTTCCCGACGCTGTTCCGTTTTACGCTGTTTTCCAACAACCTGCCGAAGGGCACGGTCTCCGCATCGCTGAATATGGTGATCCTGACGGTAATGGCGGTTTCTGTCGAAATTGGGCGCTGGCTGTGGTTTAACGGCGGCAGGATTTCGTTTCACCTGTTGGCGGTTGTCGCAGGTATTGTCGTGGTATTCACGCTCGCCGGATTGTTGAAGCGGGTACGTCAGCACGAGGCCACGACGTTAGCCACGGAAAACTAACCTGCCATGCTTATCCGGCCTACGCCATCGTGGTAGGCCGGATAAGGTGCTGGCACCGCATCCGGCATTTATCACATCACATTACGCGATACGCGCGAACCCGGCGTCCAGATCGGCAATCAAATCACCGACATCTTCCAGGCCAATATGCACCCTGACCAGCGTGCCGCTGAAGTCGACATCCCCGGCCGGGCGAATGCTGTTCAGCTCCTCCGGCTGGTTAGCCAGAATCAGCGACTCGAATCCGCCCCACGAATAGGCCATATGGAACAGTGAGAAGTTATCGAGGAAATTCGCCATCTGTTCATCAGTCAGGCGCTTTTTCAGGATAAACGAGAACAGGCCCGAGCTACCGGCAAAGTCGCGCTGAAAATACTCATGGCCCGGACACTCCGGTAACGCCGGATGGTTCACCCGCGCCACCTCCGGTCTTGCCGACAGCCAGCGGGCAATATGGATACTGCTTTCCTGATGCTGTTTCAGACGTACCGCCAGCGTGCGCAGTCCGCGGCTGCCGTTGTACGCCGTGTCGGCATCCAGCGTTTGCCCCATCAGATACGAGTTCTCACGCAGACGATCCCAGCAGCGGGCGTTGGACACCGCCGTGCCCAGCATGCCGTCCGAGTGACCAATGGTGTATTTCGTCCCCGCCTGAATGGAAATATCCACGCCGAAATCCAGCGCCTTAAACAGCACGCCCGCCGCCCAGGTGTTGTCGATCATGATGACGATGTCCGGGTTCACTGCGCGGATCGCCTTCACCATTCCCGGCACGTCCTGGACTTCCATGGTGATTGAACTGGGCGATTCCAGAAACACCACTTTCGTCTCAGGGCGCAGAAAATCGACGATACCTGCGCCAATCAGCGGATCGTAATAGGTGGTTTCCACGTTGAATTTACTCAGGATCTTATTACAGAAATCCTGGGTTGGCTCATAGGCCGCGCCGGTCATCAGGATATGATCGCCGCTTTGTACAAACGCCAGAATCGCATTGGTAACCGCCGCGGCCCCGCACGGGTACAGCGCACAGCCCGCACCGCCTTCCAGCTCGCTCATCGCCTTCTGAAAAGCGAAGTGGGTATAGGTACCGCGACGACCATAAAACAGTTCCCCGTTAGCGCGATTGGCGGTGGCGAATTTTTTATCCTTCACGGTATCAAACACCAGCGAAGAAGCGCGTTGGATAACCGGATTCACCGCCCCCTGGGTGTAACGTTTGTCACGTCCGGCGACGACCAGCTGGGTTTCAATCTTCATTGCGTCTTTCATAACATCTCCTGTTTCTTAATCCGTGTGCAAACCTATACCGCAGCGGCGGTCGTGTTGATTTCAGCGTCGTTCTGCTTTTTTCCAGCAAACCGCTCAACAATTTGTGCCGCGTTCAAATCATGGATCACGTTGATAAGCGTGGCGGGCGCATCGGTAATCGTACCCAGCACCACCAGCATCGGGATCGCTTCCATCGGCAACCCGAGCGTGGTGACAATAAAGATCTCACCCAGAAACGCGCCGCCCGGTACGCCGCCGACGATAATGGCCGAGAGCACGGCAATCAGCATGGTCAGGAAGAAGGTCTCGGTGGTGAACGGCATGCCGAGCACGGAATAGATAAAGACAATTTTCAGCGCGGCAATCATCGCCACGCCGCCTTTGTTCAGGTTAACCAATAACGGAATAGAGACATCGACGATTTCCGGGTTAATCCCCATCGCCTTACCGGCGCGCAGCGTGACAGGTAACGTGCCCAGTGAAGAACAGGTTCCCAGCGCGGTGGCGGAAGGTTCAATCGCATTACGCCAGAAGGCTCTGACCGCCGGAACACCGCCGCCAATATACGAATAGAGAATTGAGCCGAAAACAAAGTAGACCAGCGTGGCGACCATAAACAGGCCAATGGCGCGGGCAAAGGTTAACAGCAGCGCGGAATCCTGGCTGGCCATGGTCGCAGCGAAATAGCAACCAAGACCAATCGGCGCCACTTTCATAATGATAGAGACGATCTTCATGATCACGGTATTGGCATCTTCCAGCAGTGACGCAATGCGTTTCCCCGCCTGATCTGATTGCCCAATCGCCACACCGGCAATGATCGCCATGACGATCAGCGCCAGAATATTGGACTTCGAAAACAGTCCGATAAAATCATTGGTGGTGATCATGCTGACAAAATCCATCTTGCCACTGCCCGCCTGCACGGACTGCGAGAGATCGATAGTGACGCCCTGCGCCGGGTTGTACCATAGCGCCAGCGCCACAATCCCGGCAGCCGGAATAAAGGCCATCGCGATCGAAACAATAAAGATAATCGCCATAATGCGTCCCAGCCTTTTCAGGTCGGTCATACTGGCGATAGAAGACATGACGCTGATCCCCACCAACGGCACGATGATCATAAATAACAGGTTTAAGAATATCTGACCGACTGGCTGGAGTGTGCTGGCAAACGTCGGGGCATAAATACCTAATAAGCCGCCAATAACCAGAGCAAATAATAAAATAATCGACGATCTGTAGGGTTCGAGTCGTGACCACATAATGGGTACCTTTTAAATTATATAATTTTTAATGAGACTACATTCACAACTTGATGCGTTTCTGGCCTGCCTCCTTATATTTTGTGATGCAACTCACTTAACCTGTTATTTTTTCATTTTGCCAGCGAGTTGTTTCCTGTGATTCAATAGTTGCATGTTTAAAATGCGAATGTAACGGCCTATTCGTACCGTTTTTGCAAATCACTTGTGAATTAAAGGAAATTATGGGTACGCCGATTTCACTCAAGCATTTGGAATTTTTCGTCAAAATCGTTGACTGCGGAGGGTTATCGGAGGCCGCCGCACAGCTCAACGTCTCGCCTTCCGCGGTAAGCAAAAGCCTGACGGCAATGGAAGACACGCTGGGGACAACGTTAATTAAACGCACCACCCGCAGTATTACCCTGACCGATGCCGGGCAATATTTATTTAACCGCGCCAATAAGCTACTGACAGAGTTTGATGAAACGCTGAATACTACCTCCGGTTATTACCACAGCCCGCAGGGCGAATTACGCATCACCTGTTCCATTGCCTTTGGTTATTCGCGACTGGTAAACCTGGTGGATAAATATCGTACCCAGTTCCCGGATGTGAATCTGTACATCGATCTCAACGATAACTTCGTCAATCTGAACGAAACCGATTTCGACATCGCCCTGCGCATCTCCACCGCGCCGCCGCAGAATTACGCCATGCGTAAACTGGTCCCCATCCGCTGGGCGTACTGCGCGTCGCCGGGATACCTCGCAAAAAAAGGGATGCCCCAGCGTCGCAGCGACTTGGTGAATCATGATTGCCTGGTTTACCCCGGCCTCACGCCAGTGCTTAAAGTGGCAGACGAGCAGGATCGTTTGCACCAATTGAAGCTGCATATGCCGATCCAGGCCAACAGCAGCCTGGTGTTATTGAAGTCGGTGTTAGAAGATCAGGGCGTGGCGTATTTACCCACCTATCTGATTGGCGATCATATTCAAAAAGAAGAGGTCACGCCGCTGATGCTCGACGGCACCATCACCTGTGAAACCCACGCCCTGTATGCGCTGTATTTTCCCAGCAAGTACAGTAATCCGAAGGTACGGTCGTTTATCGATTTTCTGGTGGCGGAACTCGGTCCGTTACCCGCGTGGGACAACTGGATCCCAGGATAAGATCATTCAGTCTAAAAATGGGAGGCGTGCCACAATTTTTGCACGTTCCCCCCGTCTGGCTCTATCCTTAAGTCTATGAATAAAATTGCTGAACTCAAACGCGCCAAGCGACTGGCGCTCTCTCTGCTGCTGATTGCTGCCGCGACCTTCGTCATCACGTTGTTTCTGCCACCCAACTTCTGGGTGCTCGGGATCAAAGCGATTGCCGAAGCGGCGATGGTAGGTGCGCTGGCGGACTGGTTCGCCGTGGTCGCGCTTTTTCGCCGGGTACCGATCCCGTTTATCTCGCGCCATACGGCGATTATCCCGCGTAATAAAGACCGCATCGGCGAAAACCTGGGTCAGTTCGTGCAGGAAAAATTCCTCGACACCCAGTCACTGGTGGCGCTGATTCGCCGCCATGAACCGGCGCTGCTCATTGGCAACTGGTTCAGCCAACCGGAAAATGCCCGGCGCATCGGCCAGCATCTGCTGCAGATCATGAGCGGATTTCTCGAACTGACCGACGACGCCCGCATCCAGCGGCTGATCAAACGCGCGGTGCATAAGGCTATCGACAAGGTCGATCTCTCCGGCACTAGCGCATTAATGCTGGAAAGCATGACCAAAAACAACCGCCACCAGGTGCTGCTCGACACGCTGATTACGCAGCTGATCGCCCTGCTACAGCGCGACAGTTCGCGGGCGTTTATCGCCCAGCAGATTGTGCGCTGGCTGGAGACCGAACATCCGCTCAAAGCGAAGATCCTGCCAACCGAATGGCTCGGTGAACACAGCGCCGAGCTGGTCTCTGATGCGGTCAACTCCCTGCTGGATGACATCAGTCACGATCGGGCGCATCAGATCCGCCACGCCTTCGATCGCGCCACGTTGAACCTGATCGATAAGCTCAAACACGATCCTGACATGGCCGCACGTGCAGAAAGCCTCAAAAGCTACCTGAAAGAGGACGAAGCCTTTAACCGCTATCTCGGCGAGTTGTGGGCGGATCTGCGTCAGTGGGTGAAAACCGACATTAACGCCGATGATTCTCGCGTGAAACAACGCATTGCCAGCGCCGGACAGTGGTTTGGCGAAACGCTGGTTGCCGATGGTGCCCTGCGTGCGTCGCTGAATGAACACCTGGAGCAGGCTGCGAAAAAAGTCGCACCGGAGTTCGCTACCTTCCTGACGCGCCACATCAGCGACACCGTCAAAAGCTGGGATGCACGGGAGATGTCGCAACAAATTGAGCTCAACATCGGCAAAGATTTGCAGTTTATTCGCGTCAACGGCACGCTGGTTGGCGGTTCTATCGGGCTGGTGTTATATCTGTTGTCGCAACTACCGTCTCTGCTCACGCTGCCGAATTTTTAAGGAGAAAAAATGGCTGAAATCACCCTGTCATCCGCGGAGCGCGATCGCCTGCGCAACGAACTGGAAACGTATTGCAGCGACCACTTCGATCTCGACCTTGAGCAGTTCGATGCCGAGTTCTTTATTGATTTTATTATCGAAAAACTGGGACCTGCGTTTTACAACGCCGGTATTGAAGAGGCGATCCGCACCCATATCGCCTACAGCGAACGGATCCAGGAAGAAATGGACCTGAAGAAAATCCTCTGACGGTAACCTCGCATCATTTAACTTTAAATTATCATTTGCATATGTAATATAACAAATATCCACATAACAGCGTGAAGTGAGCGTCTGCATGCCGCAGGGAAGTCCTGGTTCAAATCATCATTCCATCCGCATCGCGCTGTTTGGCCTGCTGGTCTTGACGCTGGGCATGGGGATTGGCCGCTTTCTGTATACGCCAATGCTGCCGGTGCTGCTGACTGAAGGTCAGTTTACCTTTAGCCAACTCTCGTGGATTGCCAGCGCCAACTACGCCGGGTATCTGGCAGGCAGCCTGCTGTTTTCCTTCGCCTTGTTCCACCAGCCCTCACGCCTGCGTCCGATGCTATTAGCGTCTGCGCTCGCGACCACCGGACTTATCCTGGCGATGGCGTTTTTTACCCAGCCCGCACTGATGATGGCGATCCGCTTTCTGGCAGGTGTCGCCAGTGCCGGTATGATGATCTTTGGTTCGATGGTGGTTCTGCAGCATACCCGTCATCCGTTTGTGATTGCGGCCCTGTTCTCCGGCGTCGGGACCGGCATTTTTCTCGGTAATGAGTATGTCATCGCTGGTTTACGCTTTGCGCTGTCATCGCATACGCTGTGGCTGGGTGCCGGAGTCCTTTCTGGCTTACTCCTTCTGCTGCTGGTCGTGCTGCTCCCCTCTCGTGACCGCGTGCTGCCCGCCGTACCACTGGCAAAATCCGCGCATCAACCGATGTCATGGTGGCTGCTGGCGTTGCTTTACGGGCTGGCCGGTTTTGGCTACATCATTGTCGCCACTTACCTGCCGCTGATGGCGAAAAATGCCGGTTCGCCACTGCTGACCGTACACCTGTGGTCGCTGGTTGGCATCGCAATCATTCCGGGGTGTTTCGGCTGGCTATGGGCGGCGAAACGTTGGGGAGTCCTGCAATGCCTGACAGCCAATCTGCTGACCCAAAGCGCCTGCGTGGTGTTAACACTTGCCAGCGACTCGTTGTTCCTGCTGGTTCTCAGCAGTATCGGTTTTGGCGCAACCTTTATGGGAACCACCTCACTGGTGATGCCGCTCGCCCGCCAACTCAGCGTGCCGCGAAACATTAACCTATTGGGACTGGTGACGCTGACGTACGGCATTGGGCAAATTCTCGGGCCGCTATTAACCAGCCTGCTGGGAAGCGGTGCTGTCGCCATTATCAACGCTACGCTGTGTGGTGCAGCGGCGCTATTTTTTGCTGCACTGATTAGTGCAGTACAATGCTATAAACAGCGTTCTCTTACACCTAAGGAAGGTGCGAACAAGTTCCTGATA